>JBBSQN010000004.1:0-83551 GCA_038257875.1 Mycobacteriales bacterium
AGCCGAGCATGAGGTCGTCGATCTCGGACGGGTCGAGCTGGGGTACCTGATCGAGTGCCGCACGCACCAGCTGCGCGGCCAGGTCGTCGGGGCGGATGCTCACCAGCGACCCCTTGAACGCGCGACCGATCGGGGATCGGGTCGCCGCGACGATCACGGCTTCGGGCATCGTCGTACTCCTCGCTCATTGGGTGCGGGACGGCTGACGGTCCGACTCTACGTGCGGGTAAACCAGGTGCAGCGGTGTTCGGGACTTGACGTCGAGCCGGTATGACCCTGCACTCTCACGGCATGACTGAGATGTTCACGTCCTGGGTCCGCGAGGGCCCGATCACGAGCCCGTTCGCCCATCCGCGTGGCCTGCGTGGGCGGCTGGCCGGGCGGTTCATGGCCGTTACGAACGGCCGCGCTTCCCGGGAGGTCGCCGCGCTGCTCCCACTGCGGGCCGGTCAGACCGTCTTGGAGGTCGGCTACGGCCCGGGCGTGCTGCTGGGCGCACTGCTCGCTCGCCCGGAGCGCCCCCGGCTGCTCGGCGTTGACCCGTCCGAGGAGATGTGCCGGCTTGCCGCGCGCCGGGCTCCCGGCGCGGACCTGCGGCTCGGTGACGCCGCGGCGACCGGACTTGACGACGCCGCAGTCGATCATGTCGTCTCGGTCAACACCGTCGCGATCTGGCCCGACCTCGACGCCGGGCTCGACGAGCTGTGCCGGGTCCTGCGCCCGGGCGGCACCCTGCTCCTGGCCTGGCATAGCGCGACCGCCCGGTCCCGGATCTCGCGGACACTCGGGCTCCCCGCCGCGGCACTCGCCCGTATCGAGGCGGGGTTGAGCGCGCGCTGTCGGTCGGTCGATCAGGTAGTGCTGACCGACGTGCTGGTCTTTCACGCACTGCGCTGACTCAGCGGTGGCCGCTCGTCACGGTGTTCGACGTGCTCGGCCACGCCCAGACAGGTGTAGGCAGCGGCGCCGATCTCGTCGTCCGTGGGCTCGCGGACGAACAGCACAACAGCGCTGGCACCGTTGACCGGAACTTGTCAGGGTGGCGGGCCATGCTGACCGCATGGCCACATGGAACGACGTGGAGAACGCCGAACCCGAGTTCGCCGCCCGGGTGCGGCGCATGTTCGACGCCCACAAGCACAAGACCATCGCCACCCTGCGCGCCGACGGGTCGCCCCGCATCAGCGGGATCGAGGTGGAGTTCGTCGCCGGTGAGCTGGCCTTCGGCTCGATGCCCGGCTCCCGCAAGGGTGCCGACCTGCGGCGCGATCCCCGGTTCGCGCTGCACAGCGCCTCGGTGGACCCGCCCACCGACGATCCGGCGGGCTGGCCGGGAGACGCGAAGGTGGCCGGACGGGCGGTGCACACCGGACCGCTCACCGGCGAACCGCCGGGCGAGGGCTTCCGGGCCGACCTCGACGAGGTCGTGTTGACGGGGCTGAACGAGGCCGGGACGAGGCTGCGGATCGAGACCTGGCGCCCCGACGTGGGTCTGTGCCGCATCGAGCGGGACTGACCAGTGGGGCGAATCCGGGGTGCGCTGTCGATTTCGCCGCTCCCCGTTCGTCGTTGTGACGTGCGGCCTCCCGGCCGCCGAGACCGATGAGGAGCAACCATGAAGTACCTGCTGCTGATCTACAGTGCCCAGCCGACTGAGCCCCCACCGGCCGAACTCATGGACAAGATCATGAATGAGTACTGGGCCTATGAGAAAGCCGTTGCCGACGCCGGTGTCAAGATCGCCAGCGACGCGCTGCAGGGTGTCGAGACCGCCACGACCGTGCAGGTCGCCGACGGCGGCGAGCGGACCGTCACCGACGGGCCCTTCGCCGAGACCCGGGAGGTGCTCGGCGGTTACTACCTGATCGACGTCCCCGACCTGGACGCCGCGCTGGACTGGGCGGCGCGCTGCCCGGGCTCGTGGTACGGCGGGAAGGTCGAGGTGCGGCCGATCATGGAGTTCGACGCCCCGTGAGGCGGAGGTCGTGAACCCGAGGCGGGCAGCCGACTCCGTCGAGGCCGTGTTCCGGGAGGAACGGGGCCGGCTGCTCGCCACACTCGTGCGCCAGTTCGGCGATCTGGACCTGGCGGAGGAGGTCGCCTCCGACGCTGTCGCGGTGGCGCTGGAGCGTTGGCCCGTTGACGGGGTGCCCACCCGACCGGCGGCCTGGTTGCTGACGGCGGCACGGCGCCGGGCGGTGGACCTGCTGCGCCGCGACAAGTCCTACGCCGCGCGGCTCGCGGTCCTTCAGGTCGAGGCCGATCGGGCCAGACCCATCACTGGCGTCGACGATGCGGACGACGTTCCCGACGAGCGGCTGCGGCTATTCTTCACCTGCTGTCACCCCGCGTTGCCGCTCGATGCCCAGACGGCGCTGACGTTGCGTTGCCTGGCCGGGTTGGCCACCCCCGAGGTGGCACGGGCCTTCCTGATTCCGCCCGCGACGATGGCGCAGCGGATCGTCCGAGCGAAACGCAAGATCCGCGACGCCCGCATCCCGTTCCGGGTCCCCGGCGCCGACGAGCTGCCGGAGCGGCTGCCCGGCGTCCTCCGCGTGCTCTACCTGATCTTCACCGAGGGCTACGCGGCCAGCAGCGGCCCGGAGCTCGTGCGCGGCGAGCTCGCTGACGAGGCGATCCGCCTGGCCCGGATCCTGTTCCGGCTCCTGCCGCGGGAACGTGAGGTGGCGGGGCTGCTCGCGTTGCTGCTGCTCGTCGGCGCCCGGCGAGCGGCGCGCACCGGACCCGACGGCGACCTCGTCCTGCTCGCCGATCAGGACCGCGCGCTGTGGGACCGGGATCGCATCGAGGAGGGCCGCGCCCTCGTCGTCCGGTCGCTCACAGGTGGGTCGCCGGGGCCCTACGGGCTACAGGCCGCCATCGCCGCTGTGCACGACGAGGCCGCCGACGTGGCGACGACGGACTGGCCGCAGGTCGTCGCGCTCTACGACGTGCTGACCCAGGTGGCGCCGTCGCCGCTGGTGGAGCTGAACCGGGCCGTCGCGGTGGCGATGCGCGACGGCCCGGCTGCCGGGCTCACCCTGCTCGACGCGCTGGCCGGCGACGAGCGGCTGCACGGCTATCACTTGCTCCCGGCGGCCCGAGCCGACCTGTTGCGCCGGCTGGGCCACCGGGTCGAGGCCGCGCAGGCCTACCGGGACGCGCTCGGCCTGGTGGGCAACGAGCCCGAGCGAGCGTTCCTGCGTCGCAGGCTTGCCGAGGTCGATCAGGCCGACGCCTCAGACCCGCGCCTCGACGCTGCGGCCGACCACCCAGGCGACCGCGATGCCGAGGACACCCAGCACCAGGTGGAGAAGGTTGTCCACAATGCTGTAGCCGTGCTGGGGAAGCAGCCCGAACAGTCCGGGCGCGACGAACCCGAGCACGCCGACCACGAGGTACACGACACCGAGCACCCCGACGACCGTGCGGACGACGCCGTCACTGGCGCTGAACCCGACAGCGGCCATCAGCCCGCCGGTCACCAGGTGCACGATGTCCTCGGTGATCTCGATGTTGAGCACGCCGAACAGCTGGTCGCCGGCGATGAGCCCCACCACCCCGATCAGGAAGATGACGATGCCGACGACCCTCGCGTATGTCCTGACCATGATGGTTCCTCCCCTGAAGCGGGTGATAGAGTAAACGCGAATAGCCTGTGTCGATCAGGTCGGTACACTAGCACGGGCGGACGTCCCGCGGATCACAGTGAGATCAAGAATGTGCTGCGGTCAGGGCAGTTCGCCGCGACCGACGCCGTCGGTCGTCCCCGCCACGGGTAGTCAGGTCGCCGCCGCGCTGTGCCAGGTCCGCGGGTGCGCGAGGCCGTGAGGGACGATGACGCGATGCACTACGTGGAGCACGTCGCCGACCTGGTCGGGAACACCCCGCTCGTCCGGCTCGGGGCGGTTGCGGAGGGGATCGCCGCCCCGATACTGGCCAAGGTCGAGTACTTCAACCCCGGTGGCAGCGTGAAGGACCGCATCGCGCTGCGCATGATCGAGGCTGCGGAGGCCTCCGGCGAGCTGCGCCCTGGTGGCACGATCGTCGAGCCGACCTCGGGCAACACCGGCGTCGGGTTGGCGATGATTGCCCAGCGTCGGGGCTACACCTGCGTGTTCGTGTGCCCGGACAAGGTGAGCGAGGACAAATGCGACGTGCTGCGCGCGTACGGCGCCGAGGTCGTCGTCTGCCCGACCGCGGTGGATCCGGACCACTCCGACTCCTACTACCGCGTGTCCGATCGGCTCGTCACCGAGATCGACGGCGCCTGGAAACCCGACCAGTACGCCAACCCCCACAACCCGGAGTCGCACTACCTCGGCACCGGTCCGGAGATCTGGAAACAGACCGACGGCCGGGTCACGCACTTCGTCGCGGGTATCGGCACCGGCGGCACGATCAGCGGTACCGGCCGTTACCTCAAGGAGGTGTCCGATGGCCGGGTGCAGGTGGTCGGCGCCGATCCCGAGGGCTCGGTCTACAGCGGCGGCGGCGGGCGACCGTACCTGGTGGAGGGTGTCGGTGAGGACTTCTGGCCCACCACCTTCGACAAGGACATCTGCGACCGGATCGTCGCGGTGTCCGACACCGACTCCTTCCACCTGACGCGCCGGCTCGCCCGCGAGGAGGCGCTGCTCGTCGGGGGCTCGTGCGGCATGGCCGCGGCGGCGGCGCTGCAGGTGGCCCGGGAGCTCCCGGCCGACGCTGTGGTCGTGGTGTTGCTGCCCGACGGCGGTCGCGGCTACCTCGGCAAGGTCTTCAACGACTCCTGGATGGCGAGCTACGGGTTTCTGCCCCCGGTCCCGGGTGCGACCGTCGGCGACGTGCTGCGCCGCAAGGACGGTGCGATCCCCGAGCTCGTGCACGCGCACCCGAACGAGACGGTGGCCGACGCGGTGCACTACCTGCGTGAGTTCCACGTCTCGCAGATGCCGGTCGTCCGCGCCGAGCCGCCGGTCATGGCTGCCGAGGTCGTCGGCGCGGTCGTCGAACGCGACCTGCTCGACGCCCTGTTCACCGGCCGCGCGCAGCTGTCGGACCGGCTGGAGGAGCACATGTCGGCCACCCTCCCGACGATCGGCATCGGGGAGGCGCTGGACAACGCGATGAGCGCGTTCGCCACCTCCGACGCCGCGCTCGTGCTGCTGGACGGCAAGCCCGCCGGTGTCGTCACGCGGTCAGACGTGCTCGCGTTCCTGAGCAGCTGACGCTGCCCGTGCGCGGAAATCGTCGCCCTGGCGACGATTTCCGCGCACGGGCGCCGGAGGCGCCCGGCGGTGGGGGGGAGGGGTGCGTCCGCGTAGCGTTGATGTATGCGCGGCTTCGCCACCAACGCCATCCACGCGGGCCAGGAGCCCGACCCGACGACCGGCGCGGTGATCATTCCGATCCATCCGTCGTCCACCTTCGCCCAGGACGGTGTCGGCGAGCTGCGCGGTGGCTACGACTACTCGCGCAGCGGGAACCCGACGCGCACCGCCCTGCAGGAGTGCCTCGCCGCCTTGGAGGGCGGGCGCCACGGCGTCGCGTTCGGCTCCGGCATGGGTGCCACCGACGTCCTGCTGCGCTCGACGCTGGCGCCCGGTGACCACGTCGTGATCCCGCACGACGCCTACGGGGGGACGTTCCGGCTGATCGACGCGGTGCTCGCGCCGTGGGGCGTGGAGCACACCTCCGTCGACCTCGCCGACCTCACCGCGCTGCGCGCCGCGCTGCGCCCGACCACCCGCGTCGTCTGGTGCGAGACGCCCACCAACCCGCTGCTGGGTATCGCCGACATCGCCGCGCTGGCCGGCGTCGTGCGTTCGGGACCCTCCTCCCGCCCGCCCGCCCGGCTCGTCGTCGACAACACGTTCGCCTCGCCCTACCTGCAGAACCCGCTCGCACTCGGCGCCGACGTGGTGCTGCACTCCACCACCAAGTACCTCGGCGGGCACTCCGACGTGGTCGGCGGGGTGGTGGTGACCAGCGACGACGAGCTGGCCGAACGGTTGCGGTTCCTCCAGAACGCCGTCGGATCGGTGCCCGGCCCGTTCGACGCCTGGCTCACCCTGCGTGGAGTGAAGACCCTCGCGGTGCGGATGGAGCGCCACAGCGACAGCGCCGAGCGCGTCGCCGAGCTGCTCACCGGCCACCGTGCCGTCGAGAAGGTGTTCTACCCCGGCCTGCCGGGGCACCCCGGCCACGAGGTCGCGGCCAAGCAGATGCGTCGCTTCGGCGGGATGGTGTCGTTCCTGCTCGCGGGCGGGCGTGCGGCGGCGCTGCGGGTGTGCGCAGCCACCGAGCTGTTCACCCTGGCGGAGTCCCTCGGCGGGGTCGAGTCGCTCATCGAGCATCCGGGCGTCATGACCCATGCCTCGGTGGCCGGCTCGGTGTTGGAGGTACCCGACAACCTGGTTCGCCTGTCCGTGGGGATCGAGGACGTCGAGGACCTGATCGACGACCTGCGCACCGCGCTGGACGCCGCCGCAGGCTGACCGTGCCCGGGTACGGCGTCAGCCCTTCGCGGGGGTGCCCGGGTCGCGTGCCGTCGGCGGAGCCTGCGGAGCGGAGTCCGGCACGATGATGTCGCCCGGCGCGATACATCCCCCGACGAGCTCGTAGCCGCCGGACCGCAGCTCGTAACGTGCCGGATCGTCGCAACCGGCACCCTGCACCGTCACCACCGCGACCGCCGCCAGTGCGGCGGCCACGAGCAGTGGCGCGATGACCCGCAGCCGTATCATCCGACCTCCCCCGGACGGGTGCCTCGCCGGACCTCGTCACGGCGACGGCTCCTGTCCGATTCGAGGCTACCGGTGCCGGACGGCTGTGATCGGGGCAACCGGTCCTGACGACTGGTTGACCGCCCGGCACGGTGGAGGCGATCTCGCTACGGGAGTGCCGACGGTCCGGGTCAGCCCCGGAACGGTTCCGCGGAGACCAGCGAGACCTTCATGGTGCCGCCGTCGGGTAGCGCGTACTCACGCGCCTCCCCGACATGGGCACCGAGCAGCGCGGCACCGAGCGGCGAGTTCGGCGAGATGACCTGCAGGTCGCCGTGGCTGCCCTCCTCGCGGGAGCCCAGCAGCACGGTTTCGGTGTCCTCGTCGTCATAACGGATCTTGAGAACCATGCCGGGTGCTGCCGTGTCCGAGTCGGTGGGGGCGGTGCCGACCTGGGCTGTGCGCAGCAGTTCCTGCAGCTGGCGGATACGCGCCTCCTGTTGGCCCTGTTCCTCGCGCGCTGCGTGGTAGCCGCCGTTCTCCTTGAGGTCGCCCTCTTCGCGGCGGGCGTTGATCTCGGCAGCAATGACGGGGCGGTTGCCGATCAGCTCGTCCAGTTCCCCCTTGAGCCGGTCGTAGGCCTCCTGGGTCAGCCAGGTCACCTGCGTGTCCGTCACAGTCATCACTTCTCCAGCCTGTCCAGGTCCGTACAACCACGGACCGTTCTCCCGTGGTCGGGCCCGACCCGATCCGGGTGGTCCCGATCTCGACGGCGGCATAGCCCCGAGTGTGGAAAACACGACCCGCCTGCGGGCCGTGCGCTATGCACGTTAACACGGAGCCAGCCGCTCGTCGCAGCCTTTCGCCAAACGGTCGGGGGTCTCGTGAAGTTCCCGACCGCACGTTCTCGCAGGTCAACGACATGTGGTCGAAAACCGGTCGGATGTGCGCCGCCGTCCGAACTCCGCGTCGGCCGCTTATCGTAGCCGTTCGTGCCCGTCCTCCGCGAGCGTTGCCCCGAGGCGGCGTCGGGCCGCGGCAGCCGTCCCGGAGTCCGGACTATGCTGACGCAGCGTCACCGGCAGTGTGGGGGAAGCAGCGGCCGCCCTACAGCGTTGACCGGTCTCGAGGGCATGTGTCGGGTGTTCTGTCGGGGTGCTCTGAGACGATCCAGGCACGATGATCCACCGGTACCGACCTGCCTCAGCGACCACAGCTACCCGGACACACCTCTACCTGGAAGGACTGCGGCCGACCCATGTCCCTTCTCGTTTCGAACAACGCAGGACCGCTACGGCTCATGACCGTCCACGCGCACCCTGACGACGAGTCCAGCAAGGGTGCGGCCACCGCGGCGCGCTACGTCGCCGAGGACCACGAGATCATAGTCGTGACGTGCACCGGCGGCGAGGCCGGGAGCATCCTCAACCCCGCCATGGACCGTCCCGACGTCCTCGCCGACCTGCCTGCCGTCCGCCGCACCGAGATGGCCCGCGCCGCGGAGATCCTCGGTGTGCAACACCGCTGGCTCGGATTCGTCGACTCCGGGCTGCCCGAGGGCGACCCCACCCCGCCGCTGCCCGAGGGTTGCTTCGCGCTGGTGGACCTGGAGGAGAGCAGCGCGCGCCTGGTCGCGCTGATGCGCGAGTTCCGGCCCCACGTCGTCGTCACCTACGACGAGAACGGCGGCTACCCGCACCCCGACCACATCCGCTGCCACGAGGTCTCGGTGGCCGCGTTCGACGCCGCGGGTGACCCCGACCGCTTTCCCGGCACCGGTGATCCGTGGCAACCGCTCAAGCTGTACTACTCGCACGGTTTCTCCAAGGCCCGGATCACCGCGTTCCATGAGGCGCTCACGGAGCGGGGGCTCGAGTCTCCTTACGGAGAGTGGTTGGAGAACTGGTCCGACGACCGGCCCGACCCCGGCACGCGCGTCACCACGCGCGTCGAGTGCGCCGACTGGTTCGGCGTGCGTGACGAGGCGCTGCGGGCCCACGCCACCCAGATCGACCCCGCCAGCCGCTGGTTCATGGTGCCGCAGGAGATCCAGCGCGACGTGTGGCCGACGGAGGACTACGAGCTCGTGCGCACGCTCGTCGACTCCCCTGTCCCGGAGGACGACCTGTTCGCAGGTGTCCACACCCACGTGGCGGTACGCCCGGCGGTCTGAACGGCGCGTACCGTAGGTCACCGGACGCAGTGGTGCGGGTGCGAGCGAGGCGGTGGCCTGTGATGGACGGTGTGGCCATCAACGGGCTCCTGGTCGACGTGGGTGCGCTACCTGCGGTCGCGGGCGTGGCCGTGCCGGTGCAGAACCCGGAGCCACCGCCGGGGCGGGGCGAGGAGTTCGGCAAGTCGTCGCCGGTTGCGCTCGTGGTCATCGTGCTGCTGGCGCTGGCCACCATCGTCCTGATCCGGTCCATGTCCAAGCGGATCCGGCGCCTGCCGGCGAGCTTCGACCCGCCCGCTGACGGCGGCGACGCACCCGCAGAGCGTGCGGGTCCCACCACCTGAGCCTGCGGGCGAGCAGTGCCCTGCGGATGAGACATGGCGGAGTCTTTGACACGCTGGGCACCATGCCGAACCGGCTCGCCGCTGCCACCAGCCCGTACCTCCTCCAACACGCCGACAATCCCATCGACTGGTGGGAGTGGTCGGAGCAGGCGTTCGCCGAGTCGGTGCGCCGCGATGTGCCGATCCTGCTGTCGGTCGGGTACGCGGCCTGTCACTGGTGTCATGTGATGGCGCACGAGTCCTTCTCCGACACCGCGACCGCCGAGCAGGTCAACGCGGAGTTCGTCGCGATCAAGGTGGACCGGGAGGAGCGTCCGGACATCGACGCCGTCTACATGTCGGCCACGCAGGCGATGACCGGTCAGGGCGGCTGGCCGATGACGTGCTTCCTCACCCCTGCCGGCGAGCCGTTCCACTGCGGCACCTACTACCCGCCCACACCACGGCACGGCATGCCGGCGTTCCGCCAGCTGCTCGATGCCATCACGAAGGCCTGGCGGGAGGACGGTGAGCGGGTGCGCAGCTCGGCAGGCGTGATCGCGGCCCGGCTGGCCGACGGCGCGGCGGCGTCGTTGCCCCCGGCCGGCGTCGACGCCGACTGTCTCGACCGGGCCGCCGCCACCCTCGTCGGCCTGTTCGACGAGCACTTCGGCGGGTTCGGTGGGGCGCCGAAGTTCCCGCCGTCGATGGCGCTGGAGTTCCTGCTGCGCCACCACGAGCGCAGCGGATCCGGGGACGCGCTGCGGTTCGCGGCGCTGACCGCGGAACGGATGGCACGCGGCGGGATATACGACCAGCTCGCGGGCGGTTTCTCCCGGTACAGCGTGGACGCCGGGTGGGTTGTGCCGCACTTCGAGAAGATGCTCTACGACAACGGCTTGCTGCTGCGGGTGTACGCCCACCTCGCGCGGATCACCGGGGCGGCGCTGCCCCGGCGGGTCGCGGACGAGACGGCCGCGTTCCTGCTACGCGACCTCCGGACGGCCGAGGGTGGGTTCGCCTCGGCGCTCGACGCGGACACCGACGGCGTCGAGGGGCTGACCTACGCCTGGACACCGGAGCAGCTCCGGGAGGTGCTCGGCGACGACGACGGTGGCTGGGCCGCAGCCGTGCTGACGGTGACCACCGAGGGGACCTTCGAGCACGGCTCGTCCACGCTGCAGCTGCTCGCCGATCCCGACGACCCCGCGCGGTGGGACCGGGTGCGGACAGCCTTGCTGGCGTCGCGGGCCACCCGCCCGCAGCCCGGACGCGACGACAAGGTGGTCACCGCGTGGAACGGGATGGCGATCCTCGCGCTCGCCGAGGGCGGCGCCGCCCTGGGACGGCCGGACTGGGTGGACGCCGCAGCCCAGACCGCGGACCTGCTGTTGGGATGCCACGTCGTGGACGGGCGGCTGCGGCGCTCGTCTCGGGACGGGGCCGTCGGTGCTGCGGCGGGGGTGCTGGAGGACTACGGCTGCCTGGCCGACGCCCTGCTCGCGTTGCACCAGGCCACCGGTGAGCCGCGCTGGCTGACTGCGGCGACGGAGCTGCTCGACGTGGCGCTGGAGCACTTCGCCGATCCTGAGCGGCCCGGTGTGTTCCACGACACCGCCGATGACGCCGAGGCGCTGCTGCACCGGCCCCGTGACCTCACCGACAACGCGACACCGTGCGGGAGCTCGGCGCTGGCGGCGGCACTGCTCACGGCGTCGGTGCTGGTGGGGGGTGCGGAGTCGGGCCGGTATCGGGACGCGGCAGAGGCTGCGGTGCGCGCGGTGGGCACCCTGGCCGAGAAGCACCCGCGCTTCGCCGGGCACTGGCTCACCGTCGCCGAGACGATGGTGCGCGGCCCGCTGCAGGTTGCGGTGGTCGGGGCCGATGCCGATCCGGCCCGTGACGCCCTGCTCGCACACACCCGGCACGTCGCGCCGGGTGGCACCGCCGTCGTCGCGGGTGAACCGGACGCGTCCGGGGTGCCGCTGCTGGCCGACCGTCCGCTCGTCGAGGGCGGACCGGCGGCTTACGTCTGCCGCGGCTTCGTGTGCGACCGCCCCGTCACCACCCCCGAAGCCCTCACCCCCCTCCTCTGAGACCCGCGAGTCGGTACCAACTGGCGCGCGAGTCGGCACGTTCTGGCGCGCGAGTCGGTACCCGGTGGCGGCCGCGAGCGGTCCCGGGTAGGGCGGTCCGGCCCTTGATCCGGCGTTCGTGCCCACCTCACCCGCCATGTGGTGCCGACTCACCCGCCAGAACGTGCCGACTCGCCCGCCGATCTGTTCCGACTCGCGGGTGGGCAGCGGGGGGCTTGCCGTGTAATGTCGTAATTGTCGTACGGGGTAGGCGGAGGTGGCGTGATGTCAGGACGGATGCACCGCGGGTGGCACGGACCCGGTGGGCGCGGCGGTCGGGGTCCGGGCCGCGGGGGCTGGCAGCAGGCCGACCTGCCCGGCGCCGAGGACGCGGCGGCGTGGCTGCAGGGCCGGCTGCCCGACGGATGGTTCACCGGAGCACCCGAGGTGACGGTCGACCGTGAGGAGATCCTGATCGTCGGTGAGCTGCGGCCGCTCGACGGGGACTTCGCCGACACCGAGGCCGGCAGCGCCGATCGGGCCGCGGCGGTGGCCGGGCGAATCTCCCGGTTCCGCGAGCAGACCCGGGACGAGCGGATCGAGATCGCCCGCCAGGCCGAGCACCGCTACCAGCGCAAGGTGGCCTGGGGGGCGCGGCTGGGCGACACCGTCGAGCTGTTCACCGTGGCCTCGGTGCCGGTGATGACGCGTCTGCGTCAGCCCGAGCGGATCGTGCTGGACACCCTGGTGGACTCGGGTGTCGCGCGCTCCCGGTCGGACGCGCTGGCGTGGGCCGTTCGCCTGGTCGGGCAGCACGCCGACGAGTGGCTGGGCGATCTCCGGGAGGCGATGGCGAAGGTGGACGAGCTGCGGGCGAAGGGCCCGACAGGCGAGGGGTCGTCCTGACGACGGGCGACCGGTCTGCTCAGAACAGCACGAGCCAGATCGCGATGTGGTGGCAGCTGGCGGCGAGCACCGTGGCCGCGTGGAAGAACTCGTGGTACCCGAACGTCGCGGGCCACGGGTTCGGCCGCCGCGTCGCGTAGCACGCCGCACCGGCGGTGTAGAGCAGTCCGCCCGCGAGCAGCAGTACCAGTGCGGCCATGCCGCCGTTCGTGAGGATGTCGGGCAGCACGAAGACGGCGACCCAGCCCAGCGCGATGTAGATCGGCACGCTGACCCACGCCGGAGTCTGCGGCCACCCCGTCTTCAGCACGATCCCGGCGAGCGCGCCGGCCCAGACCACGGTCAGTAACCAGCGGGCGGTACCGGGATCCATCGCGAGCGCCGCGACCGGGGTGTAGGTGCCCGCGATGAACAGGAAGATCATTGAGTGGTCGAGCCGCTTCATCACCGAGTGGCTGCGCGGCGTCCGCCAGGCGCGCCGATGGTAGAGCGCGCTGGTGCCGAACAGGCCGAGGATCGTGACGCTGTACACCGAGGTGGCGAGGGCGGCCCCGCCGCCGACCAGGGCAGCGGACACCGCGACCAGCGTGGTGGCGGCGACGATGGAGCCTGCGAACGACCAGAAGTGGAGCCATCCGCGCATCCGGGGCTTGACCAGCGGGGTCTGCGGTGTGGCGACGGTCCCGGTGCACACGCCGTCGAGGTTACGGCACCCCGGGGGTGGTGCGGCGTCCTGCCGTGAACCCCACCCCGGGACCGGGGAGGCCTGCTGGTGGACGCGTGCGGAGGGCCGCAGGCGCGAGCGTACGCTGACCGGCCGTGGCCGTGCGCGACCTGCTGTACTCGGTGTACGAGCGCAAGCTCAGCCGCGAGCTGAGCAGGGTGGGTGCCGCGGTGCGACCACGACACGTCGCCCTGATGCTCGACGGCAACCGGCGCTGGGCGCGGGACGCGGGCTTCGTCGACGTCAACGACGGCCACCGGGTGGGTGCCGCGAAGATCGCCGACCTCCTCGACTGGTGTGAGGAGGCCCACGTCGAGGTCGTGACGCTCTTCCTGCTGTCCACCGACAACCTGGCGCGCCCTGCCGGCGAGCTCGAGCCGCTACTGGAGATCATCGCCGATGTCGTCGACGAGCTGAGCGGCCCGATCGCCCGCTGGCGCCTGCGGATGGTGGGGGCGCTGGACCTGCTGCCGCGGGAGATCGCCGGGAGGCTGTCCGCGGCGGCGTCGCGCACGGTCACCCGCCCGGGCCTGGAGCTGAACGTGGCGGTCGGTTACGGCGGGCGGCAGGAGATCGCGAACGCGGTGCGCAAGCTGTTGCTCCAGCACGCGGAGTCGGGTACGTCGATCGAGGAGCTCGCCGACGTGCTCGACGTCGACCACATCGCGGCGCACCTGTACACGTCCGGTCAGCCGGATCCCGACCTGGTCATCCGGACATCCGGCGAGCAGCGGCTGTCCGGGTTCCTGCTCTGGCAGTCCGCGCACTCGGAGTTCTGGTTCTGTGAGGCGTACTGGCCGGAGTTCCGCCGGGTGGACTTCCTGCGCGCCCTGCGGGACTACGCCGCTCGACACCGACGTTTCGGCTCTTGACCGCATAAGTGCCGTAACCTTCCGGGTGCTCGCTCGTTGGGCACCCAACAAAAATGGCGCCGGGCCGAAGCCCGACGCCATTTTTACGACCGGTCTAGCTCAGTCCTTGGTGTTGGTCTGCGAGTTGGTGTCACCCGCAGAGGTGCCTTCCTGGGTGCAGGTGGTCGTGGTGGTGTCACCGGTGGTTGCCGGTGCCAGCACGCCGACTGCGGGGTTGGACAGGACCTGCACCGCGTCGACGTTGTTCAGGATGCCGCAGGCCTGAACCGGAACGTTGACGTTGTTGTCCGAGACGTTGACCAGGCCCTGGTGGGTCTCGTCGCTGTTGTTCTCCTGGTCGGAGACCACCTGGTCGCCACCGCCGCCACCGGCGAAGGCGAGCGGGCTCACGGCCAGCAGACCGGCCGCAGCCACGGCCACGACAATTCCAGCCTTCTTCAGCACAGTTCATCTCCTGTTGAGTGATCCGGAGTCGACCGGAGCCGATCCTATTCAGAGCCAGCGTATGACCGGGGAGCCCGCGCTGACTGGAAGAAACGTAGCGGCTGGGGCGGTGCCGAAACAAATCGCTTAACACTATCGTGTGTACCGGGCACTCTACGTTTAGTTACGCATCCGTTTGGGGGTGTTTCAGCGCTGGATCCGCTGCTGATCATGGAGGTGTGAACACGTTTCGTGACTGTTAATCACCCGAACGGGTGCGTATCCTTTCCTGGTCGGGGACTCTGAGTGACAAGCCGGTCGTCGGCGCTGCCGCGCAGGTCCCCGGCTACCGACCGGTAGGGTGCTTCGGTGCAACCCGAGGACGCGGTGCGTGACTACCTGCTGCTCGCGCTGCGGACCGACCGCCTGCTGCCCGGGACGATCGGCACCTACACCGGTGACGCCACGCTCGCGGACCTGGTCCGACATGCCCACGCACCCGCGCCCGCCGACCTGGTGCGGGCCGCGGGACGGTTGGCCGACGGTCTACCGGCCACCCTCGATACGGACCGGGCACGCTTCCTGCGCCGGCAACTGGTGGCCCTGGAGTGGACGGCGCGACGGCTGGCCGGACAGGCCGTGCCGTACCTCCATGAGGTGAGGGCGGCGTTCGACACCCGCATCACCCTGGGCTCCGAGGACACCTACCGCCACGCCCACCGGGAGCTCGACGCCCTGCTGCCGGGCGCGGGGCCGCTGGCGGATCGGCTGGCTCACCAGCGCAGGGCCGACGAGATCCCCCGCGATCGGCTCGCCGTCGCGGTGCGCGCCCTGTCCGAGGTGCTGCGGGCGCAGACCCGCGCCGCCGTCGCGTTGCCGGCCGGCGAGTCCGTCGCCTACCGGGTCGTGGACGACGCGCCGTGGAGTGCACTGCACCAGTACCTCGGCGGGTTCGGCTCGCGGGTGACGGTGAACGCGGGAGCGCGGCCGCGCCGGATGCAGCTGGCCCAGCTCGTGGCCCACGAGGCGTACCCCGGTCATCACACCGAGCGCTGTCGCAAGGAGGCCGGGATCGTCGCCAGGGGTGGCGAGGAGCACCGCGTCGTGCTCGTCAACACCCCGCAGAGCCTCCTCGCCGAGGGGGCGGCGGAGCTCGGGCTGCACGCGGTCGCCGGGCCGGGCTGGGGCCGTTTCATCGCGGACGCCCTCGCCGAGGTGGGGATGGGCTTCGACGGGGAGCTCGCCGAGCGGATGTGCGCGGTGTTCGTCGAGCTCGCCAGAGTTCGCCAGGACGCGGCGCTGCTGCTGCACGATCGCCGGATGCCCGATGCCGAGGTGCTCGCCTACCTGCGGCGCTGGATGCTGGTCGACGAGCTGCGCGCGCGGCAGGTTCTCCGCTTCCTCCGGCACCCGCTGTGGCGCGCTTACACCACCGCTGGCGTCGAGGGAGCACTGCTGGTGCGGCGCTGGTGGGAGCGTGATCCACGACCGGAGCGGTTCCTGCGCCTGCTGGACGAGCCCCTGACGCCCGGCGCCGTGCGGGCCGAACTGACGCCCTGATCCCTCCGACGCTCGGCGACCGACTCGCAAGACGACACGATGTTGCTGTTGACCGCACCCGGGTGTGCGCCGGTAGCGTTGGCCTCGGCGGTGCGTACCCGATGCGGACCGCCCGGGAGGCCCTGGTCGTGGTGTCACATGCACCCGAGGGGGCCGGCACCCGGCCCTCGCGGGTGTGGTCGGCGGCGAGTTCCAGGTCGTCGGATGCGCTCGAGCCAGGGCCGGCCGGCCCGCCAGAGTGTGGGCGCGGTGCCGTGCCCATGAGGGAGCATCCGTGTCCGACCGTCGTACCGGCCCCGTCTCGGAACCCACGCGCTGCTACGTGCTCGACACCTCCGTCCTGCTCTCCGACCCGTGGTCGCTGACCCGGTTCGACGAGCACGAGGTCGTCCTGCCGTTGGTGGTGATCTCTGAACTCGAGGGCAAGCGGCACCATCCGGAGCTGGGCTGGTTCGCCCGCACGGCGCTGCGTGCCTTGGACGAGCTGCGTGTCGAACACGGCCGCCTGGACGCGCCGGTCCCGATCGGCGCCGCGGGGGGAACCCTGCACGTCGAGCTCAACCACACCGACCCGGAGGTGCTCCCCGCGGGCTTCCGCACCGACTCGAACGACAGCCGCATCCTCGCCTGCGCGCTCAACCTCGCCGCCGAACGCGCCCGCGACGGACGCGGCGAGGTCGTGCTCGTCACCAAGGACATGCCGCTGCGGGTGAAGGCCGCCGCCGTCGGGCTGGCCGCCGATGAGTACCACGCGCTGGACGTGGTGCCGTCGGGCTGGACGGGCATGGCCGACCTGGAGGTGACCTCCGCGGACGTCGACGCGCTGTTCCGCGAGGGTGTCATCGACCACGACACGGCCCGCGGCCTGCCGTGCAACACCGGTCTGCGGCTGCTCGGTGGGGGGTCGGCGGCGCTGGGGCGGGTGACGGCGGACAAGCGGGTACGGCTCATCCGCGGTGACCGGGAGGCGTTCGGGCTGCACGGTCGCTCCGCCGAGCAGCGGGTGGCGCTGGATCTGCTGGGTGACCCGGAGATCGGCATCGTGTCCCTCGGCGGTCGTGCCGGTACGGGCAAGTCCGCGCTCGCGCTGTGCGCCGGGCTGGAGGCGGTGTTGGAGCGCCAGCAGCACCGCAAGGTTCTGGTGTTCCGGCCGCTCTACGCCGTCGGCGGGCAGGAGCTCGGCTACCTGCCCGGCAGCGAGAGCGAGAAGATGTCGCCCTGGGCGCAGGCCATCTTCGACACGCTCGGGGCGCTGGTCAGCCAGGACGTCATAGACGAGGTCGTCGCGCGCGGCATGCTCGAGGTGCTGCCGCTCACCCATATCCGCGGGCGCTCGCTGCACGACACGTTCGTGATCGTCGACGAGGCCCAGTCGCTGGAGCGCAACGTGTTGCTCACCGTGCTCTCCCGGCTGGGCACCGCGTCGCGGGTGGTGCTCACCCACGACGTGGCGCAGCGCGACAACCTGCGCGTCGGCCGGCACGACGGGGTGGCCGCGGTGATCGAGAAGCTGAAGGGCCACCCGCTCTTCGCGCACGTCACGCTCACGCGCTCGGAGCGCTCACCGATCGCCGCGCTGGTGACCGAGATGCTGGAGGGCCCCGTCGCCTGAGGGGGCTCGTGCGCGGAAATCGTCGCCCTGGCGACGATTTCCGCTCACAGGCCATGGGGAGTTCCTTCGGTGAAGCCTGCCACCGACTGGACGCCCAGCACGGCCCGGTCGTGCAGGGCGTCGAGGGTGTCGGCGCCGGCGTAGGTACATGCCGAGCGGACGCCGGCGCAGATGCCGTCGAGCACGTCCTCCACGCCCGGGCGTTGCGGGTCCAGCAGCTGGCGCGAGCTGGAGATGCCCTCCTCGAACAGCGTCTTGCGGGCCCGGTCGAAGGCGGTGTCCGTGCTGTCACCACGGGTCAGCCGGGCGCCCACCGCGCGCTTGGACGCCATGCCGAACGACTCCTTGTACGGGCGTCCGGCCTCGTCGTGCAGCAGATC
Source organism: Mycobacteriales bacterium (assembly GCA_038257875.1). Lineage (GTDB taxonomy): Bacteria > Actinomycetota > Actinomycetes > Mycobacteriales > Pseudonocardiaceae > Pseudonocardia. Next base: position 17,756 of record JBBSQN010000004.1, read on the forward strand.
ACCGGGCGACTCGTAGGTGCCAGCCAACCATGAGCCGATCATCACAGCGGATGCGCCGGCGGCCAGCGCCAGCGCCACGTCCCGCGGGTGGCGCACCCCGCCGTCGGCCCAGACCCGCACGCCGAGCTCGCGACCGGCCGCGGCGCACTCGGCCACGGCGGAGAACTGCGGGCGGCCGACGCCGGTCATCATCCGCGTGGTGCACATGGCGCCGGGCCCGACGCCGACCTTGACGATGTCGGCTCCGGCCGTGGCCAGATCGCGCACGCCCGCGGCGGTGACCACGTTGCCCGCGGCCACGGTGACCGACGAGCCGGTGTCGACGACGACCGCCCGCACGGCGTGCAGCGCGTCGAGCATCTTGTCCTGGTGCCCGTGCGCGGTGTCCACCACCAGCACATCGACGCCGGCGTCGAGCAGCGCCTTCGTCTTCGCCGCGACGTCGCCGTTGATCCCCACCGCGGCGGCGGTGCGGAGCCGGCCGTGGGCGTCCAGGGTGGGGGCGTAGACCTCCGCGCGCAGCGCGCCCAGCGTCGTGAGCAGCCCGGCGAGCCTGCCGTCGGCGTCGAGTCCGAGGGCGACCCCGCGACCGCCGAGAACGTCGAAGACCGTCCGCGGCTCGGTGGTGTCGATCGAGAACGTCACCGGCGCCGCGTCGAGCACGTCGGCGAGCCGGGTGAAGCGGTCGACCCCGGTGCACGCGGCCTCGTCGACGGTGCCGACGGGCCTGCCACTCTTGTCGACCACGACCACGGCGCCGTGGGCCCGCTTGGGCAGCAGGTTGAGCGCGTCGGTCACCGCGTCGTCGGTGCCGAGCACGAGCGGGGTGTCCCACACCGGGTGCCGCGACTTGATCCACTTGACGATCTGCGCCACCGCCTCCGGGGCGACGTCCTGGGGCAGCACGGTCAGCGCGCCGCGCCGGGCCAGCGTCTCGGCCATCCGGCGTCCAGCGACGGCCGTCATGTTCGCCGCGATCACTGGCACCCGAGCGCCCGAGCCGTCGGCAGTGGTGAGGTCGACGTCGAAGCGGGAGGCCACCGACGACCTCCCCGGGACGAGGAAGACGTCGTCGTAGGTGAGGTCGTGACTCGGGTCCTGGCCGTGAAGGAAGCGCACGGGACGGCAATGCTACTCGGGCAGCAGCGCGCGCACGGCGTCGATCGTGTCGGCGTCGGCGGGGGTCTTGTCCGGGCGGTAGCGCAGCACCCGGGCGAACCGCAACGCGACGCCCCCGGGATAGCGGGTGCTGCGCTGCGCGCCGTCGAGCTCGATCTCCACGACCAGCTCCGGGCGGAGCAGCACGACGTGGCCGTGGGGCCCGGCCCCGGTCTCGCGGGCCAGGTCCGGGAACGTGGCCGTCTGCCAGGCGAGCAGCTCGTCGGTCATGCCCTTGAAGGTCTTGCCCACCATGATCGGTTCGCCGCCGTCGGGGTCGCGGGCGCCGAGGTGGATGTTGGACAGGGTGCCGGCGCGTCGTCCGTATCCCCACTCGGCGCCGAGCACGACGAGGTCCAGCGTGTGCACCGGCTTGACCTTCTGCCACGCCCGGCCGCGTCGCCCGGCGGAGTACGGGGCGTCCAACGACTTGACCATGACGCCCTCGTGTCCGGCGTCGAGCGCCTGTTCGAGCAGGTCGGCGGCCTCGCCGGGGGTGGGGCGCAGCGTGGCTGGCACGCGCTGGCCGCTGGCTTCGGTCAGCGCGTCCAGCCGGGTCGCGAGGGGAGCGTCGAGCAGGTCGGCGCCGTCGAGGTGCAGGCAGTCGAACCCCCAGTGAAGCCCGCTCGCGCCGGTGGCTGCGAACCCTCGCATCGTGTCCTGGAACGGCCGCGGGCGCCCGCTGTCGGCGAGCGAGATGACCTCGCCGTCGAGCACCACCGACCGGCAGGACAGTCCCAGCGCCTGCGCGACGATCTCCGGCACGGCCGCGGTGATGTCGCGCAGGCTGCGGGTGAACACCGCGACGTCGGTGCCGTCGCGGTGGACCTGGATGCGGGCGCCGTCGAGCTTGAACTCGACGCTGATCTCAGCGCCCAGCTCGGCCAGCGCAGCGTCGAGCGTGTCGGCTGCGGAGGCCAGCATCGGCCGGACCGGCCTGCCGACCTGTAGCGACACCGCCGCCAGCGCCGTCGCGCCCCCCGTGAGGGCGAGCCGCGCGGTCCGCGGCAGCTGCCCGGAGATCATGAACGCGCGCCGCACCACGGGTGCCGGGACCTCCGCGGCAGCCGCGATCGCCTCCAGCATCACGCCCTCCAGGGCCCCCTGGCGCAGCTCGCCGGTGAGCAGCCGTCGCAGGAACGCCTGCTCGTCGGCGGTGGCGGCGCCGAACAGCTCGTGCAGCAGTGCGGAGCGTCGCGCCGTCGAACCGGCACCGGAGGTGACCGACAGCGCGACCAGCGCGGCGTTGACGGCGGACACGTCCAGCGCAGGCTCGGCGGCCGGAACGACGTCGAGACCCGACAGGGTGCGCCATCCCGCACCGATGCGGCCCTGCAGCGGTTCACCGGCGAGCCAGGCCGTGGCGGGCTCGACCTCCTCACCGTCGGCGGCCCGCAGCAGCGCGGCGAGCGCGCCCGCCTTCGCCGTGCGCGACCGGGTGGACCCGACCGTGGCGGATGCGGCGACGACCTCGGCGAGCAGCACGGCCCTATCCTGGCAGCGACCTGCGCCGGCTCGGCTCGTTCTATCCCATGCTCTTCGCGCCGTCGATGGATTCCCGGATGATGTCGGCGTGGCCAGCGTGCTGAGCGGTCTCGGCGATGATGTGCAGCAGGACACGGCGCGCCGACCAGCGGGCGCCCGGCTCGAACCAGGGTGCCTCCGGCAGCGGGTGCGAGGCACCCAGATCGGGCCGGGCGGCGACGATCTCGTCGGTCCTGCGGGCCACCTCCTCGTATCGCTCCAGCAGCCCGGCCAGCGTGTCCCCGGTCGACATCTCGAAGCTCGCCGCGTGCTCGGCCGCCTGCTGCTCGTCGACACCGGCCATGGCCTCGGGACCGTTCAGGATGAACTCCGCCCATCTCTTCTCGGCGTAGGTGACGTGCTTGACGAGTCCGCCCAGGCACAGCGCGCTCGCGGTGGTGCGCAGGGCGGCCTGGTCGTCGGTCAGGTCGCGGACGGTGAGCCGCAGGAAGAAGCGGTGCTTCGCCAGGGCATGCAGTAGGTCCGCGCGCTCGCCGGTGATGGTCGTCCCGGTGGTGGTGGTCATGGTGTCCGCCTTCCGTCGTTGGTCGAGCACCATGCTATGGCCCGTTGCGGTCACTTTCTGACCGGAACCGTCGAGCCGGTTCCGGTCAGCGGCCGCCGCGGGTCATGGCGAGCACGTCGAGGGCGGCGTCGAGCTGGGCGAGTGTCAGTGCCCCGGACTCGACGTGGCCGCGTTCCAGCACGACCTCGCGGATGGTCGAGCGCTGCAGCAGCGCCTGCTTCGCGATCGACGCGGCCTCCTCGTAGCCGAGGTAGCGGTTCAGCGGGGTCACCACCGACGGGGACGACTCGGCGTACTCCCGGGCGCGCTCGACGTCGGGTTCGGCGCCCGCGATCACCTTGTCGGCCAACAGCCGGGCCACCGCCGCGAGCAGCCGCGCCGACTCCAGGACGTTGCGGGCCATCACCGGCATCATCACGTTCAGCTCCAGGTTGCCCTGGCTGCCGGCGAACGCCACGCATCCGTCGTTGCCGATCACCTGCGCGGCCGCCATCATCGTGGCCTCGCAGATCACCGGGTTGACCTTGCCCGGCATGATCGAGCTGCCCGGTTGCAGGTCGGGCAGGCGCAGCTCGGCGAGCCCCGCGCGCGGACCCGAGCCGAGCCAGCGGATGTCGTTGGCAATCTTGAACAGGGACACCGCGACGGTGCGCAGCGCACCCGAGGCCTCGACGAGCCCGTCGCGGGCGCCTTGGGCCTCGATGTGATCGGCCGCCTCCGACAGGGCGTCGAGCCCGGTGACCGCGCGTAGCTCCGCGACCACGGCCGCGCCGAAGCCGTCCGGTGCGTTGAGCCCGGTGCCGACGGCGGTGCCACCGATCGGCAGCTGACCGAGGCGGGGGAGCGCGTCGCGCAGCCGGGCGGCGCCGTACTCGGCCTGGGTCGCCCAGCCGCCCGCCTCCTGGCCCAGCGTGATCGGCACGGCGTCCATCAGGTGGGTGCGCCCGGCCTTCACGACCTCGGCCCAGTCGGCCGCGCGGCGGCGCAGCGCGGCGGCCAGGTGCTCGAGCGCGGGGGCGACGTCGGTGGCGAGCACCTCGGTGGCGGCGAGGTGGATGGTCGTGGGGAACACGTCGTTGGACGACTGCGACGCGTTGACGTGGTCGTTCGGGTGCACCTCGACGCCCGCCCGGCTCGCCACGGTGGCGATCACCTCGTTGGCGTTCATGTTCGAGCTCGTGCCCGAGCCGGTCTGGAAGACGTCCACCGGGAAGTGCGCGTCGTGCTGCCCGGCGGCCACCTCGTCCGCGGCAGCGGCGATGCTGTCGGCCAGTGCGGGCTCGAGCACCCCGATCCGTCCGTTGACGCGGGCGGTCGCGGCCTTCACCAGCCCCAGCGCGCGGATCTGGGAGCGTTCGAGCCCACGACCGGAGATGGGGAAGTTCTCCACAGCCCGTTGGGTCTGCGCTCGCCAGAGGGCGTCGGCGGGCACCGCCACCTCGCCCATCGTGTCGTGCTCGATCCGGAAGTCCCCGCTGGGCGGGGTGTCGTCGGTGGTCATGCCCGCAGTGTTTCCCCCTGATCCGGGTGCGGTGCAGGCGGGCACACCGTGGTGACCCGCCCTGCCGCGACGGGTACCGATCTGTCAGACGACCTGCACGACGTCTCCGGGGTTCAGGTAGTTGAAGTAGGTCACGGCTGCGGCATGGGAGAGATGGATGCAGCCGTGCGAGAGCTGCCGCAGGCTGCCCTCATGGAAGGCGATGCCGCCGTTGAAGAACACCGAGTACGGCATCGGGGCGTCGTAGATGGAGCTGACGTGGTCACGGTCCTTGAACGTCACCTGGAACGTGCCGGGCGGGGTGCGGAAGCCCTCGCGACCGTGGGTGATCGGGACCGGGCCGTACGTCACGGCACCGTCGCGGATCAGCCACGAGCTGTTGCTGGACAGCTCGATGCAGGCGCGTGCGGTAGCAGCGCACGGGGTACCGGACACCAGCCGCGGCGCGGCGAGAGCCGGGGCCGCGGTGGTGCTCGCCGCGGTGGTCGGGGCCGCGCTCGCTGCTCCGCCGCTGAACAGGCCAGCGATCGCGACGAACAGGACGACTCCCAGCACCCGCAACGCGTGCATGGCCACCCCCGTGACCGACCGGACGGTTCCCCCGGCACCGTCCAGTGTAGGTTGTGCTTCCCTACCGTGCGGATCATGAGCGTGCGGGTGGTGCCACCGGCACGGCAGGGGCGCTCACGGCAAGGGCGGGGCGGAGTGCTCGACGGCTTCGAGCTGCTCGTCGGAGAGGTCGAAGTCCACCGAGGCGTACTCGCGGAGCTTCGTCAGCCGGTGGTAGCCGTCGATCATGCGCACGGTGCCGGACTTCGACCGCATCACGATCGACTGCGTGGTGCATCCACCCGCGCGGTAGTACACGCCGCGCAGCAGGTCCCCGTCGGTGATTCCGGTGGCGCAGAAGAACACGTTGTCCCCACGCACGAGATCGTCGGTGCTGAGCACGCGGTCCAGGTCGTGACCGGCGTCGATCGCCTTCGCGCGTTCCTCGTCGTTGTGCGGCCACAGCCGCCCCTGCATCGCTCCGCCCATGCATTTCATGGCCGCCGCCGTGATGATCCCCTCCGGGGTGCCGCCGATCCCGTACAGCAGGTCGACGCCGGTGTCGGGCCGGGCTGCGGAGATCGCGCCCGCGACGTCGCCGTCGGTGATGAAGCGGATGCGGGCACCCGTCCGGCGGATCTCGGTGACCATCGAGTCGTGTCGCGGCCGGTCCAGCACGCAGACCGTCACATCGGTGATGTCGATGTGTTTCGCCGCAGCGATCCGGCGGATGTTCTCCGCGACCGGTGCGGTGATGTCGATGACCTCGGCCGCCTCCGGGCCCACGGCCAGCTTCTCCATGTAGAACACGGTCTTCGGATCGAACATCGCGCCGCGCTCGGCCACCGCGAGCACCGCCACCGCGTTCGGCATGCCCTTGGCCATCAGCGTGGTGCCGTCCACGGGATCGACGGCGACGTCGCACTGCGGGCCCTCGCCGTTGCCCACCTCCTCGCCGTTGTACAGCATCGGCGCCTCGTCCTTCTCGCCCTCGCCGATGACGACGACGCCGCGCATCGAGACGCTGCTGATGAGCTTGCGCATGGCGTCCACCGCCGCGCCGTCGCCGCCGTTCTTGTCGGCCCGGCCGACCCAGCGACCCGCGGCCATCGCGGCGGCCTCGGTGACCCGGACGAGCTCCATCGCCAGGTTGCGGTCGGGTGCCTCGCGGCGTCGTTTGCGGTTCCGGTCTCCGGACGTGATCATCTCCGGCCTCCTTCTTCCAAGGGTGAAGGTACGTGGGGCCCGGGCGTGGGGCCTGCGGGAATGCTGCGATCCTCGCAGATCGGCGCCGTCAGCGGGTGATCGTGGCGCAGGAAACAGCCGTGCTGGAGACGATGGACACGTGCGAGACGATGGACACCGTGAGTTCTGAGCCCGAGCCCGTTGCCCGCCCGGCCGCGGGCGCGGCGCCACCGTCGAAGCCGCCGCGGTCGGCGCTGCGGGTGCGCGACATGCTTGTCGCGCTGGCGGTGCTGGTGCCGCTGATCCTGGTGGTCGGCGGGGTGTCGCGGGCGTGCACGTTCGCCCCCGGTGGGCCGACGGTCGACCCGAGCGGGCTACCCGTCGTCGACGCACCCGCTGAGCTGCGGGCCCTCGCCCCGCTCGTGCCGTTCGCCGTGCGGATCCCCGCGGTACCGCCGCGATGGCGGTCGAACTCCGTGGACCGCGACCTCGTGGCCGGCGGCGGGCGCGCCGTGCGCACCGGCTACATCACCCCGGAAGGTCGCTTCCTGCGGCTGCTGCAGACCGACGCGTCCGAGGCCGCGCTGGTGGCCGTCGAGTCCGGGGCGGAGCCGGTGGTGGCGCAGGGCGCGGTCGAGGTCGGCGGGCAGCGCTGGGTCGTCTACGAGCGCGGCGGCGGCGAGCCGATCTGGATCGCGGAGGTCGCGACGCCGGGTGCGACGCCGGTACGGCTGCTGATCACCGGCAGCGGCGGCCAGGACGACTTCCGCGCGCTGGCCGGCGCCGCGGTGACCGGCCAGCTCCTTCCGCTGGGCACCGCACCGAACTGACCGACGGGTGGTGGGGCTCCCGGGTCGGTCAGTCGGAGCCGGCGGCATCCAGGGCCCGCTGCACCCGCTCGCGGGCGCCCGCGAGCTGGTCCTCGCAGCGCCGGGCGAGGGCCTCGCCGCGGTCCCACAACGCCATCGACGCGTCGAGGCTGAGCCCGCCCGTCTCCAGGGCGCGCACCACCTCGGTGAGCTCGTCGCGGGCCTGTTCGTAACCCAGCCCGTCCACCGCAGGCCGATCGTTCATCTCCCACTCCGCTCGGTCGTTCTCGCGCGCCTTCTCGGGGGTGCCTGCTCCGGCGCGACGATGGCACCCACGGCGCCGTCGGCCACCCGGATCCGCAGCAGGGCTCCGGGCTCCACCTCGGCGACGGAGCGCAGCACGGGCAGCGGTCCGTCGGGCTCGGCGCCGTCGGATACCCGCTGCACCACGGCGTAGCCGCGGGCCAGCGTCGCGGCCGGACCCAGCGCCGTCAACCGTGCCAGGACGTGCTCGATGTCGGTGCCCCGCCGGTCGAGCCCACGCTGCAGGCAGGCCCGCGCCGCCTCACGCAGCTGCCGTACCTCGGTGGCGTGCACGTCGAGCGTGCGCAGCGGGTCGGCCAGGACCGGGCGTCCCCGCAGCGCGGCGAGCAGCCGCTGCTCGCGGTCCACCCACCCGGCCAGCGCGCGCCGGGCCCGGTCGCGCAGCCCGGTGATGCGCGCGGCCTCCTCGGCGAGGTCGGGCACGAGCCGCCGTCCCGCCTCGGTCGGCGTGGAGCACCGGAGGTCGGCGACGTGGTCGACCAGCGGCGTGTCCGGCTCGTGCCCGATCGCCGACACCACCGGGGTGATACAGGCGGCGACGGCGCGGCACAGCGTCTCGTCGGAGAACGGAAGCAGGTCCTCGACGCTGCCGCCGCCCCGGGCCAGCACGATCACCTCGACCTGCGGGTCGCGGTCCAGCGTGCCGAGCGCCTCCACGAGCTGCGGCACGGCGAGCGCACCCTGGGTCGCCACGTGCTCGATGCGGAACCGGACGGGTGGCCAGCGCGTCGTCGCGTTCGAGACCACGTCGTGCTCGGCGGCCGAGGCCCGCCCGGTGACCAGCCCGATGCAGCCGGGCAGGAACGGGGGCCGCCGCTTGCGGGCCGGGTCGAACAGGCCCTCGGCGGCGAGCAGCGTGCGCAGGCGCTCGATCCGGGCGAGCAGCTCGCCGATGCCGACAGCGCGGATCTGGTCCACGCGCAGGCTCAGCGTGCCGCGGCCCAGGAAGAACGACGGCTTGCCGTGCACGACGACACGGTTTCCCTCGGTGACCGCGGGCCCGCCCTCGCGGACGAGCCCGATCGGGGCGGTGAGCTGCAACGACACGTCGGCGGCCGGGTCGCGCAGCACGAGGAAGGCGGTACCGGTGCCCGCGCGGGCGGTGACCTGGGCGAGTTGGCCCTCCACCCACACGGCGCCGAGCCGGTCCACCCACTCGGCGATCTTGCGCGCGACGGTGCGGACCGGCCAGGGCTGCTCCGGGGTGGTGGGCGAGGTGGGCGTGGTCACCCCTGGGTGACCGTCGTGATCCGGTTGGAGAGCATCGTGACGAACGGCGGGCGGTCCTCGTGCGCGGTCTCCCAGTCCAGGAGCGCGCGCAGGTCCTCCAGGCTGAGCGTGCGCAGCCGTCCTCGCAGTTGCTGAATCGTCATCTCGCCGTAGTTGGGCAGCACGTTCGGCCCCGAGGCGTCGCTGTCGGGCTCGGGGACTGGCGTCGGGTTGTGGGGGTGCAGCTCGGTCACGGTGCTGGCGCCGTTGCGCTGCGGCGGCTCGTCGTCGAACGTGGCCCAGCCGGGCTGCTCCTCGGCCGGGCGTAGCGTGCTCAGCGCGCGGTCGCCCTTGATAGCCAGCTGGGTGAGTTTCTGCTGCACGCGCATCGATGCCTGCAGCACCTGGCTCACCGCGGTGACCGGGAGCTCGACGACGAGCCGGGGCAGGTCCCGGGCCTGCTCCACGGCGGTCGCGACGAGACCGGCGGCGACCCGCACCGGCAGCGGCAGCGGCTTCATATCCACAGTCTCCCCCGCCACGCGGTCAGGGGCAGCTCCGGGTTTGGTGGCCGCGGGTTCCCGCACGTCCTTCCGGCCCCGGCTGGTGACCGTCCGTACGCTGGCGTCATGTCTGGATCGAGGAGCAAGCGTGTCCTGCTGGCCAGCCCGCGCGGTTACTGCGCCGGCGTCGATCGGGCCGTGGAGGCCGTTGAGCAGGCGCTCGAGCAGCACGGCGCGCCGGTGTACGTCCGCAAGCAGATCGTGCACAACGTGCACGTGATCGAGACGCTCGCCGAGCGCGGTGCGATCTTTGTCGAGGACGCCGCCGAGGTGCCCGCGGGCGCGGTCGTCGTGTTCTCCGCGCACGGGGTCTCGCCGGCTGTCCACGAGCAGGCCCGCGAGCGCGAGCTGCGCACCATCGACGCCACCTGCCCGCTGGTCACGAAGGTGCACCAGGAAGCCAGGCGCTTCGCCCGCCAGGACTACGACATCCTGCTCGTCGGCCACCGTGGCCACGAGGAGGTCGAGGGCACCGCCGGTGAGGCGCCCGAGCGCATCCAGCTCGTCGAGACCGCCGCCGACGTCGCCGGTGTCACGGTGCGCGATCCGGAGAAGGTCGTCTGGCTCTCGCAGACCACGCTGTCGGTCGACGAGACGATGGAGACGGTGCGGGCGCTGCGCGAGCGGTTCCCCACGCTGCAGGACCCGCCGAGCGACGACATCTGCTACGCCACCCAGAACCGCCAGGTCGCGGTCAAGGCGATGGCCGGGCAGTGCGACCTCGTGCTGGTCGTGGGCTCGCGGAACTCCTCGAACTCGGTGCGGCTGGTCGAGGTGGCGCTCGCGTCCGGCGCCGGGGCGGCCCACCTCGTGGACTACGCCCGCGAGATCGACGAGACCTGGCTCGACGGTGTGGTGACGATCGGTGTCACCAGCGGCGCGTCGGTGCCGGAGGTGCTGGTGCGGGGCGTGCTCGACTACCTCGCCGAGCTCGGCTGGTCCCGCGTCGAGGAGGTCACGACCGCCGAGGAGACGGTGATGTTCTCGCTGCCCCGCGAGCTGCGCTCGAGCCGCGCCGCCGGTTGCTGACCGCCCGCGTGGGTTTCGCGGCGGGGTCCAGCGGGCGCTGCACCACGATCCTGGCCGTGCCCAGCGCCAGCACGAGCCCGGTGGTCCACGCCATGATCGGGAACGCGTTCACCAGCGGCGCGCCGATCACGAGCAGTTGTTCCGCGATGCCGGCGCCGGGCCTGGGGTCACTGGCGAGCAGCACCACGACCGGCACCGCGACGGCCACCAGCAGCGGTGGCGCCACCATCGGCCCGAACAGGCCGCTGCGGCGCACCCAGGCCACCGCGAGCACGCAGCCGGCGATGTGGCAGATGGTGAAGATCATGCCGAGGCTGCCGATGCGCACCAGGTCGACGAGGACACCCAGCCCGGTGAGCACCGACGCGAGCCCGACGGCGGCCAGCGGCGGCACCCCGAGCACGGTGTCCAGCACCGACCGGTCGGCCATCGGCCATCGGCCCCCCGTACCCCGCGCGCTCGTCACCTCGTCACGGTAGCCCGCTGCTCGGGCCGGGTCTGCTCGGTGCCCTCGCCCCGCCCGACCTCATGCAGGGCGATCAGCGAGTCGGCCGCCGAGGCCACCAGCTCGGGCGCGGCGACGGTGCGCGGTGCGCACTCGACCTGCCCGGGAGTGGGCAGCTCGCCGTCGGTCACCTCGAGGTCGGTGAGCTTGCGGGCGGTGACCAGCACCCGGGCCTCCAGCGAAGAGACCGTCTGGTTGTAGCTGGTCACAGCGGTGTCGAGGCTGCGGCCGAGCCTGGCCACGTGGGTGCCCATGGTGGCCAGCCGACTGTGCAGCTCCTTGCCGAGCTGGTGCACCTGCGCGGCGTTGCGGGCCAGCGCCTCCTGGCGCCAGCTGTAGGCAACGGTGCGCAGCAGCGCGATGAGCGTGGTGGGCGTGGCGATCACGACGTGGGCGGAGAACGCGTGCTCCAGCAGCGCCGGGTCGGAGCGCAGCGCGGCTTCCAGGAACGGGTCGCCCGGCACGAACAGCACCACGAACTCCGGTGACGGCTCGAACGCCGCCCAGTAGCTCTTGGCGGCGAGCGCGTCGACGTGCTGGCGGAGTTGGCGGGCGTGGGCGGTGAGCCGCTCCCGGTGGACGTCCGGATCGCTGCTCTCCACTGCCTCCAGGTACGCCGCGAACGGAACCTTGGCGTCGACGACGACCTGCTTGTCACCGGCCAGGCGCACGATCATGTCGGGGCGGATCCCGCCGTCCTCGCCCTGCGCGGTGACCTGCGTGGAGAAGTCGCAGTGTTCGACCATGCCAGCGAGCTGGACGATCCGCTCCAGCTGCAGCTCGCCCCAGCGGCCCCGGACCTGCGGCGCGCGCAGCGCGTTGACCAGCTGCTTGGTCTCATTGTGCAGCTGCTCTGAGCCCAGCCGCATGGCGTTGACCTGCTCGCGCAGCCCCGCGTAGGCCGACTCGCGCTCCTTCTCGACGGTGCGCAGCTGGCCCTCGACGCGCTGCAACGTGGACGCCATCGGGTCGAGCAGCTGGCCGATGGCTTGCGCGCGGGCGGCGGCGTCACCGTCGGCCTTGGCGTGCAGCGCCGCGGTGGCCTCCTTGAGGTGACCTTCGGCGAGCGTCACGAACTGCTCGTTGTTGCGGGCCAGCGCGTCGGCCGACAGCGCCTGGAACGCCTGTTTCAGCTCGGCGTCGCGGCGGACGAGCAGCTGCTCGCGCTGTGCCGCCGCCTCGCGCTCGCTGTGCAGGGTGGCCAGGGTGCCCGCCGCCTCCGACTCCGCGCGGCGCAGCCGCTCGACGGCCTGACCGTGCTGCTCGGTGAGATCGTCGAGGCGTGCCAGCAGCCCGGTGCGCTCGGCCCGGAGCCCGGCCGTGTCGGCACGCAGCATGGCGGTGGCGTCGGCGGCCACGCGGGCGGCCTCGGCGGTGGCTGCCCTGGCTCGGGACGTGACGAGGGACCAGGCGGCACTCGCGCCGAGTCCCACGCCCACGAGCACGCCGATGAGCAGCACGGAGAGAGCGGCGGTATCCACAGCGGTCAGGGTGTACCAGGCCCCCGACAGATCTTGGGCAGGCGCGCCGATGAGGACGGTTCCAGACGGTCGGCGGGCTGCGAGGATCGGCAAGCGGTCGAACATACTGTCGAAAGCGGGCTGCGTGCAGGTTCCACGATCAGCCGGATCACCGGGGACCTCATAGGCTCGGGTGCGCAGAACCACCCACTGGGGTGGCGCCGAGAACCGCGCCATCCGAACCGTCCGGAGGAACAGTCATGATCGGATTCATCGTTGCCGGCCTCATCATCGGCGCCCTGGCGCGGCTGCTGAAGCCCGGCAAGCAGAACCTCGGCTGGGTGGCCACGCTCCTGCTGGGCCTCGTCGGGTCGGTGATCGGAGGTGTGGTGGCGAGCCTCCTGGGTACCGGGGACATCTTCGAGCTCAACGTGCTCGGCTTCATCGTCGCCGTGATCGCGGCGGTCCTGCTCGTCGGCGTCGCCGAGACCGTCGCCGGCCGTAGCAAGCGCGATGAAGTGCGGTGACCGGCACGGGCGGTCACCGCTGCGGGTCGTGCTGCGGGGACTCGTGTGCCAGCAGCCACCGCTTCGCCTCGACGCCCCAGCGGAACCCGCCCAGCGAGCCGTCCGAGCGCAGCACCCGGTGACACGGCACGAACAGCGCCGCGGCGTTGCGCGCGCACGCCGCCGCGGCGGCCCGCACCGCTGCCGGCCTGCCGGCCTTCGCGGCGTACTCGGTGTAGGTCACCGGCGCGCCGGCCGGCACGGTGCGGAGCACGTCCCAGGCGTGCTCCAGGAACTCACCGGACCGCTGTCGCACGGGAACCGCGTCCACGGCGGACAGCTCGCCTGCGTGGTAGCGGGTGATCGCCTCGGCCACCGGTCCGAGGTCGCCCGCCACCAGCTCGGCGGGTCGCAGGCCGTGGTGGACCTGCGAGAGCAGGTCGTCGAGCTCCGCTGTCCAACCCGAGGCGAGCACGGCGCCGTCGGCATCGACGACGGCCGTGAACGGCCCGACCGGGGTGTCCAGCGTCGACCAGGTGGCGGTACTCATGGCGTCCTCCGAGGGGTTGTGGCACCGGTGGCAGCGCGCCACAGGTGGGTGGCGGCGTAGGACCGCCACGGTTTCCAGCGCTCGGCCCGGGCCGTGATCCCGCCCACATCGGACGGCAGGCCGAGTCGCTCGGCCCCGCGGCGCACCGCGAGATCGGTGGCGAGCAGCTCGTCGGGCTCGCCGAGCAGGCGCATCGCGAGGTAGCCCGCGGTCCACGGACCGATGCCGGGTAGCGCGGTGAGCGCGGCGCGCAGGTCGGTGGGGTCGCGGCCCGCGTCGAGCACGAGGGTGCCGTCGGCGAGTGCCTCGGCCAGGCCCAGCACGGTCGCGATCCGGCGCGCGGGGCCGCTGAGCACCTCCGCTCCGCGCTCGGCGATCGTCGCGGCGGTGGGAAACAGCAGGTCGGGGCCGTCGCCGGCCAGCTCGGCCGGCAACCGCTCACCGAGCGCCGCCACCAGCCGCGACGTCGTCGTGCGGGCCGCCGCCACGGACACCTGCTGCCCGAGCACCGCACGCAGTGCCGTCTCGACCCCGTCGACCGTGCCGGGCAGCCGGATTCCCGGAACGGCGGCGACGGACGGGGTCAGCGCGGGATCGGCTCCGAGCAGGTTGTCGACGGCGATCGGGTCCGCGTCGAGGTCGAGCAGCCGCCGCAGCCGCGCCACGGCGGGCCCGAGATCGCGCGGGTCGCCGAGCCGCAGCGTGGTGAGGATGTGCGGAGTCGATCCGGGGGTCGTGGACACGGCCGGGTCGAGTGTCACCGTCGCCGCGCCGTGCGGCAGCCGCAGCGTCCGGCGGTAGGTGCCGTCGGTGATGGACTCGATGTGGTCGAGCGCGCGGGCGGCGAAGAACGCGAGCAACCCGTCGGCGTCCAGCGGCGGGCGGTAGGGCAGGCGGAGCACCAGCGTCCCGGCCACCGGCGAGACGGTGCCGCGGCGACGACCGGCCTCGAGGCGCAGCGTCGTCGGCGCCGTGCCGTACACCTCGCGCACCGTGTCGTTGAACTGGCGGACGCTGGCGAACCCCGCTGCGAACGCGACGTCGGCCATCCCCAACGGCGTGGTCTCGATCAGCAGCCGCGCGGTGTGCGCCCGGTGCGCGCGGGCCAGGGCCAGCGGCCCGGCGCCGAGCTCGGCGGTGAGGACCCGGTTGAGATGGCGCTCGGAGTAGCCCAGCTGCGCCGCGAGCCCCGTGACGCCGGTCCGCTCGACGACGCCGTCGGAGATCAGCCGCATCGCCCGCGCGGCGAGATCGGCGCGGATGTTCCAGTCGGGCGAGCCGGGCACGGCGTCGGGCTGGCAGCGGCGGCAGGCACGGTAGCCGCGTTGCTGGGCGGCGCCGGCGGTGGGCAGGAACTCGACGTTGGCGCGCTTGGGCGTCATCGCCGGGCACGAGGGTCGACAGTAGATCCGCGTCGTGCGCACGGCCGTGATGAAGTGCCCGTCGAAGCGGGCGTCCCGGGAGGCGACGGCGCGGTAGCAGCGTTCCTGGTCGAGCATCACGATGCCGACTCTGTCACCGCGGACGGGTTGATTCTAGCGGAAATCGGACGCGGTATCCCGCGGCGCCGCAAGCTCGGTGTCGCCCGTCTGGCGCGGCAGGCTCAGGCGGCCCGGCGGCAGACCTCACCGTGAAGCTGGCCTGCAGCGCACGCCTTGCGTGCATCGGCCCGCAGTTGGTTGAGCTCCTGCTCGTTGAGCTCTACCGGTGCTGGTGCCGGCACCGGCGGCACGGGCTGCGCATCGGGCCGCTGCGCTTCGGGCCGTTCTGCCCTGGGCTGCTCCACACGGGGTTGCGGTGCCGCGGGCTGCTGGACCGTGGGCTGCTGGACCGCGGGCGGTTGAGCGTTGGGTCGCTGCACCCCAGGCTGCTCTACCCCGGGCAGCTCTACCTCCGGAAGCTGCGCCTCCAGCCGCTCCGCCTCGGGGCGGAGGGCCTCCGCCACGGTGGCGACGCCCGCATCTTCGGCGATCAGCTCGACGGCCCGGTCCCGCGCCGGGGCGATGGCCAGCCCGGCGATCTGTGCACCTGTGACCGGCGGCCCGGTCGTGACCGGCGTTGGCGCGGACCCGGGGGAGTGAGAGGTCCCAGCGGCGGTGAGACCGGGGACGCCGACGGGCGCGCCAGGCGTGTCGGTGACGCGGTCGGGCATGGTCAGCGCGCTGGCGCTGCTCGCAGCGAGCGCACCGATCACGGTGCCAGTGAGCAGGAGCCGGGAGGGGAACTGCACGAGTACACCACCGTTTTCGCGAGACGACCTGGGCCACACAGAACGTAAACGCTGCGACGACCGCATTAGCGTCGTCGCTCGATCGGGTGATTCCGCCAGGCGCCGCATCTGGCGATCATGTTTAGCGGTGCCTACGGGCCTGCGGCGAGGGTGGGTCCGGCGTCGGCGATACCGGTGAGCGGGCCGTGTTCGCGTACCTGCTGGCGGCGCGCTGACCGGGACTACCCTGGCATCTCGTGTCGCTCACCCTCGGGATCGTCGGTCTGCCCAACGTCGGGAAGTCGACCTTGTTCAACGCGTTGACCCGCAACGACGTGCTGGCGGCGAACTACCCGTTCGCCACGATCGAGCCCAACGTCGGGGTGGTTGCGCTGCCGGACCCGCGGCTCGACGTCCTGGCAACGATCTTCAGCTCGGCGCGGATCCTGCCCGCGGTGGTGTCGTTCGTCGACATCGCCGGCATCGTCAAGGGAGCGTCGGAGGGCGCCGGGCTGGGCAACAAGTTCCTGGCCAACATCCGCGAGTCCGACGCGATCTGCCAGGTCGTGCGCGTGTTCGACGATCCCGACGTCATGCACGTCGACGGGCGCATCGACGCGGCCGGTGACATCGAGACGATCTCCACCGAGCTGATCCTCGCCGACCTGCAGACCCTGGAGAAGGCCGTCCCGCGGATCGCCAAGGAAGCCCGGATGCAGAAGGACCGGCGTCCGGTGCTGGCGGCTGCCGAGGCCGCCGTCGAGATCCTCAACGGTGGCACCACGCTGTTCGCGGCGGGCGTGGACCGCGCGCCGCTGCGCGAGCTGTCGCTGCTCACGACCAAGCCGTTCCTGTACGTCTTCAACGCCGATGAGGGTGTGCTGACCGACGAGGCACGGCGCAAGGAGCTCGTGGAGCTCGTCGCACCCGCGGAGGCGGTGTTCCTCGACGCGAAGGTCGAGGCCGAGCTGCTCGAGCTGGACGAGGAGTCCGCGCGGGAGTTGCTCGCCTCGATCGGCCAGGAGGAGCCCGGGTTGCGCGCGCTGGCCCGTGCCGGCTTTCACACTCTCGGTCTGCAGACTTACCTGACCGCGGGCCCCAAGGAGGCTCGGGCCTGGACGATCCGCCGCGGCTGCACCGCCCCGCAGGCCGCAGGCGTGATCCACACCGACTTCGAGCGCGGGTTCATCAAGGCCGAGATCGTGTCCTACGCCGATCTCGTCGAGGCCGGGTCGATGGCCGCTGCCAAGGCTGCGGGCAAGGTGCGGATGGAGGGCAAGGACTACGTCATGGCCGACGGGGACGTGGTGGAGTTCCGGTTCAATGTCTGACGAGCCCCTGCATCAACTCTGATGCAGGTATGATGTATGGATGCGAACCACCGTCGACCTCCCGCCTGCCGTGCACCGGCAGGCCAAGGAGATCGCGGAACGTCGTGGCCTGTCGCTCTCGGCCGTGGTCGCGGAGCTGGCGGCACGCGGACTGATCCAGCTCGGTGAGCCGGCGGTGATCGGCGTCGACGAGCGGTCGGGTTTTCCGGTTGTCAGCGTCGGTCGTCAGGTCACCTCCGAGGATGTCGCGGCCGTGCTGGACGAGGAGTGACGACCTACCTCCTCGACGGGAACGTTCTGATCGCGCTCACCGTCGCCGAGCACGAGCATCACGACCGGTCGTCGAGGTGGGCATCCGGGATCGAGCGCTTCGCGGTGTGCCCAGTGGTGGAGGGCGCGCTGGTCCGGTTTCTGATCCGCACGGGAGAGACCCCGCCAGTGGCGACAGCCCTGTTGCGTGCCGTCCACGCCCTGCCCGGGTGCGACTTCTGGCCCGACTCCCTGTCGTACGCCGACGCGGGTCTCGGACACGTGCGCGGGCACCGGCAGGTGACGGACGCCTACCTCGTGAGCCTGGCCGCAGGTCGTCCCGACTCGCTGCTGGCGACCCTCGACGAGGGCCTGGCACATGAGTTACCCGGCCAGACGCTTCTCGTGCCGAGTACGTGACGCGGGCTCCGCACGGGGGCGCTCCGCCGTCCGTCGCCGTGATGGTGGTCGATGACGGAAGCGGGTCGAGTTCCGCTTCAACGTCTGACGACCTGCCTTTTCGCCTGGTCAGAGGGCTAACTAGGCTCGCCGTTCGGCAGCCGTTCGTCAGTAGGCGCGAACACCTCGCCGAGCATGGCCGAAGGTCAGGCCCGGAGGGGGCCGGACATCGCTCTTCCGTGGCGGTGTCCGGCCGCTTTCGGGCACTGTGCAGACTCCACACGGTCTGTGTGGTCGTGCCGTCTCAGCGCTCGACGTGCAGCAGCCCGAGCCGTTGGGTGGCGCGGGTCATCGAGACGTAGAGGTCGACGGGGTTGTGTGCCCGGATCCGCTCCGGATCGACGATCACGACGGCGTCGAACTCGAGGCCTTTCGCCGACACCGGGGTGTGCACCTGTGCGGGAAGACCGGCGAGGCCGTCCATGTCGGCGGCGATCACCGCCAGCGTCCCGTGGCCCAGCTGCGCCACCTCCGTCTCGACGGCCTTGCGCACCTCGGCTGCGAGGTCGGTCGCGGGCACGGTGGTATGCCACGGATCCTCGCCTGTCGTCCGCACCGATTCGGGCGGTTGCCGGTCGGGCGCGAACTCGGCCAGCACGGCAGCGGCCAGCGTCATGATCTCGGTGGGCGTCCGGTAGTTCACCGTGAGGGTCCGGTAGGTCCACCGGGGACCGAGGTGCGGGGTGAGCACGTCCGCCCACGCATGCGCCCCCGCGGGGGCGCTGCGCTGTGCGAGGTCGCCCACCGCGGTGATCGAACGGGAAGGGCAGCGTCGCAGCAGGACGTGCCAGTCCATGGCGGAGAGCTCCTGCGCCTCGTCGACGACGAGATGCCCGAACCGCCAGTCCCGGTCGGCGGCCGCCCGCTCGGCGACGCTCATGAGGTGCTCGGGCACCTGGCGGGCGGCGAGCACGTCCGCGGTGACGAAGTCGGTCGGGCGCAGCTCGTCGGGATCCTCCCCGGCGAGCTGGCGGTCGGCCGACTCCAGGAGCAGTAGCCGAGAGCGAACGTGACGAAGCCCATGGGTGGGCCCGCAACCGTCTGGCGGTCGCCTCTGCCGACGATCACCGGAATGGCCCTACCCCGGTCAGCTCTACGACCGCGTCAACCGGCCGTTCGCGGGCAGACGTCGCGGTGGGCGGCCGAGACGCCGCGGGTGAGCACCCCGGCTACTCGCGGGCATGCCGTGCAGCGCGACCCGCCCGCCGACGGCCACGGCGACTGGCCGCACGGGGACAATTCGGTGCTGTGCTGGCCTGGGGAGCCGGTCGAGCGGCGCTGAACGCGCTACCGATGTGCGTAACGCCCCTATGGCTGCGCACGTTGAAGACGTGTGCGCCGACTCGGACTTTCCGCCCTGCTCCTGCTCGCCCTCACCGGTTGCGGCGGCTCCAGCGGCCCGACAGCGCAGGCGGTGGTCGACGACTTCGCTGCGGCCGGCCTAGCCGTCCCCGACGTCCGCGACAACACCCCGCAAAACTGTGGCTCACTCGGCTGCACCCAGCTCATCACCACCGAGGCCCTGACCGTCGTTCAGTTCGACGACTCCGCCGCCGCCCAGCGCTACGCCGACGCCTTCGCCGACAACGCCCACCTCGACGGGCCGATCGTGCTCCAGTACGCCGCCGCCCGGACCCCGGAGGACCAGCGGCCCGGCTACGAGGCACGCCTGCGCGAGTTCCTGACCGCGCAGGGGTAGCGGCGTCCAGCGGGGAGCGCGGCGTCAGGGCGTGCCCCACCCGGCCGTCGGCTGCCGCCGGGTCCACGTCCGCCCGACCCGCTCCGGCCGCGTGGCCTCGTCCTCGGGGTGGATCGTGCCGTCGGGTCCATGACCCACCCGATCTCGTCTCGCAGCGCGTCCACGAACTCTTGCTCCGCGGTCGTGCTGGACAGGGCGTCGATGTCGTCGCCGAGCGCGTCGGCGTCGATCAGGTCGTCCGGGTTGAGCACCGCAGTGCCGCTGCCCGGCTTGCCGAGCAGCCCCGCCCTGACGTCGTCATGCACATCGCGAACACACCGGGAGCACACCGGCTCCAGCGAGCCCGCCCGTCGCGCAGGCCGCCGCGCACCACCCCGGCCGCCGGACGACCGCACGCCGAGCAGGGCACCACCACCGGCATCCCGGCGCGACCGGGCCACCGAGGTGCCCTTCACCTCCAGTCCGCCCCCGGCGCCGAGCACCCGGAACCCCATCGAGTAGCGCTGCCGCGGGCCGTTGCGGCGCACCGTGTCCCGCGCCAGGCACCCGTCCTCGGTGGTCGTGATGTACCCGATCCGCAGCAGCAGTCCGCCTGCTCCGGCGGGCCACGGCGTGCCGGGAGCCGCGGATCACCGGGTGGCAACTCGACCGCGGAGCGCACCACCCCCACGGGTCGCGACCAGTCGTCGGCGATCGTCACCACCGGCGTCCGCGCGCCAACGGCCCGGCCCAGCGCGCCCCGCTCGAACACGTCCCCGCCACCGACCGCGATACCCGTCGGCACCACCACCGCCTCGATCACGTCCAACATCGGCGGCGCGGCCCGCGGGAGACGGTGGTGCTGCGGCCAGCGCGGCAGCCTGGTACTCCAGGTCCGGGGGCGGCGGGTCGGTGCGCATGACGGCCAGCGTGCCCGGGCGGGCAGGTGGCGCGACGGCGGCGCGCCGGAGCATCGCACCCAACACCGGCCCCACTGTTGCCACACCGGTAATACTGTGACCAACGGGAACGTGCCGGGTCGCCCGGCGTGCCCGCCGCCCAGTTGGAGCCGGGCACCGTCACGATGGGTACGCCCCGTCGTCGCGGCCTGGCAGTGGTTGGGCGGGCGGGCGCTCTCACGGCACGCGCTATCACCAGAAGCGCCGCCACGTCCGGCGCACCCAGCCGACAGAACGATCCTCGGTGCGGGACATGTCGCTCACGATCTCCGGCTCGGACTCTTCAAGCTGTACGTAGGAGTAGTTCGGTCTGCCGTTCGCGCTCATCTGCGCTTGCTCCACCCACCGCCCCCGCAGCCGCCACGTCACGACCCGGCTGGCGTCAGCGAACACAACCTCCGTCGTGATCACCACATCGGAGTCGACGAGATCAGCCTGCACATCGGGCAGCAGGCGGGACATCTCGCCGAGCGGCAGAGACAGCGCGTGGCTCTCCTCGTAGGGCGGCGGCGTGGTCGAGCCGATCACCTGCGGCATCGGAGCTGTGGTCGTCCCGGTGACGCCGTCGCTACGCCGGAACCCCGCGGCGATCAACAGCCCGCGGTTCGAACCGTAATTCACGACGTCGAGCGACACCGACAGCGGGCCGCGGTCCAGGAACCGCGCCGAGTCGCCGGAGAACGTGACCGTCAACAGCGGCATCGTCGCCCGCCCCAACGCCTCCACCGCGCGCCGAGACGTCTCGTCGGCCCGCCCGGCGGTGCGCAGCGACGCACTGGCGCTGCGCCAGGACGCGACCGCAGCCACCGCGGCGACGATCGGGGCGGCGATCTGCGCCGCCTGCACGACCGCGCCCAGGGTCACGCGGACGCGCGTGCGCCACGAGGCGCTGTCTGATCGGACGGAGGTGAGAGACCTTCGGTGCCTTGCCGTCGTAGCGGTGGGGTGAAGCCGGCGGCAGCCTGATCCGGGGATCGCCGGGGAGGGTGGGAGCAGCCGCGACGAAGTCGGGTCGGTCCAGGACTGCCGGATGGGTCGGGCCCGGTGAGCGAGACGGGAAGGTATACGTGAGGAACCGGTGATGTTACGCCTCTTGAGGCGTGGCCAGCTCCAAACCCGGTGGATTCGGGCTGGTGAGCGGTGCGCACCTACTATCACGGGGCCGCGGGTTCGTTGTGTTGTGCGGTTCCGGCAGGTGGGGAACTCTCGCTGGGTATGCGTGGTTCGGTCCGAGAGGCCACGGTGAAGGTCTACGGCGTAGCCGTGGCGATGCCGCAGGGGTAGAGCCGGGTGCCTAACCCGTCAACCGATCGACAGTGAACGTGGGAACCACTCGTTTATGTTCCGCCGTGTCTCTCGGCCAGAGAGGACAGCGGTCGGATAGGTCCGATGCCGACCGATGGGGCGGGTGGGACGGAGCCGTTGTAGTACTCCGAGGACGGGAAAGCCGTCCACATGGGGAAGGGCGGCAGCGTGTCAGTCAAGGAGATGACTGCAATGGACGGAGACACATCGGTGAATACCGGTGTCGTGGCCTGGCCGGAGGATGACGCGGCCTGGCTGTCGGTACGGAGGATGCAGCTCAAGTTGCACCGTTGGGCGAGTGAGGATTCGGCTCGCCGGTTCGGTGATCTGTTCAACCTCGTGTATGATCCGGCGTTTCTGGTGCACGCGTTCGAACGCGTGGCCGGTAACGACGGGGCGCGGACCGCGGGTGTCGACGGGGTCACGGTGGCCCAGATCGAGACCCGGGTCGGGGTGGGTGTGTTCCTGGGTCAGGTCCGGGACTCGCTGAAATCTGGTGAGTACCGGCCCAGCCCGGTGCGGCAGGTGAAGATCCCTAAGGGCGGCGGAAAGCTGCGCTCGCTGGGGATCCCCACCGTGGTCGACCGGGTGGTCCAGGCCGCGTGCAAGGCGGTGCTGGAACCCGTCTTCGAGGCGGACTTCCTGCCGTGCTCCTACGGGTTCCGTCCTAACCGGCGCGCTCAGGACGCGATCGCCGAGATACACCACTTCACCTCCCGGCCGGCTGACTACCAGTACGTGTCAGAGGCCGACATCGCCGCGTGTTTCGACGAGATCGATCACGTCGCGGTGATGGACCGGGTGCGGCGGCGGATCGGTGACAAGCGGTTGTGCGCGCTGGTGAAGGCGTTCCTGAAGGCCGGGGTCCTGAACGACCTCGGGGATCGGGAGGAGTCATTGACCGGTACCCCGCAAGGTGGGATTCTCTCGCCGCTGCTGGCGAACATCGCGCTCTCGGCGCTGGATGAGCACTTCACCCGGCAATGGGACACCGATACGGGGATGCTGGGCAGCCCCGCGCGGCGAGCCAAACGGAAACGTGACGGCCTGGGCAACTGGCGGTTGGTACGGTATGCTGACGACTTCGTGTTGTTGGTGTCCGGGGACCGCCATCATGCCGAAGCGTTACGGGAGGAGGTGTCGGCCGTGTTGACCCCGCTGGGGTTACGGCTGGCGCCGGAGAAAACCAGTGTCGTGCACATCGACGAGGGCTTCGACTTCCTCGGTTTCCACATCCGGCGGATGCGGAAACGCGGAACGAACAAGCATTACGTCTACACCACACCCTCCCGGAAATCGGTACAGAAGATCCGGGACCGGGTGCGGAACAAGACGTACAGATCAACCCTGAACATGGATCTGGACGAGCTGATCGCCGGCTTGAACCGATCGATGCGGGGATGGGCGAACTACTTCCGGCACGGAGTGTCCAAGGCGACGTTCAACACGGTCGACAACCACGCGTGGCTACGACTGGTCGGCTGGATACGCCGCAAACACCGCAACACCAGCCGGAAGCAGCTCCGGCGTCGCTTCTGCGACCAGGGCTGGCGGATCGCCCACAACGGGGTCGTGTTCACCGGCGCCTCCAGCGTCGCGGTGACCCGCTACCGCTACCGCGGAGCGAACATCCCGACCCCCTGGACCCAGGCTGCCACCAGCAGCTGAGCAACGGGCAAGACACGTGGAGAGCCGGATGCGGTGAGAGCCGCACGTCCGGTTCGGCGGGCGGACACGGGAAACGGACCTGGGGGCAACCCAGACACCGCGCCCGTGTCCGACCCAACCCAGCTCGCGCAGCGCCACCGAGCGCACCGCCATCGCTGACCAGGTCGCGGCCCGACGGGGCCGGTGGCCCTCGGCGTCGAGCGTCGCGGCGATGGCCCGGTAGGACTCGCCCTCGGCGCGCAGCTCCACGATGCGCGCCACCGCGGCCTGCTCGCTAACGCGCGTCGCGGCGTCGCGGGCGCGGCCCTTCCCGGAGCCCTCGTAGCCGTAGCGGTATTGGCCGACCGCGTGGCGCCCGGCACGGGCCTTCGCGCGGCGGCCGTCGCGCATCCGTTTGACGATCATCGCCCGGTCGAGCTGCGCGAACACTCCCTGCATCTGCCGCATGGCGGTTCGCATCGGGTCGTCGGGGTCGTCGTGCAGCACTTCGCCCTGATCGGCAGCGAACGCGCGGCGACCGTCCCGCCAGATCATCGCCAGGATTGCCTCCTGCACGGTGAGCTGCCGGGCGAGCCGGTCGAGCTTGCCGACCAGTAGACCGTCGGCGCTCGACAGGTGCTCCAGCGCGTTGGTCAGTCCGTCGCGGTCGATTGCG
The DNA here is from genome assembly GCA_038257875.1 of Mycobacteriales bacterium. GTDB lineage: Bacteria > Actinomycetota > Actinomycetes > Mycobacteriales > Pseudonocardiaceae > Pseudonocardia. Next base: position 41,667 of record JBBSQN010000004.1, read on the forward strand.
TCGCTCTTGCTGGTGATGTCGTCCACGTACTCCGTGACGATCTTGTGACCGTTCGCCTTCGCTCACCGGCTCATGTCGTCGCGCTGTGAGTCCGGTCCGTAGGCGTCGAGCTGAACCGAGGACGAGACGCGGACATAGTCGACCAGACGCATGGTCAGAGCCTATGTCCTCTGAGCTGCACTGTAAACCGTTCCGTACATCTGGGCAATCCGATCCCGTCCCCGGCGATCTTCGATAAGATCGGCACCAGGTTCCGGCAGCGGGTGGACAGGTGGGCCACCGACGACGAGATTCCGATGGTGCGCTTCGCCAAGGGCAACCGCAAGATTGAGGCATCCCCACCACCCTCACCGAACACGTCCGAGCCGTCACGTCTACATCCAGACGACACCACCAGCCTCAACCTCACCCTGGAGCCGCCGTACTCGTCACCCGCCGTGTCATCCGCGATACCAACGGCCTCCCACTCTCCATGGAAGAAACACGACGCTCCGCCGAAGACGCACAACTCACCTACATGATCGTCCCGGCATCCGTACCGAATCGCCGGATCTAATGGGGCAGCTTACGACCCGTCGTCCGCATTTCCCCTGTCGACGTCGAGTAAGCGTTGAACCTCTGAGATCCGCACTTCCAATCGCGTAGAACTAACCTTCTTTGCCGCCCGTCGGGCGCGCCTGATTGACGCCGCTGCGCCATCGAACTCGCGAGATCGCGCGTAGGCTTCTGCAAGCCATGTTTCATACAAGGCGACTTCGCGCACATGATCGGACGCATAGTCGGAGATCGCCCGAGAAAGAAGGGGCTCCGCCCGTGCCGGTTCGCCCAGCTCTATGAGGCAACGTCCCGCCATTACGTCTATTTCGCTACGATCGAGCCAGTAGACCCACTCAGGTTCTTCGATCCCGTTCGAACGCTCGGCGAAAGAGTCGTCAACGGCGTCAAGCGCACGCCGTGCGCCGTCCTCATCGCGAGATCGCGCGCTTGCCCAGGCAACACGTTCAAGAAGAAGCGCCCGCGCGACCGGAGTCACCCGACCCGCGCCTACAACTGCGCTACGCGCCAAGAGTGCCGCATCAGCGGGATTACCGACGTTGGCCATCTGATAACTCAGCGACGAGAGCAACTGGCCGGCAAGGACACCATCCGCGGCTTCTTGTGCCGCTGAGACCCCGGACACATAAATTCGCTCAGATTCTACATACAGACCAGCGTCGCTTGCAACCCATCCAGCAAGCTGCGCCAATTCGCCGACAACGGTCAATAGTCTGCGCCCGGTATCCTCAGTGTAACTGGCATCACGCACCAACCGCTGTGCATCAAAGAGTTCCTGCCGCACTAACCCAATGAGATCACGTCCACCGATATAGTCGTCTAGGTGGCGCAACTCGATAACGCGCCCTTCCAGCTTCCCCGCGAGACTCTCTCCGACCCGCCGCCCGCTGTTTTGCTGGACTACGGCTGGAGAATCCGCAACAAGCCATTCGTGCGCTATTCGCAGCGGGTCACCACTCGGGCCATATAGGTGCTCAACTGACACATTCAGGGCGCGCGAGTAAGCGATTACATGTTCATCTCGAATCGTCCGCTTGTCAGTCTCTAACAGGCCAAGAAGCGGTTTGCTGTAGTGAGTTCGCGCTGCCATCGCAGCCAGACTCACGCCCACTTTCTCGCGGGCGGCCCGGAGCCGGGCACCTAGGCCGGACTGCTGGTCAGTCACCGTGTCACCCTCCTGTAGACGACGGTAGACGCCGAACCGGTTCCAGTGGCGCCCGGCACCGGGGACGCTAGCAGGGCCAGCGGGAACTACCCCGCCGACATGTCCCGGAGAACGACCCAGAGCGGAGGTGTTAGGGCGCGCCGGGCCACCCCCTCCTCACCGGTTAAGTGTGTGGGTGGCCCGGCTTGGGACCAGCGGCCCCCGGTGCCGGATGGTATCGGGTTCGTGGTGCCGGCCTCGTCTCGTTCGACGAGGAAGGAGGGCTTGCGCAGGAACCCGTGACGAGCAGGAGCGGGTCACGGAGATGACGGAGATGAGCGACGACGACGCTGTGGAGGTGCCGCAGGTCGTGCGGTCGGGTGAGGCTGCCGCGCTGGTCGCCACCCGGCTATGCGGCAGTTGCACGTCAGGTTCTCCGTGACGTGACCGCACGGCAGTTATCAAGATGTTCCCGCTGCCGGAGGGATGAGAGATGAGCGGCTCGGCCACGGATGTAAGGAGGGAGAGATGGAGAGCCGCAGTGGTTCACGACTCGCGAACGATCCGCGCGTATCTCACTTCGCGCAGCTCCCGGAGGCTGCGATACGTCAGATACTCGCACGGCTGGGCTCCGCTCGTCGGACGAGCGGGTCGTCGAGATTCCATCCCCCGATCTGCCGAGCTTGGAGGCAACACGGTGTCACACCGACGGTCACGATCCGCATCACCTCCGTCTATGGCGACTATGGAAGCCGACGTCGATCTCCGATGCATCGGACAGGCCACCCGACAGCTGCATGAGCTGTGGCCCACACTCCACGACGACGACATCGCGCTCCTGGCGCTGCGCGGAACCGCGCTACGCCAGCAACTGCACGAAATCCACCCCCTCGACGACCACGGCCGGTGCCGGGCGCGCGCATGTCGCAGCTGGTGGCCCTGGCGACGACGATCGCCGTGCCTGACTCATCGCATCCTCGTCGACTGCGGTCGAGCGGGCATGACGACGCTGTGGACCTACCTGTTCAACCCCACAAGCAGCCGTCCCTATGACGACGAGAGAGTGAACGAGTGGCTCCGCGAGTGCGTGGAGGCCGGCACGCCGCCGACATCGGACCCGTCCCCCGACTGCACGGTCACCGACCGACACGACTTACCGGGAGAACATCGCGGCGATCACGATCCCGCCGTACACCGAACAGCTGATCATTTCACCCCCCGAAAGTGAGAGTACAGCACTATGGTCAAGCGTGGCGGTCGCGTACCCAAACGACATCCCGTGGGCTGGACTTTCCTCGACCACCATCGCCATGACGGATACACCATCCGATGGTGACGAGGCGACGCGATGGCATACGTGCTGGCTGGTCAACATTTGGGGAACCACAGCATGGCCGAGGTGCTGGCCACCATACCGGTGTCGCAGAAAGGGTGGACCGATCTGGCCGAGATCCGGGCCCTGGGGACGCGGTGGCTGCGGCGTCAGGACGAGAGCAGCAGCAGAGCATCGCGGTGAGCCGCATGGGAAAGAGGAAAATGTACTGTCACACGCTCGAAGGCACCGTCCCGAAGACCTCCACACCGCCACCGATGGCGTTTGTAGCAGGTCAGATACAGCTGATGGCAGCACAGGCCTTAGGGCTGGCGGCTCGGCACTGGGGGCCGGATCCACCGGATCCGCGCGGCCGACACAGCAGCTACACCCAGCACGATCTACATCCCTCTACATCGCCACATAAACCGAAGCCGCCGCCATGGGTGATCTACACTATCGTGGTTGTTGTGATACTCGCGCTCGCACTGTGGTCATATTTATCGACATCGACAACCAGGAGGCTTATTCAGCGATCTTGATCGGAGGCGCATCCCCGCAGCTCAACCGTGGTCTTACAAGATCCACATGACCCTCCTGAATAACCCTCCAGGTAGACCCGTTCGAATAGTGACCGGTCGCGAGAATCTCCCGCAGCTGAGCAGGCGGTGCGTTCGACCGTGCTGTGTGCTCTACGACGGCACGAGCTGCCCTAGCCGATCTGCCCGACGCAGTAACCGCTATGTATCATTCGTCGGTTTCTACGGTCGTTTGGGCATCCGCGAACCGAGGATCTCGGCTGCCTTCCGATCGGTGGCCGCAACCCACGCCGCGTAGACTCGAAGCGTCGTGGCGCCACCCCCACCGTGACCGAGACGCCCGGCGACGGTATGGAGGTCGACACCCGCGGTGAGAAGCTCGGTTGCCGAGTAGTGTGTTCGTCGAGCGGCTGCGGGGGGTGGTCTATGCTGGCCAGTACCTGAGGCTCGGCGTCACGGATGGAGACGAAACTCGACAACTGCACCATGAGGGTTATTCAGGAGGGTCATGTGGATCTTGTAAGACCACGGTTGAGCTGCGGGGATGCGCCTCCGATCAAGATCGCTGAATAAGCCTCCATGTTGTGCACGTTATGCTGACATCGGCATAATGATAAGAACACCGCCGACACTGTTTCGAGACCTCAGCAGGATTCGACCCGTATCGCTCGTTCAGCCGTGCAGTACGGTCTACTCCTGTCCAGGTCACACCGTGAGGGAGAAGAATCCTCTTGCTGCCGGACCGGGTCGTCATGGCGCTGCGGGACGGGCCGGCTCCGGTCAGCGCGTACGTTTACGACCGCGCGACGTTGCTCGACCGTGTGGCCCTGGTCCGCTCGTCCCTGCCGCCGGGTGCCGCGCTGCTGTACGCCGTTAAGGCCAACGGCCACCCTGACCTGCTAGCCGCTGTCGCGCCCGCCGTCGACGGCTTCGAGGTCGCCTCTGGTGGGGAGCTCTCTCGGGCGCTGGCGGCCGGGGCTGGGTCGATCATGTTCGCGGGGCCGGCGAAGACCGACGTCGAGCTGCGTGCCGCGATCCGTGCCGGTGCCACGGTGAACGTGGAGAGCGAGTTCGAGCTGCGTCGCCTGTCGCTGCTCGCGGTCGCTGCCGGAGCCAGTGCCGAGGTCGGACTGCGGGTCAACCGGCCGGTGCCGTTCACCGCCGACGTCACGCACCGGATGATCGGTGAGCCGACCCAGTTCGGCATCTCCGAGGTCGACCTCCCGGCGCTCGTCGACCTGGTCTCCCGGCTGCCCGGCGTGCGGCTGCGGGGCCTGCATCTGCACGCGATGTCCAACAACCTGGACGCCGACGCGCACGTCGCCTTCGTCACCGACGCGCTGGACTGGGCGGTCTCCACCGGCCTGGACCTGGACTATCTCAACGTCGGCGGCGGGTTCGGGATCGACTATCTGCGTTCCCGCTCGTTCGACGTAGCGCTGCTGAAGTCGATCGTGATACCGGCTGGCCTGTGCCTGGTCTTCGAGCCGGGACGGTTCCTGGCAGCGCCGGCCGGCTGGTACGCCGCCGAGGTACTCGACCTCAAACGCAGCCACGGCCGCTGGTTCGCCGTCGTGCGCGGCGGCACTCACCACTTCCGGCTGCCCGCCGCTTGGGGATACAGCCACCCGTTTACCATCCTGCCGGTTGACGGCTGGCCGTACCCGTTCACCCGTCCGGTGGTCGAGGGTGTCGAGGTGGACGTGGCCGGTGAGCTGTGCACGCCGCGTGACATCCTGGCCCGGGGTGCGTGGGTGGACCGGCTGCGCGTCGGCGACCTGCTGGTTTTCGCCGACACCGGTGCGTACGGCTGGGAGATCTCCCACCGTGACTTCTTGGACCACCCCTACCCGGCCATGATCGTTCTCTGAGGCAGCCGGTGATCTCCCGGTTGCGATGTTCCAGCGGTGACTGCCCCCGTTTACGAGCACCGGGTGGGTCGCAGCGGACGAGACGTTGCCATCGGTAGGGCAGCAGGTCGGCTGATCGGGTGGTCCCGATCACCATCGATGGGTATGAGAGGTAAACCCGCTACGTTCGCTGCAAGCCGGGGCGTGCTGGGTGGGGAGTGATGTGGCTCCAGACGACTTCTTCACCGACGATAAGGGCCGGGTTCGGCCGCGACACAACCCGAAGGGGAAGGCAGTCGCTGTTGCAGTCGCTGTCGCCGTTGCGGTGGCGGTAGGGGCCGGGGGTACGGCGGGCGTGGCGGGTACGTCGGCAGCTGGTGGGGGCGGGAGCGCCGGGAGTGCGAAGAGCATCTCTCGCGCGCGAGACCGGGACTCGCTGGACGCCGCGTTGCGGCTGGAGCGCAAGGGACTCCGGGTCACCTCACGCCTGACGTCGGACGACGACGACTGCGCTGCTCACTCCTACGGCGAGGTGCAGGCCTTCCTTCGCCACCAGCCGTGCGCGGCACTGTTCCGGGCCCTGATCGAGGTTCGTGACAACCGGCGCAATGTGGTGCTGGTGGCGATCGCGTGGGTCGAGATGCCCGCCCCGTCCGAGGCGAGGCAGCTGAAGGAACTGGTCGATGCGGACGGGACCGGCAACGTCACCGAACTCTCTCGGGAGCACTGGCGCTACCGGCACGTTCGGTTCACCGGCGAGTACTACGAGTCTGTCCGCGACGATACGACCGTGGTGAACGTGCAGGCGCAACCGGTGGGCCGGACCGCAGGCGTCGTCGCGCTGGCCGAGATCGTGGCGAGCGCAGTTCGGTGAGGCCCGGCTGCGGCGGCAGTTATCGCGACGCTTCCGGACGGTGATCGGGTCGTCGGTGCGTTGCCTCGACTGCGAGGTGTGGATCGTCGACGGGTTCGGCGAGCCCGTTCCGTCGCACCGCTCAGCCGCTGGCGGCGTCGATCTGTTCGGAGATCGCCTTTGCCAGCGCGACGTCGAGGTCGGTGATGCCTCCCGCGGAGTGCGTGGAGCAGTGGAAGCGCAGGGTGCGCCAGCGGATGTCGATGTCGGGGTGGTGGTCACGGTCCTCCGCGATCTCGGCCACCCGGTCCACCACGGCGATCGCGGTGGGGAACGAGGGCAGCTTCGCGGTGCGCACGATCTCGTCGCCGTCGCGCTCCCAGCCGGGGAGGTCGGCGAGAGCGGCGGTGATCGCGGCGTCATCCAGCAGTTCGGCCATGGCGCACATCCTGCCGTGCCTCGAATCGATCGTTGCGGGCCGGGCGTGGCTGGCGCCAAAACCGGACGACTCGTGCACCAGCTCGTACCGACTCGCGCGCCAGATCGTGCCGACTCGCGGGGAGGGGTTAGGCGTCGCGGTGGAGGATGTGGTGGGTGGTTAGGGCGGTGCCGATGGTGAGGTAGCAGAGGGCGCGTAGGGAGCTCTCAGCCATGCCGTCGAGGGGTAGTGGGTCGCGTAGCGCGTCGACGCCTGCCGACCAGCCGGTGGTGAGCAGGTAGGGCTGCAGCCACTCCAGCGCCGGGATCGCGCTGAGCACCCCGAACAGGATCAGGCCGCCGAGCACCGAGGCCAGCACGACCAGCGGGTGCTCGGTGACCGACGAGATCGCCAACGCGATCGCGCCGACCGCGGCGAGCTGCCCGACCGTCCACCCGACCACGAGCGCCACCCGGACGAGCGCCTCGCCCAGCCCGACCGTGGTACCCGACAACGTGATCAGCTGCCCGTCGGCCCCGCCGACGACCACCAGCCCGGCGAGCACGCCGACCACCGCGATCACCGTGACGGCGAGCACCGCGACGACGAGCACGCCGAACGCCTTCATCCCGACCAGGCGCAGCCGTCCGACCGGCGAGATCAGCAACCCGTGCAGGGTGCCGTGGGCGGTCTCGCCCGCGATCGCGTCCGCGGCGGCCATCGCCACGGCCAGCGGCAGCAGCAGCGCGAGCGCGAGGGTCATCGCTGCTACCGGCAGTACGAGCCCGTTACCGGCGATCGCCCCGATCAACCCGGCGCCCGGTCCGGCGGAGCGGTCCGCCACGACCACCCCGATCGCGATGAGCACCGGGAACAGCGCGAACACCCCGAGCATCACCAGCGTGCGCGGGCGCCGCAGCACCCAGCGCAGCTCTGCTGCGAGCAGCCGTCCCAGCGGAGCGCTGCGGGGCGCGTCCGCCGGGATGAGCACTCGGGTCGCCGTCACGGGGTCTCCTCGGTCAGCCGGGCGAACAGGTCCTCGAGGGTCGCCCGGTGCCGCCGCGCCTCGTGCACGGCCACGCCGGCGCCCACGAGCAGGGCGATCGTCTCCGGGGCGGGCGGGCCGCCACCGTCCACCACGACGGCGGGCTCGTCCCCCTCGGCCCGGTAGGCCGTGGCGCCGGTGCCGCGCAGCGTGCGCAGGGCAAGCTCGACGTCGGGGGTGGCGACCACCAGGCCGCCCGTCCCGGCCTCCAGCAGCGAGCGCAGCTCACCCGCCGCCACCAGGGACCCGTGCTGCAGGACGGCCACGTGCGTGCACGTCGCCTCCACCTCGGCCAGCAGGTGCGAGGAGACGAGCACCGTGGCGCCGTCGGCGTGCAGCTCGGCGATGATCCGCCGCACGTCGCGGGTGCCGGCCGGGTCGAGGCCGTTGGTCGGCTCGTCGAGCACGATGAGCCTGCGGGGGAGCAGCAACGCGGCGGCCAGGCCGAGGCGCTGCTTCATGCCGAGGGAGTAGCCGCGGAACCGCCGGTCGGCCGCGCCCGCCAGTCCCACCCGTTCCAGTGCCGCGTCGACGGCGGCGGGGATCTCCCGGTTCGCGAGCAGCGGCTCCGCGGCCGCGTTGCGGCGCAGGTTCTCCCGACCGGACAGGAAGGGATGAAAGCCCGGGCCCTCGACGAGCGCGCCGACGTGCGGCAGCGCCCGCGCCGACTCCTTCGGGATCGCGTGCCCGAGCAACTCGGCCGTGCCCGCGGTGGGGTGTGTCAGGCCGAGCAGCATCCGGATCAGGGTGGTCTTGCCGGAGCCGTTCGGGCCGAGCATGCCGAGCACGGACCCGGCCGGGACGTCGAGATCGATCCCGTCGACGGCCACCGTGCGCCCGAACACCTTGCGCAACCCGACGGCCCGCGCGGCGACGGCCGGGTCGGCGGGGGCGCTGGCCGCGTCCGGCGTCACGTCGATCTCTCCGACCGGAGTCACTGCCTCTCCGGTGGTCATCGCGCGAGAGCCTCGGTGAGGACCTGCTCGGGCACCGCGCCGATGGCGATCCGGCCGTCATCGGTGATGATCGCGCTCGCCACCGCTGTGGTGATGAGCCGCCCGCTGCCCCACGGGCCGCTGACCGGGGTACCCAGCGCGGACAGCTCGGTGGGGCCACCGCCGAACCGGCCACGCTCGGGCGCGCCGCCCTCCTCCGGTGTCGTCGTGGGCACGGCCATCGTCGCGACGAGCACGGTGTCCCAGCCGTCGCCGACGAACGGCGGGCCGTCCTGCTGGGCGTTCCGTGGCTTCTCGGCCGGTGCGTCCTCGGAGCGCTGCCGCTCCCGGATCTCCGCGCCGGGCGGAGGGGTGAACGTGAACAGCGACGGGTCCTGCGCGCCGAACTCGAGTGCGGTGAACCCGAGTTGCAGCGCCGGGTCCGACGACCCGTTCGCCAGCACCGTCAGCCGCAGCGGCACCCGTTTCTCGGCGTCGACGGCGATGCGCACCTCGCGCAACAGCGTGCGCTCCGCCGGCACCGGTGCCAGCACGAGGTCGTAGGCTGGTCGGCTGGCGACCTCGGCGGTGCCGTCCACGGTGATCGTGCTGGTGGTGCGCAGCTCCGTGAGCGCCTCGGTGGCCGCCGTGATCGGATCGGTGGTTGTGGCGTCCGGCGCATCCGCGGGCCTCTCCCCGGCTCGTTGCGCAGCCTTGCCCACCGTGCGGTCCGCGGAGTTCCAGGCCCAGAACGTCTGCCCGTCGGCAACGAAGGTGCGCTCACCGGAGTCGGTGGGCACCTGGATCCGGCCCCGGCCCTGCCCGTCGGACCACACCCGGGCGGTGCTCGTGCCGTTCGCCGCCTGCGGCAGGTCCGGCAGGGGGGGCAGGCCCAGCGCGTTGTCCAGCTCGACGGTGCCGCCGAACGCGCCGGGATCCGCCGCCAGCACCGAGCCGACCAGCTCCGTTGCCGTGACCGGCGGCAGCTCGGGTGCCGCTCCGGCCCCGGCCGGTGCCGCCAGCAGTCCCAGCGCCACCACGCCAGCCCTCGCGATGGCTGCCGCCACCCTGCTGCCTGTCGTTCCCGTTCGCCCCGTGGCCATGAACACAGCCTGACTCACCCGTGCTGAGAGAGTTCTGAGCATGTGGTGACGGCCCCGGGTGGGCGCGTCCGACCGAGCTGTCCTCGGCGGGGCCGCGGGTAACGCCGCGCGGGATCACGGCGACCTTCGGGCCATGACGTCCGAGGAGATCCCCGCCCAGGGGTCGCGGTCCGGATCTCACGAGGAGGGTGACCGGTACCTGATCGGTCGGCTCCGGGAGCTCGCCGCCCTCCATGCCGCCGGCTCGCTGTCCGCCGAGGAGTTCGCGGACGCCAAGGCCCGGCTGCTCGGCGCGGCAGGCCCCGGCTACCCGGCCGGTGCCGTTGGGCACCCGGCTGCTGGGCACCCGGCCGCTGGGCACCCGTCCCCTGGGCTCCGTCCGCGGGCCGCGGCGATCGTCGCGATGTTGGGTGGGGGGATCGCGCTCCTGGCCTTCGTCGCCATGCCGATGGCATCCGTCCCGATCCTCGGCTCGATCACCGGGGTTCGCCTGGCCGGGTTCGCGTCGGAGGAGGGTTCCCTCGTGCTGCTCTGGCTCGTGCCGCTCGCCGCGGCAGCGGTCGTCGGCCTCGGAGGCTGGCTACAGTTCACCCGGGCGGCCGGGCCGGCTGCCCGACGGCGGGGGTCGATGATCGTTCTCGTGCTCGCCGGTCTGACCACGCTCGTCCACATCGTCGCGCTGCTCGTCGTGGAGGGTGAGCTCAGCGGCGTCGGCCTCAGCGCGACCAGCCTCACCGGTGTCGGTTTCTGGATCGCCCTGTTGGGGATGATGGCAGCTGGCATCGCCGCAGTCGCCGATCTCATGGAGCTGAGTCTCGCGGATCGCTCGCCGCAGTGAGTGGCGCGGACGCAGAGCCGTCAGTCAGCTGAGTCCGGCGGGTTGCCCCGGGGACGCGGGACGACGCTTTTCCTGCCGCCGGATCGGTTGGGGGCCGAGCCGTCGGCGATGCCGGCTCGACGGCTGACCCGTAGCCTCCGGCCCTCGAGAAGCTCGCCTTGCAGCCGGGCGAGCAGCATTCGGGCGAGTGACTCCGGACGCAGACTCGGATCGCTCGGCTCGGCGGCGGTCTCGGGGACGCCCTCGGCCTCGGTTGTGGGACGGGCCGCCTCGTCCGGTGCGACGGCACCGCTGGCGGGCGGAGCGTCCTCGGGGTGGTCGACGGTCCTGGGGATCTCTTCGGTCTCGCCGGCGGACCGGTGACGTGCGGCGCGTCGGCCCACCGGTCGGGTGGGTGGCCGCTCCTTTTCGGTGGGTAAGCGGTGCGAACAGATGTCCTCGGCGGGGACGGGTGGTGCCACCCCGGGTTCGGCTGCCTGCGCCACACCGGTGATGCCGAACGGATCCGTCTGGAGCTCGGCCAGGGGAGTGAAGGTCGGGGTCCTGGCATGTGCCGATGCCGGCCAGCGGCCGTGCTCGGGCGCGGGCAGCGGCTCCTGATCCCGCCGCGCCGGTTCGATCGCGTCGAACCTCGCCGACGCGGCCGGTTGCACGACGGTGGACTCGGTGATCGGTAGGGGTGGCCGGTCGGCCGGAACGGGTCCGCAGCGGCGCAGCCGCGGGCTCGGGCTCGGCAACGCCGGGTGGGCGTTCAGTGGGCCAGCGGGTCGGCGCGGCGGAGCCAACGGTCTGTCATCGCGCCCGAGGCTGTCGGCGGGGACGGACGCCGCTGCCACCGGAGCTTCGGCGGCCGACGACCGGACGGTCGGGATTCGAGTGGCTCGATGCGGGGCGGCCGGGACCTCGGTGGCCGCCGTCTGGCCGGTGCCGTCCTCGGTCGCAGCGATCAGCTCGGCGAGGTTCGGCATGTGGGTGGTCAGGGAGTCGTCGGTCTGGGCCCGTGCCGGCGATCGCCGCCGGGTGTTCGGGAGCTGCTCGTTCGACGCGCTGGTGGCCGCGGCCGGCTGCGCGCTGCCCGCCACCTGCTGGAACCTCTTGCGGCGCCGTGGCTCGGCGAGTTCGGGGTTCGCAGCCCGCGTCGGCACCCGGCTGTCCGCGATCGCCGCCGCCTGCGCGTTCTCGACGGCGGGGGGAGCCGGTGCGACGGGCGTGTCCGCGGCGGCCAGGAAGCTGTCACCGATCTCGAACGACCGGATCGGGTGGGCGTTGCGCAGTGCCTCGGCGTGATATGCGGGAACGGTGGCGCCTGCGATGAGGACCTCGACCGACGCGCGGACACCGGCCCGGTCCAGGGCCACGGCCAGCTGGTAGGCCAGCACGTCGGTGGGGCAGGTGCGGACCTCCACCTCCACGAGCACTACGGGGTGCGGCAGCGGCCCTGGTGCCGAGCCCGCGGGAGTCACGCGCCGGGTGAGCAGTACCCGACAGCCCTGCAGCTGCCGGACGGGCAGGGCGAGCAGGGCTGCGGAGACGGCGTCGGCGGCAGGACCCGGTTCGAAGCGGTGCGCGGTGCCGTCCTCGGGCCGGGCCGGCGGGAGCGTAGCCGCGGCGTCGAGGCCGGTGTGCGCGGCCCGAGCCGCGTCAGCGAGCCCGGCACGCACCGGCTCGGGCAGCACGGCCCGGTCGGTGACCAGGCTCGCGGTCAGCAGTTCGGCGGCATGCGCGTGCTCGCCCACCGCGACCAGTTCCCGTGCCCAGGCGAGCAGGTCATCGTCGACCCGGCCTGCGAGCGCGAGCAGCAGCTGATGTGTCGCATCCGGCGCCGTCTCGTTCTCCACCTAGCCTCCCCCCGTCCAGCTGGTTGTTGTTCCGACCAAGGCAGCCGTGGATCGCCACAGCTGCGCTGATCCGATGATGGCGGCCTGGTGGTAGGCGGGGGGCTCCCCGTGCGGTGGAAGTACCTCTACGCACGGTGTGCGGTCGCCGTGAACACGCAGCAGGCGCTGCAGCGTGCCCGTGAGGGTCCATGGTCGTTCGGCACCGAGCACCAGCACGATGCGCTGCTCGTGACGGCCGCCGCTGCGCCATCCCTGGCGCAGCTCCACGGCGCCGGGGTGGCCGCGGACCACGGCCAGGACGCTGAGCGCGGCCTGGTCGACGCCGTCGGCCCCGGGCCGGAAGGTGACGTCGGGCTCATCGGCAGCGTGCGCGGGCAGCACCGCGTCGAGCAGGCGTTGTGACGCTCCCCACCCCGCGACGGCCGCAACCAGCAGCTCGCGTTCCTCGTCGGTGAGCCCGACGCGGTGGCGCAGCAGCTCCCGGGGCAGCATCGCACCGAGGGCGATGTGGCCCCCCGCGGCGAGCCAGTCCCGCAGCCGCCACAGCAGCTCGTCGGGCAGCCGGCCGGCCAGCCGGACCAGGAGGTCGTGGCACGCCTGCTCGGCCTGGGTCACGATGCTGTCTCCTTCGCCTGGGCCACCTCGACCACGAGCTCCACCTCGACCGGTGCACCCAGTGGTAGCGCGGCCACCCCGACGGCGGAACGCGCGTGCCGGCCCGCGTCGCCGAACACCTCACCGAGCAGGTCGGAGGCCCCGTTGACCACTTTCGGCTGCTCGGTGAACCCGGCGGTGGAGGCGACGAACCCGACGACCTTCACCACAGCGGTGACGGTGTCGAGGCCCACAAGCGCGTCGACCGCGGCGAGCGCATTGAGCGCGCAGATCCGGGCGAGCCCGTAGGCCTCGTCCGCGTCGATCTCGGCGCCGACCGTGCCGGTGGCGGTGAGTGCGCCCTCGACGATGGGCACCTGGCCGGCGGTGAACACCAGCTGGCCGGTGCGTCGGGCCGGGACGTACGCCCCGGCCGGCGTCACGACCGGTGGGAGCGCGAGGCCCAGCTCGTGGAGCCGTTCGGTCGGGGACGCCATGTGTGCCTCAGCCCTGCGCCGGGCGTTTGAACCAGGCGACGAGCTGTTCGGGATTGGCGCCGGTGGTGACCGATACCAGTTCCCAGCCGTCGCGCCCGAAGTTGTTCAGGATGGCCTGGGTGTTGTGGATCAGAACCGGGGCGGTGAGGTATTCCCACCTGGTGACGGACTGACCGGGGGAGCTCATGGGTGGGTACTGTAGTCAGCGCCTCATCTGCTCGGTCGGCCGGTCGGCCGGTGGCTCCGTAGCCTGGGACGGTGACGTTCTCCGGTTGGCCGGCAGCGCTGTCCGCGGCACGCCTGCACGTGGTGTCGGGCAAGGGCGGGGCTGGCAAGACCACGGTGGCTGCTGCCCTCGCGATCGCGCTGGCCTCCGGTGGCCGGCGCACTCTGCTCGTCGAGGTCGAGGGTCGGCAGGGTATCGCCCAGATGTTCGACACCCCACCGCTGCCCTATGCCGAGCGCAAGATCGCGGTGGCACCCGGGGGCGGGGAGGTGCGGGCGCTCGCGGTGGATGCCGAGGCCGCGCTCATGGAGTACTTCGAGCTGTTCTACCGGCTCGGGATGGCCGGGCGGACGCTGCGCCGAATGGGCGCCATCGAGTTCGCCACCACGCTCGCCCCGGGGCTGCGGGACGTGTTGCTCACCGGCAAGGCCAAGGAGTGCGTGTCCCGCACCGGGCCGGACGGCCGTCGGGTCTACGACGCGGTGGTGCTCGACGCGCCGCCGACGGGTCGGGTCGTGAGCTTCCTCGACGTCACCAAGGCGATGACCGAGCTCGCGCGCAGCGGCCCGATCCACACCCAGGCCGCGGGCGTCGTGCGGCTGCTGCACTCGCCGCTGACCGCCGTCCACCTCGTGACCCTGCTGGAGGATCTGCCGGTGACCGAGACGTTGGAGACCGTCGAGGCGCTGGCCGCCGCCGACCTGCGCGCCGGGGCCGTGATCGTCAACCGGGTGCGGCCGCAGTGGCTGCCGGACCGCTCGGTCACCGCGGCCGCGAACGGGCGCGTCGACGCCGAGCGAATCCGCGCCGGGCTCGCGGCGGCAGGTCTCGACCTCCCCCCGGACGTGCTCGACGCCCTGGTCACCGAGACCGTCGAGCACGCGGTGCGGGTGCACGCCGAAGGGGCCGCGCTGGCCCGGCTCGACGTCGGGCCACCGCTGGCCCGCCTCGAGCTGCCGCAGCTGGTGGACGGCGTCGACCTCGGCTCCCTGTACGAGCTCGCGGCGGCGCTCGTCGAGCAGGGCGTGGCGGTCCGCGCCCTGGACGCAGCGGCGTCGTGAGTCCGGCCAGGGTGCCACCGTGTCTCGATGTCGACGCGCTGCTGGACGACGCTGCGACCCGCGTCGTGGTCTGTTGCGGCTCGGGCGGGGTCGGCAAGACCACCACGTCGGCCGCGCTGGCGATCCGGGCCGCCGAGCGGGGACGTCGCACCGTCGTGCTCACGATCGACCCCGCCAGGCGGCTGGCGCAGGCCCTCGGCCTGGAGACGCTCGACAACGAGCCGGGTCGAGTGGCCGACGTCGGCGCGACCGCAGGCGGTGCGGACGCGCGCTCTGCCGCCGCTGGCCGAGGTGAGCTGCACGCGATGATGCTGGACATGCGCCGGACCTTCGACGAGATGGTGCACGCGCACGCCGCTCCCGAGCGTGCCGAGAAGATCATCGCGAACCCGTTCTACCAGACCATCTCCACGTCGTTCTCCGGGACGCAGGAGTACATGGCGATGGAGAAGCTGGGCCAGCTCGCGGCCACCGGCGAGTGGGACCTGATCGTGGTCGACACGCCGCCGTCACGGTCGGCGCTGGACTTCCTCGACGCCCCGCAGCGGATGGCGAACTTTCTCGACGGCCGGATGATCCGGCTGCTCTCCGCGCCGGCCCGGGCGGGGCGGCGCGGCCTGCGCAAGATCGTCGGAGCCGGGTTCGCGCTGTTTGCGAGGGCGATCTCGACGATCCTCGGCGGCGCCCTGCTGGCCGACGCTTCGGCGTTCGTGCAGGCACTCGACACGATGTTCGGCGGGTTCCGCGAGCGCGCCACGGCCACCTACGCGCTGCTGCGTTCGCCGGGCACCGCGTTCGTCGTGGTCGCCGCGCCGGAGCCCGACGCGCTGCGCGAGGCCGCCTACTTCGTCGACCGGCTCGCCGGCGAGGACATGCCGGTCGCCGGTCTGGTGCTCAACCGCACGCATCCGGTACTGGCGGCGTTGTCGGCGACGAAGGCTCGCGGCGCCGCCGACGGTCTGTCCGGTGCCCCGCTCGCCGCGGCGGTGCTGCGCCTGCATGCCGACCGGGTGGATCTCGCCGACCGGGAAGAGCGACTCCTGTCCCGGTTCATCAGTGCCCACCCGGCGGTCGCGGTGACCCGCGTGCCGGTGGTGGCGAACGACGTGGCCGATCTCGACGGACTCCGCGAGATCGGCGCCCGGCTCGCTGCGGGTGGACCGGAACCGGCGCCGGCGGAGGTGAGCACACCGCTGCGCCGGGCCCGGTAGACCCGCGCCGGCTGGTCAGGCCGACTCGTGCAGCTGCTCCCGCTCCTGTCCGGCTACCCGGGCGAGCGCGTCGGCCGTCTGTTCAGCCGCCGAGGTGTAGTGCGCGTCGCGCGCGTCGGCCAGCAGGTCGGCCCACGACCGCACCTCCGGGCGCCTGCGCAGCAGCGCGCGCCGTTCCCGCTCGGTCATGCCGCCCCACACGCCGAACTCGATGCCGTGGTCCAGCGCGTGCGCCAGGCACTCCGTCCGGACGGGGCACGTCCGGCAGAGCTGACGCGCCTCCCGTTGCTGCGCACCTGTCACGAAGAGCTCCTCGGCGTCGTTCGCTCGGCACCGTGCCGCCGTCCGCCAGTTCCACCGGCCCGCCATGGCTGCTCCTCCTGAAGTCGATGTGGTCATCACGACCAACACAGACGGATTCTGGGAGCAGGCGGTTCCACCCGATACCGAGCAAAACTACTCAACTTCGGCAACGGTGACCTGACGGGAGGGTGACAGGTCCACGCGTAGGCTGGCCCTCCGTGAGCTTCCCGCGCCATCTCCTGCGGCCGGTCGGCCTGCTGCTCGGACTGTGCCTGCTCGCCGGCGTGCTGGTGGCGGGCATGGTGTTCCCGGTCGCCGCGGGCATCGGGCTGGTGTCCACCGACGCGGGCGACAGCGTCAACAGCGTGTCCACCGACCTCGTGGACGGGCCGCTGCCGCAGACCAGCACGGTCACCGACGCGGCCGGGGTCCCCATCGCCTGGTTCTTCGAGCAGAACCAGAACCGGCAGGCCCTGACACCCGAGCAGATCTCCCCCGCCATGAAGGCCGCCATCGTCGCGGTCGAGGACCGGCGCTTCTACCAGCACCAGGGCGTCGACTGGCAGGGCACGATCCGCGCGCTCATCGCGAACTCGGCGTCGGGCGACGTGGTGCAGGGCGCGTCGACCCTGACCCAGCAGTACGTCAAGAACTACATGCTCTACGTCGAGGCGCAGACCGAGACCGAGCGCCTCAAGGCCACCGAGCGGACTCCGGCCCGCAAGCTCAAGGAGGCCCAGATCGCGCTGCAGATGGAGCGCACCCTGAGCAAGGAGGAGATCCTCACCCGGTATCTCAACATCGTCTCCTTCGGCAACGGCGCCGCGGGGGTCTCCTCGGCAGCCCGCACCTACTTCGGCACCACCGCCGATCAGCTGACGGTGCCGCAGGCCGCGCTGCTCGCGGGCATGGTGCGCAGCACCACGGCCACCGATCCGGTCGTCAACCCGCAAGCCGCCCTCGAACGGCGCAACGTCGTCATCGAGCAGATGCGCGAGCAGCAGATGATCGACCAAGAGCAGGCGGAGGCGGCGTTGGCCACCCCGCTCGGCGTCGTGGACCCGCTGGTCATGCAGCCGAACGGCTGTATCGGCGCGGACGACGCCGGGTTCTTCTGCAAGTACGTCGTGGACTACCTGACCGCAGCGGGCTTCTCGGCCGAGCAGATCAACCGCGGCGGCTACACGATCCGGACGACACTGGACCGCAACGCGCTGGAGAAGATGAAGGCCTCGCTCACCGAGGAGGTGCCCGCCCGGCAGCCCAACGTCGCCAACGTCATGTCGCTGGTGGCGCCCGGCGCGGACCGGCACCGGGTGCTCGCCCTGGCTTCCAGCCGGACGTTCGGCCTGGACGCCGAGGCGCAGGAGACCAGCTACGGGTTGCCCTACGAGCCGGTCAACCTGGGTGCGGGCTCGGTCTACAAGATCTTCACTGCGGCCACGGCGCTGGAGAAGGGCCTCGGCATCGACTACCAGCTCGTGGTGCCGCCGAGCGGTTACGCCTCGCCGATCTACGTCGACGCCGACGGGCGCCCGCTGCCGGTCCAGAACTCCGGCACTTACCCGGAGCGCATGTCGCTCACCGATGCGCTGGCGCAGTCGCCGAACACGGCGTTCATCAAGCTCGAGGAGTTCACCGGGGTGCCCGACGTGGTCGACATGGCGGTCCGGCTGGGAATGAAGTCGCTGGCCACCACGCCGTTCGTGGACCCGAACACCCGGCTTCCCACCGACCGCTCGATCGCCGAGGTCACGAAGGCGCAGAAGCTGGCGTCGTTCACCCTGGGGGTGAGCCCGACCAGCGTGCTGGAGCTGTCCAACGTCGGCGCCACGCTGGCCAGCGGCGGCGTGTGGTGCCCGCCGAGCCCGATCGAGTCGATCATCGATCCGGACGGCAACCTGGTGCCGGTCACCGAGGCCCCCTGCGAGCAGGTCGTCGAGCCGGGGCTGGCGAACACGTTGCTGACCGCCCTGAGCAAGGACGACACTGACGGGACAGCGGCCGGTGCGGCCGGGCAGGTCGGCTGGGACCGCCCGATGGCGGGCAAGACCGGCACCACCCAGCAGCACAAGTCGGCGGCGTTCGTCGGGGTCGTGCCCCAGATGGCCGGCGCGGTGATCACCTTCGACAACTCCAACTCACCCAAGCCGCTCTGCGACGGCGCCGGCTCGCCGTTCGCCTGCCGCAGCGGCAACATCTTCGGCGGCAAGACCCCGGCCGAGACCTGGTTCGGCACGATGAAGCCGTTGCTCGAGGGCCAGCCCGTGGTGCCGCTGCCGCCGACCGACGAGCGCTACGTCATCGGTGGCGCGGCGTCGCGCGTCCCCGACGTCGTGGGCCGCAGTGAGAGCGACGCCCGTGCGGTGCTGGAACGGGCAGGTTGGGCGGTCTCGACGCGCACCGTGGACAACGCGGCGGCGCGCGGCACGGTCGTCGGTCAGACCCCGCGCGACGCCGCGCTCCCCGGAGAGACGATCATCCTGAGCATCAGCAGCGGCTCGGTGCCACCGCCGCCGCCCGCGCCCACGGCCGAGGCCCGGCCGGGTGAGCCGCCTGGAGGTCCGCTGTCGTTTGACGAGCTGCCGATCCCCGACGGTGTGGTGCCGCCGGGCGAGCAGCAGCCGGGCGGCTGAGGCGAAGGCGGTCTGTCCTCGCGTGTCCCCGTTGGGGCGACCCACCGGCCGCACGCGGGACGAGCAGGCGACGGTCGACCTAGCATCTGGTGGCATGACAGTCGGGCCGGGTGACGCGCTGTTCGGTCAGGACGGCACGGGCGGCACGGGCGGCACGGGCGGTGGCGACGCCGGTGGTGCCGGACCGGTGGACGGCGTCGGCCCGCTCCCGGGTTTCACCCTGCCGGTCGTGCGGCTGCCGACAATCGGGCCGGACGGGGAGATCACCGGGCTCGACGAGCTCGACACCGACCTCGACACCGCGCCGCCGGCGTTTCCCGGGCCCGACGAACCCGTGATCGACGTCCCGGCCCCCGGAGCGGCATCAGGCACGGCTACCGAGTCCGATCCGGTGATCACGCCGCCGACCGATCCGATGCCCGTCCGCCACGTCGCCCCCGGGGTCGCCCGGCCCACGTTCACCCGCGCCGTGACCACACCCGGCCACGACGCTCGTCCGCGGGTCGTGGCCGAGCCCGACATCCTGGGGCTGTCGCGGCGCTCGCGGAGCCGGCTGGGGTCACGGCTGTTCACCTGGTTCTTCGTGGTGGTGTTCGCCCTGATCATCATTCAGATGGTCGTGGCGCTGCTCGCCCCCTAGATCGTGACCGGCACGACTGCCGTAGTGGCCGACCCGGTGAATCTCATCAGGCTCCCTGGCCGGGCACCCTGTTGCCCGGCATGGAAGGATGGCGCCCTGATCATCGAGTACCCGAGCAGGACGTGCAGGAGGACCGCAGGTGGCCAGCCCGACCAGCTCCAGCGGCGCGGAGGTTCCCCCCGTGCTCCCGTCGATACCGCTCGCCCCCGAGCCCGTGGCGCCCGTGGGTGAGCAGTCCATCGGTGGGCTCGTCCGCGAGGTCACCTCGCACGTCTCGACGCTCGTGCGCGCCGAGGTCGAGCTCGCCCGTTCCGAGGTGACCGCCGAGGTGAAGAAGGGTCTGCAGGGCAGCATCTTCTTCGTCGTCGCGCTGGTGGTCCTGCTGTTCAGCCTGTTCTTCTTCTTTTTCGCGCTCGCCGAGCTGTTCATCTATCTAGGGTTGCTCCCGGTGGTCGCGTACGGCATCGTCTTCGGGATCATGCTGCTGGTGGCGGCGCTGTTCGGCCTGCTTGGCTACCGCCGCGTCCGAAAGATCCGCAAACCGGAGCGCACGATCACGACCCTCAAGGAGTCGGCCCAGGTGCTGTCCCAGCGGGGTCGGCGCGAGGGCAACGGGGTGGTTGCGCCGCACGAGATGAACGGGCACAGCGTCCCCCTGGCGCGCTGAGCCCGGTGCGGGCGCGGGGCGGAGCCGATCCCTCGTCGGTCCGACTGCCCGGGCCCTGGGTGCACCGCGCGATCTCGGCGAACGGGATCCGGCTGCACGTCGCCGAGTGCGGTGACGGCCCGCTCGTCGTGCTGCTGCACGGGTTCCCGGAGTTCTGGTGGTCGTGGCGCCACCAGCTCACCGGGCTCGCCGCGCAGGGCTACCGGGCCGTGGCTGTGGACCTGCGAGGATACGGCGACACCGACAAGCCACCGCGCGGCTACGACCTGTGGACGCTCGCCGGTGACGTCGCCGGGTTGATCCGGGCGCTCGGCGAGTCGCGGGCCGACGTGGTGGGCCACGGTTGGGGCGGGCTCATCGGCTGGACCGTCGCGGCCCTGCACCCGCGGCTGGTGCGGTCGCTCACGGTGCTGGGCGCGGCGCACCCGCTGGCCGTGCGCGCGGCCGTGCTGCGGGATCCGCGTGGTCAGGGCCGGGCGACGATGGGCTACGCGCTGGGCTTCCAGCTGCCGCGGTGGCCGGAACGCTCGCTGCGCGCCGACGGTGGTGCGCGCGTGGAGTGCATCATGCGAGCCTGGGCCGGGTCCGAGTGGGCGGCCTCGGACGACTTCGCCGAGGCGGTGGCGCACTACCGGCGGGCGATCCAGGTGCCCGGGGTGGTGCACTGCGCCATGGAGTACTACCGGTGGGCGCTGCGCTCGCAGCTGCGGGCCGAGGGCAGGCGCTACGCCGCGGCCGTCGCCCGGCCCGCGTCGATGCCGGTGCTGGCGGTGCACGGTGCGGACGACCCGTACGTGCTCACGCGCACGGCCGCGGCGTCCGCACCGTGGGCCGGACCCGACCACCGGCTGCACGTTCTCTCGGGGACGGGCCACTTCCCCCACCAGGAGCGCCCGTCGGCGACCACCGACCTGCTCGCCGCCTTCCTGGGCCGCTGACCGTCGAGCCGGGGACTACCGCGCGGCGCGTGCCGCGACGGCGGTGTCCGGGTTGTCGGTGAACACCCCGTCGACGCCGGCGGCGAAGAACGCCGCGTACTCGGCGAAGACGTCGCCGTAGTCGGTGGGCGAGGAGCCTGAGCGCAGGTTCGCCGGCAGGAACTGGTTCTCGTTGCGGAACGTGTAGGGGTGCACGAGCAGGCCTGCCGCGTGCGCGTCGGCCACGAGCGAGGTGGGCTCGGCGAGGGCGTCGTCCGTGTCGCGGGGGATGACCCGGTTCTTGTCCGGCCCGATGCCGTCGGCGTAGGTGGCGATCTCGGCCAGCCCGGCCGGGGTGGTCAGGTCGGCGAAGGTGCGCGGGTCGCCGGCCGCGACGAGGTCGGCCGGGGCGCCGGTGATGCTGATCAGCTGCACCAGCGGCACGCGCAGCTCGGCGCGCAGCGCCCGCAGGTTCGCGGTCTCGAAGGACTGCACGAACACCGGGGCGCCCTCCTCGTTGAGTCCGGCCTGGTTCAGCGCGGCGACGAGCGCGGGCTCCAGCGGCACGCCGAGCGAGGCGAAGTACGTGGGGTGCTTGGTCTCCGGGTAGACGCCGATCTCGCGGCCGAGCTCCGTCGACAGCCGCTCGCGCAGCTCCAGTACCTCGGCGAACGTCGGCACCTCGTACCGGCCGTCATAGATCGTGTTCTCCTGGCGGACGTCGGGGATCCGCTCCTTCGCGCGCAGCGTCGTGAGCTCGGCGAGGGTGAGGTCCTCGGTGAACCAGCCCGTGAGCTCGACGCCCTCGATCGTCTTCGTGGTCCGACGATCGGCGAGCTCCGGGTGGTCGGCGACGTCGGTGGTCCCGCCGATCTCCGACTCGTGCCGGACCGGCCGCGCCCCGGTGGCCGATGACGATCGGGCTCGCCTCGGCCTTCCCCGGTGCGGCGACGGCGCCTGGCGCGCCCGCGGGAACGGCGGTCAGGGCGACGGCGGTGAGAACGGCCACGGTGAGTCCTCGGAGCGGGGAACGCATGTGGCGCACGATGACCCGATCGGGCGACGGCACGGCCACTGGCGGGCGTCGGGTTCAGGTCCAGATGATGAACGGCCGATGCGGGCGCGGGGTTGCCGGGGCCGGGACCTACGATTCCTCGTCGTGCGCGTCCTGGTCGTGGGGTCCGGTGCTCGCGAGCACGCCATCGTCCTCGCCATGGCGCAGGACCCCGAGGTGACGGCGCTGGCCTGCGCACCGGGCAACGCGGGCACGGCCGGGGTGGCCGAGCAGCACGCGCTCGACGTGGTGGACCCCGCCGCCACGGCCGCGCAGGCCCTCGACTGGAAGGCCGACCTCGTGGTCGTCGGGCCCGAGGTGCCGCTCGTCCTGGGCGTCGCCGACGCGGTCCGCGCGGTCGGCGTCGCCTGCTTCGGCCCGAGTGCCGCCGCCGCCCGCATCGAGGGCTCCAAGAGCTTCGCCAAGGACGTCATGGCCGCTGCCGGGGTGGCCACCGCGAGGTCGGAGATCGTGGACAGCCCGGCGCATCTGG
Organism: Mycobacteriales bacterium; assembly: GCA_038257875.1. GTDB lineage: Bacteria > Actinomycetota > Actinomycetes > Mycobacteriales > Pseudonocardiaceae > Pseudonocardia. The sequence continues at coordinate 64,396 of JBBSQN010000004.1, forward strand.
ACGCCGCGCTCGCCCGGTTCGCCCCGCCTTACGTGGTGAAGGACGACGGGCTGGCCGCGGGCAAGGGTGTTCTCGTGAGCCCGGACCTCGACCTCGCCCGCGCGCACGCCCGTACATTGCTCGACGACGGGCACCCGGTCCTGCTGGAGTCCTACCTCGACGGCCCCGAGGTGTCGCTGTTCTGCCTCGTCGACGGCGAGACGGTGGTGCCGTTGCTGCCCGCGCAGGACTTCAAGCGCGTCGGCGACGAGGACTCCGGGCCGAACACCGGCGGGATGGGCGCCTACGCGCCGCTGCCCTGGGCCCCGCCCACCCTCGCTGACGATCTCGCGGCCGCGGCGGTGGCGCCCGTCGCCGCGGAGCTGGTGCGCCGGGACGCCCCGTTTCAAGGGCTGCTCTACGCCGGGCTGGTGCTGACGTCGTCGGGGCCTGCCGTGGTGGAGTTCAACTGCCGCTTCGGCGACCCGGAGGCCCAGGTCGTGCTCGCCCTGCTGCGGACGCCGCTGGCCCAGCTGCTGCACGCCACGGCCACCGGCACGCTGGCGACGCAGCCGCCGCCGCAGTGGGCCGACGGCGCCGCCGTGACCGTCGTGGTGGCGGCCGAGGGCTACCCCGGCCCGCCCCGGCTGGGCGACGTGATCAGCGGCGCCGAGGCCGACGGCGTGCTGCACGCCGGCACCCGGCGGCGGGACGACGGCGCGGTGGTGTCCGCGGGCGGACGGGTGCTCTCGGTCGTCGGCACCGGTGCCGACCTGGCGGCAGCCCGGGAGGACGCCTACCGCCGGCTCGCCGGCGTGCACCTCGCCGGTTCCCACCACCGCACCGACATCGCCCTGCGCGCCGCCCGCGGCACGGTGGCCGTGCCGACCGCAGGGTGACGAGAGGGCGCCTCGTCGGCGACGTCGCACGGGCTACGATGACGCTCGACCGCCTACTTGGAGGCGCTCAGCCCGGCCGACTCGGTGCTGGTGATCGAGCGGGTGGTCGCCGAGATGTCTGGATGAGAGGATTCGGCCATGCCCGCGCGAGTGCCTGACGACGTCGAGTGGCGCAGCAGCAGCTACAGCGGCGACGAGGGCGACACCGGTGGCTGCGTCGAGGTGGCGATGCTCCCCGACGGCGGCGTAGCGCTGCGCGACAGCAACGACCGCGACGGCCAGATCCACGTGTACACCGCCGCCGAGTGGATCGCCTTCGTCAAGGGCGTACACGCGGGCGAGTTCGACCGCCCCTAACCGGCTCCACCACCGCCCTCGGGTAGACGCGGTCGTGACCAGCCGTGGAGCCGCTGGAACGTGGTTCGGTGGTGTCGTGAGGCTGACCATCGTCGAGCGGTTCTAAGCTCGTCCCGATGACCGCGACGAATCACGCTCAGCCGGCAGGCCGTACGCGTCCGAGCCCGATCGCGGACGCTCTGACAGCGCCGGGCGGTGCGATCTGGCATCGGGTTGCACTGCAGGTCAACCCGTACGGCTACGAGGGCCGGCGGGCACCTCGGCACTCGTTCGACGACGAGGCGGCCTACAACAACGCGCTGGTCGCGGAGTGTCGGCGGCTGGGTGTCGACCTCATCGGAATCACCGACCATTGGCGCGCCGAAAGCGGCGTCGGCCTGATCGAGGTCGCCGAGGCCGCCGGGATCGTCGCTCTACCGGGGTTCGAGGCCGTGTCGAGCGAGGGCATTCACCTGCTCATCCTGTTCGAGCGCAGCACTCCGCTCTCGGCCGTCGACGCCGCGATCGGCGGATGCGGCGTCACGCCCGGCTGTGCCTCGGGCCAGCCCGGGAGGTCCTTCGGTGACATCGTGTCCTGCGCGGTTGACCGTGGAGCGATGGTCATCCCCGCCCACGTGAACGGCCCCGACGGCCTGCTGACCGCACTGAACAGCGGATTCGCCCGGATCACCGCGTGGCGCCATCCTGACGTGCACGCCGTCGCCGTTGCACCGGGTGCCGGGCTGACGGAGCTCCAACGCAGGGTCCTGAACAACGCGGAGGCCGAGTACTCCCGTGAGCACCCCGTGGCCGTTCTCCACGCCGACGACATCTCCGACCCGCAACGGCTCGGCACCTCCGGCGGTAGCTGCTGGGTGAAAATGGCGGCACCCTCCCTCGCCGGACTGCAACTCGCGGTCCGCACGCCGAGCACGCGGATCAGCCTGAGTGACCCCGCCCGTGCTGACCACCCGGTGATCGAGGCCGTCGCCTGGGAGGGCGGGTTTCTCGACGGCGTCAGGCTCCGCTTCAGTGGGTCACTGACCTGCCTAGTGGGTGGCCGAGGCACGGGAAAGTCGACCGTCGTCGAGAGCCTGCGGTTCGCGCTCGGACTGGTCCCGATCGGCGAGGCTGCGACGAAGGGCCACCGGCAGCTGATCGCCACGGTGCTGCAGCCGGGCACGAAGGTCACCGTTCAACTGCGCAGCAGGTCGGAGACCTATAGCGTCGAGCGTTCCGTACCCGACCCCCCGGTCGTACGAGACTCGGCGGGCAGCGTGCTCTCCTCTCGGCCCGCGGACGTGCTGGGCGCGGTCGAGGTGTTCAGCCAGCACGAGCTGGCCGAGTTAGCCGAGTCGCAGGACTACGTCGCCGAGCTCCTGCGGCGCTTCGGCGGCCCCACCATGCCCGACCGGCACGCGGTCGGGCCCGCGCTGCGCCGCAACCGTGAGGGCATCCTCGCTGCACTGCATGAGTTGGAGACTATCGACGAGCAGCTCGACGAGTTGCCGCGTCAGCAGGAGGCGCTCACCCGCTTCCACGCTGAAGGGCTCGATAGCCGACTTGCCGAACAGGCCGAGATCGATCGTGAACAGAGTGTCCTGGCGACCACCGGAAGCCGCATCGACGACTTTGTCAACGCCGTCGATCCACTTCGTGATCCCGGCCTCCTTGACCCCACGTTCATCACTGCCCCAGGGTTTACCGGTGCGGGCGACATTGTGATGCGCGAAACGATCGCGGAGCTCATCGAGCGGTTACGAACCGAGGCTCGGGCGGCGGTGGCCGCGCTGGACGCCGCAACGTCAGTCGCCCGCGATGAGCTCACAGCTGTTGAGACGGAGTGGACGAACCGGACGGCAGCGGTGCGCGACCGTTTCGACGTCGTGCTGCGGACTCTGCAGGGGACGGGACTGGACGCGAACCGCTACTTGGCGACCCGCCGAGCGGTGGAACGACTGAGCCCGCTTGTCGATCGGCGCCCCCAGGTTCACGGACGGCTCACCACGCTACGCGACGAGCGTCGTCAACTCCTGGCCCAGCTCGCCGAGGAGGCTGCGGATGACCGTAGGCGCGTCGCGCAGGCGTGCAGCGCGGCCGGTGCCAAGCTGCGTGATGTCGTTCGGGTCAAGCCGGTTCCCTCCGAGAGCCGCGACGCGATCCTGAAACTGATCGAGAACGTCCCGGGCCAACGCACTCAGATCAAGCGGGCGGTGCAGCACCAGGATTTCTCGCCCCTCGCCCTCGCCGCTGCCGCTCGCCGCGGTGTCGATGCCCTCGCCGTCGAGTTCGACATCCGCGGGGCGCAGGCAGCCAGTCTCGTCGCCGCCGGTGAGCCGTTGTTTCTGGCTCTCGAGGAGATGACCGTGCCGACGGCCGCAGTCGCCTCGTTGAACGTCGCCGATGGCGAGGGCCAGGAGTTCCGCAGGCTCAGTGAACTGTCGCAAGGCCAGAAGGCCACCGCTCTGCTCCTGCTGCTGCTCACGTCCTCGAACGGACCACTGATCATCGACCAACCCGAGGACGACCTGGACAATCGCTTCATCTGGGAGGGCGTCGTGCCGAGGTTGCGCGAGCTCAAGAACACCCGACAGCTGATCTTCAGCACGCACAACGCGAACATCCCGGTACTGGGCGATGCCGAGCTCGTCGTGGTTTTGGAGTCCGTTGACCGGAAGGGTCGTGTCGCAGCCGATGGCGCTGGGTCGCTGGACGAGGAGCCGGTGCGGGTCCTTGCCGAGCAGATCCTCGAAGGCGGCCGAGAGGCGTTCGGCCGACGGCGCTACCTCTACGGGTTCTGATGATCACCCTTGTCGAGTTGTCGACGCTCCTGCGCGAAGGCGAGAACAGCGGGGTGGAGTTCAAACGCGACGACATCGCGCCGCAGGACCTCGCCAAGGCCCTCGTCGCGTTGAGCAACCTGCGGGGTGGCCGGGTGCTGCTCGGTGTCGAGGACGACGGAAATGTCAGCGGCGTTGTGCGGGACGACGTTGACGAATGGGTGTTGACCTGTGCTCGGGACAAGGTCCGGCCACCCTTGATCCCGTACGTCGAGACCGTCACCGACCCGGGGAGCGGGCGTCGGCTTGCCGTGGTGACCGTTGAAGCCGGCTATGCTGTCCATGCGGTGTGGCATAATCGACACTTCTCCTACTACGTTCGGGCAGGCCGCCAGAGCCGTGAGGCCAGTCCGGAGGAGCTGGCCCGCCTGCAGCAGCAACGTGGCACGTTCCGGGCGGAGCTTCGGCCGATCAGCGGAGCCTCGATCGACGACCTCGACCGCCGGCGGCTACGGGACTACTTCCAGCGGGTTCGCGGCCAGTCCGTACCGGATGATCGGGAACGTGACGAGTGGTCCCGGCTTCTGCTTGCCACCGAGTTCCTTATCGACGGCGTTGACGGGCCGGTACCCACGGTGGGCGCGGTCGCGCTGTTCAGCCCGATCGCGAAGCGCTTTCTCCCGCAGTCGGGAGTGGACGCCGTCGCCTATCCGGGCCAGGAGAAGGACTACGCTGCCCTCGAAAGGACAGCCTTACCTGGGCCATTGACTCCACTCCTGGACGCGACGGGGGCAATGCTCGAACCCGGTGTGGTCGATCAGTCCGTCTCGTTCGTCCGACGCAACGCGGGGGCAGCAGCTGAGCTGGCGGGCGGATCACGCCGGGTCGATTTTTCAGGTCTCCCCATCGAGCCGGTGCGTGAGGCCCTCGTCAACGCACTCATCCACCGCGACTACCTGCTCGCCCACACCGATGTCGAGCTCAGCCTGTTCGCCGACCGCCTGGAGGTGGTCAGTCCCGGTCGGCTACCGAACGGGGTCACCGTCGAGGGTATGCGACTCGGCGTGCGCGCGGCCCGCAACGAGCTCATCAAGGACGTGATGCGCGACTACGGCTATCTGGAGCACATGGGTCTCGGCGTCCCGCGGAAGATTATTCGGGGAATGCTCGACCACAACGGGACTATGCCGGAGTTTCGCCTCGGCGAGGAGAGCCTGACCGTTGTGCTGTCTCGTGTCGTTCCAGCCGAAGAGGTCGCGACCCTATGACCAGTCGGCCACCCACCGTCTGGGTTGGTCAGGCGCGAGCGGCGTGGCTATGGGTTAGTTCTGCGTGGCGGGCTCGCAGGCCGGTCATGATCAGTGCCAGGCCGTGCCGGAAGGTCGAGTCCGGATCCAGTGCGGGCCTGGCGCGGCTGGCTGCCACCAGGTTCGGCAGGTCCTCGGCGTCCCGGATGCGGACGGCCATCGCGGCGTCGGCCTCGGTGGTCGCACCCCGGGCGGCCTCGGCCTGATACTCCAGGGCGGATCCGAGAACGAAGTTGCCCACGGTGAGGATCGACTCGAGCGCCTCCGCCGGGGGGAAGCCGACGTCGACCAGGCTGCCGACCACTTGTTCGACCGTCGGCAACGAGCTCTCCGTGGGTCGGTTGCCGGCCGCGACGAGCGCGGCGTCGCGGTGGCTCACCAGCGCGCGGTACTGGGCGGCTGCGCTCTCGGCGAGCCACTCCCACCAGGGCTGGCCAGGCGCGGGCCGGACCGGAGGCCGGTGCTCGGCTACGATCGCCTCGGCGACCAGGTCGAGCAGGGCCCTCTTGTCGCGCACGTGCCAGTACAGCGTCGGCGCCGACACCCCGAGCTCGCAGGCCAACCGCCGCAGCGTCAGGCCCTCCAGCCCGACGTCGTCGAGCAGCCGGACCGCGGTCTGCACCACCTCGTCCCGGGTGATCGCCACCGAACCGCCTTCTTGCCGTGATGATTGTCTCTCGAACGCCGTTAGAGTACTGTCTCGAACGATGTTAGGGAAACGGAGGTGGTGCTGATGGGTGAGGTGAGCACGGAGGTGGCGGAGCGCGAGAAGGCTCTCCTGCCGGTGCCAGCAGTGCAGGTGCGTGGGCTGGTGAAGCGCTACGCCGAGGTCGAGGCCGTGCGCGGGATCGACCTCGACGTCGCCCCCGGCGAGACGTTCGGCTTCCTCGGTCCCAACGGGGCCGGCAAGTCCACCACGATCAATATTCTCTGCACGCTCGCCACGGCGAGCAGCGGCAGCGCCCGGGTGGCGGGGTTCGACGTGGCCACCGAACGCAGCGCAGTCCGGCGGCATATCGGGCTGGTGTTTCAGGAGCCCACGCTGGACACCTACCTGACCGGTGAGCAGAACCTCCGCTTCCACGGCGAGCTCTACGGGGTGGACCGGTCGGGCGCGGCGGCGCGGCGGGAGGAGGTGCTGCGGATGGTCGGGCTGTGGGAGCGGCGCGGCGATGCGGTGCAGACCTACTCCGGGGGGATGCGCCGCCGACTGGAGATCGCCCGCGGGCTGCTGCACTCACCGAAGGTGTTGTTCCTCGACGAGCCGACGGTCGGGCTGGACCCGCAGACCAGGGCGTCGATCTGGACTTACATCCGTGACCTGCACCGCAGCGAGGAGATCACCGTCTTCGTGACCACGCACTACATGGACGAGGCCGAACACTGCGACCGCATCGCCATCATGAACGAGGGTCGGATCGTGGCGCTCGACACCCCCGATGCACTCAAGGCCGAGGTGGGCAAGGACCGGGTGCAGATCACCACCGATGACGACCACGCCGCGATCGCCGCGTTGGGTGAACGGTTCGGCCTGAAGGCCGCGGTGCACGAGGGGGTGGTGAGCTTCGCGGTGGCCGACGGGGCGGCGTTCGTGCCGCGCCTGTTCGACGGGCTCGGCGTTCCCATCCGCTCGGTGACCGTCAACCGTCCCAGCCTCGACGACGTCTTCCTCGCCCACACCGGGACGACGATCCGTGACGCGGAGTCCTCGGGCGCCGGGATGAGCCCGATGGCCGAGTTGGCCCGGAGGGGACGGTGAGCGAGATGACCGAGGTCGCTGTCGCCGCGGTGCGGGTACCGGCGTTCGACCTGCGCCACGAGGCCCGAGCAGCGTTCGTCGTCTGGCAGCGGGAGCTGATCCGCTTTGCCAAGGACCGAGCGCGCATCGTGTCCTCGCTGGCCCAGCCGATGCTGTTCCTGTTCGTCCTCGGAGTCGGGCTCGCCTCGCTGGTCGACGTGGGCAACGGCGCGGTGAACTTCACGACCTTCCTGTTTCCCGGCGTCCTCGCCGTGTCCGTCCTGTTCACCGCCGCGTTCTCCGGGATCTCGATGGTCTGGGACCGGGAGTTCGGCTTCCTGCGGGAGATGGCCGTGGCGCCGGTGAGCACCACGGCCATCCTGACCGGCAAGTGCTTCGGCGGTGCCACGGTCGCCACGCTGCAGAGCCTGATCCTGCTGGCCCTCGCCGGGCTGGTGGGCGTCCCCTACGAACCGGCGATGATGCTGGTCCTGGTCGGGTTGCTGTTCCTGATGGCTTTCATGATCACTGCGCTTGGCCTGATGCTGGCCGCGCGGGTCAAGCAGGTGCAGTCCGCGATGCCCATGGTCCAGCTGATCATCACACCGCTGATGTTCCTGTCCGGCGCGTTGTTCCCGCTCTCCGGGCTTCCGACCTGGCTCGCCGTGCTGACCCACGTTAACCCGATGACCTACGCGGTGGAGCCGATGCGCTCGGTCGTCTTCGACCAGCTTCAGGTCGACCCGGTGACCCGGGCGACCTTCGATCCCGGCATCGCCTGGGGCAACTGGCAGGTGCCGGTCGGGGTGCAGGTTCTCGTCGTGATCGCCGCCTGCGTCGCGTTCCTGGCCATCGCCGTCGTGCGGTTCGCCCGCACCGAATGAGTCACCATCTCGGGCCGTCCCGTTGGTTGCGTTCCGCCAGGATCTTGTGCGGCACCTGCAGGAGTCGCAGCAGGGTGACCAGCCCGAGACCGCCGATCACGTTGCCCAGCGCCACGAGGGCGAACAGACCGAGCCAATCGGCGTAGCTGAAGGGGGCACCTGCCTGCAGTCCGGCGAAGCAGAGCAGCGACGTCACGATCGCGTGGGCGATCTGCCCCCCACCCAGCAGGAAACCGATCACGGTCGCCGGTACCAGGCGGACCCCGTCGGAGTCGGTCGCATGTTGCATGTGGGTCATCAGCGTGATGAGCATGCCACCGACGAGGGCGAGCGCGAACGTCCGCCACGTGATTCCCAGCTCGAAGTAGAAGGTCGCGACCTCGACTGCGGTCTCCCGCAGGGCCGGGAAACCCGCCACGATGAGCGCGGTGATGACCCACCCGCCGGCGAGGTTCATCACCAGGGTCGCGAGCCAGAGCCGGGCCAGTCCGAACAGGGTGCCGCGCTTGGTGGCGACCGCCGCGACGGGGACGAGGAAGTCCTCGGTGAACAGCTCGCTGCGCGCGAGGGTCAACGCGATCAGGCCGATCGCGAACGCCACGCCGCCGAGCAGCTTGCTCCCGGTCGCGCTCTCCACCAGGAGCAGGGCCAGCACCCCGATGCCGACGTCGAGACCGCCGAGGAACCCCGTGGACAGCAACCCCGGCCACGACCGACCCAGCCGTTGCTCGCCCTCGTCGACCAACCGGTCGAAGGTCTGCTCGGAGTCCTCCTGCGGAACGTTCGGATCGGCGACGTTGTGATCACTCATAGCTCATACTGCGGTATCGCTGATCTTACGCGCAAGATACTGACTCGAAACTTGGTCACCTGACAGTGTTGGCGAGGACACCGACTGTGCGAGCGGGGAAGGAAGGCACCGACCCCGCTGAGTCGAGCTACCGCGGGTGGTCGGGGGCGAGGGGGCCACGGGTCCGACGGCGGAGCCAGTCTCGGCTCTTTTTCAGCGTTCGGCTGGTGGTGGTCGGCCCGGAGCGGGCTTCGATCCGGTCACCGATGGCGCCGAGCAGCCAGCTCAGGACGGGGGCACCGACGGCGAGCAGCAACCACAGCCGCAGCCGGGCGGACAGGAACGCCCACATGGAAGGCCTCCTCAGAGTTAGTGGGATGACTTTCGGCATCCGGGATGTCGGCGCTGGCAACGAGGCGCAGCTCTACCGTCTGCGACCGGGTTGCATCAGCTCCCAGACGGCCGCTGTGGCGAAGCCGTAGGCCAGATGCGGCACCAGGTCTGAGAACCACGAGCTCGCCGGCCAGGTCCGTGGGTCGGTGACGCCCAGCGCCACCATCGGACCCGTGGTGCCGACGTTCGCGGCCAGGCTGGCACCCACGCCCAGCAGGGCGAACGGGACGCGACCGAGTTTCGGCCGGACCAGCCCGTACAGCGCGCCGGTACCCAACCCTGCGGCGATCCCGAGCAGCGCACCCAGCCCCGAGCGGCGGTTGCCGGCCTCGTCGCTGTCCGGGTCGTGCTCGGACAGGCTCACGTGAGTGAGCTCCTCCGCCTTGCGCACCGTGTCCTCCGGCGTGGTGCTTGCCGGACGCGCGCGGGTCGCCATCTCCAGGTACGTGACGGCGTTCAGCGCCGTCGTTCCGGCTGCGCCTGCAGCGATTCCGGTCAGAACTTCTCGACTCATGGCGATGCTGTTCCCACTTCTGACCACTTCTATCCCGGATTCCTCGGTGCCTACGCGCCTGCCGCAATTCCGTTACCACGGACGAGGATGAGGGTGGGTCGGTTGTCGGTCTGGCTGAGCAGTGTACGCACGGTCGTGATCGGCCAGGCCAGCTCGGTCGCGAGGTCGCTGAGGGTGAGCCCGTGCTGCTGCGCCAGGTCGAAGGCGCTGCGCAGCAGGGTGGGGGTCTCGCCGGGGTAGGTGGTGATCGGCTCGGTGCGCAGCAGCCCGGCGGTGCGGAGCTGCGCCAGCCGCTGGTAGGCGCGGCGGGCCGACACGTCGGTGGCGAGGCCGAGCTCTCGGGAACGTCGCACGAGCGAGTCCACTGAGACGCCCCATCGGCGGCCGACGGGTTCGAGTGCGGGGATACGCAGCCGAGGGGGGAGCTCGGCCTCGATCTCGGCCGCGGGGGTCAGCAGCTCCGCGGCGAAGCGGTCGGCCTCGCGTTCCTGTTCGGTGTCGCCAGGCGCGACGTCGGTGTGCAGGAGGAGGTGGCCGAGCTCGTGCGCGGCGGTGAACCGGTGCCGGTAGACGTCGTTGGCCCGGTCCGGGGTCAGGATCACCAGCGGGCGCGGTAGCCGGGAGGTGGAGAACGCGTCGACGCGCGCCGCCTCGTCGGCCCCGGAGAACGGCAGCACCGACACGACCACCCCATGCAGCTCCATGGTGCGGACCAGGTGCCGGAGCGGTCCCTTCCCGATGCTCCAGTACCGGCGCAGCGCCCGCGCCGCTGCCTCGGGCTCGACGAGCCCCGCGACCGGCTGGTGGGAGACGGGCGGAAGGTCGACGGCGGGCAGCTCGACGCGCAGCTCCAGCGCGTGGGTGAGCTCCCAGAGCTGCTCGACGAACGCGACGGCCCTGGCCCGCTGACCGACCCGGGTGCTGCGCAGGCTCCGGAAGTGCGCCATCGACGCGTCCAGGCGGGCATGCGGACGGCCCGCGGCGAAGAACGCCACGGGGACGTCGAGGATCGCGGCGAGGGTGCCGAGATGATCCGCGCGCGGTGCGATGACACCGGCCTCGTACTGGCCGATCGCCGCAGGGGAGACCCCGAGCTTGCCCGCCAGGTCCTGCTTGGTCAGGCCGGCCAGGACCCTGGCCTGGGTGAGACGCGCCGCGTCGAAGGCGTCGGCGACGGCACCGGCCGATGCGGACTCGAACAGCGACGGTTGGCGGGGCCGTCTGGTCACGGAGTGCCGGTCTTCCCGGGCGTCGGGTCGGTCGGGTCGGACATGGTGGGCGGTCCGGCCAGCGGGGGACGCGGACGCAGGTTCGGCTCGGCGACGGGGCCGGAGTCGAAGGCGCCGCGCGAGGAGGGGGCGGTATCGCGGACGGGGTCGCGGGCGGTCGCGGGCAGCTGGAGGTCCTCGCGGAAGATCCAGTCCAGCCGGTCGTCGGCGCGGAGCTCGGCGTAACCGAGGTAGCCGCGCAGCAACGCCTCGGGGGTGCTGGCATAGCCGAGCACGGCGATGCGCTGCCCGTCGGTGGCCAGCTCCCGGACCGCCTCGACGTAGGAGCCGAGCTCCTCACGCTGGTCGCCGGTGAGGTCGGCGAGGAGACCGTCCCCGAGACCGGGCTCGCCCAGCTCCAGTTCCAGCTCCAGTGGGAGCTCGAGCGGTTCGAACAGCGACCTGCGTGTCTCGGAGACCGGGTGGCCGAACGGCACGTCGTCGATGCTGGTCGTGCGGTCCTTGGCGTAGCGCCACGGGACCAGCGGCACGCCGTTGATCACGGGCAGGTGATAGCTGGCTCGTGGTGGGCGGTGCACCTGGACTCCCTGCCTGCCAGCGAGCTCCTCGACGAGTGCTCGCGGGACTGCCAGCCACATCAACCCGTACGCCGCCGCGTTCCCGAGCTCGAGATGGGCGTGGATCGCGGCGTACCTGTTGTGCGTGGCCGCCAGCACCCTGGGCAGCACGGAGCGAACGTGCGGGCCCGCCTCCCCCAACACCTGCTGTGACCAGGCGAGACTCTCGATTTCGGTCATCCAGCCCACCCTCTCGCTTCATTGGAGCGAGAGGAAGGTATCACGAAGCTTCAGTAACGCCCAGGGAACGGACACCAGGGTGTCAGATCACCGGACACTCGGCAGCCAGCTCGCATCAGCGCGACAGTGCTGCGGTGAAATTCCCTTGCTCGCCGCAGCGCAGCTTGCCAGCATCAAATCGGAAGGTCGCGCGCCGGGTTCGGTCTGGAGCCAGACGCGCGAGGTACGTTAAGAGACAATCAAAGCTACGTTAAGGAACACTCAAAATCCGCCGAAGGGCGGACGGGGGGACTACAATGGGAAGAGGGGGCCGGGTTTCGATCCCGGACGCGACGCCAGGTCAGCCGTGATGAGCTTCACTCGCACTGCTGGTCCTGGCGTAGCGGAACATCATCGAGGATGACCTTGAGAAGCCGATGAGCACGTCGGATAGGTCGAACGCCTTACTCTTGTGAGCCACGACACGGACCACTGCTGTACTGGGTCTCGGCTTCTGTCCGGCAATCGGGTGAAATACCAGTCAACAGTCCTCAGTGACGTATGTGAACACCCGCCGCAGCACTCTGTAGGTGCGTGTCCATCACTCGCTGTCCATCAACTCCGGGGGGAGCTGATATGACCACGAAGCTTGCGCGGCCAGCGGCTGAACAAGCCCACCACGACCACGACACCGTCGACCTGGCGGTGCGGGGACCGCTGCAGCGGACCGGATCGACGTTCCGTGCCTTCCGTACCACCGCCAGCGGTCTCGAGGGGACCGTCATCGGTTGGCTGCACCAGCACAGCATCACCCTGTTGCGGATCAGCATGGGTGCGGTGATCCTCGGGTTCGGTGTCCTGAAGTACTTCCCGGGTATGAGCCCGGCCGAGGGTCTCGTCCTGGTGACCACCAAGCTGTTGACCTTTGGGTTGGTGCCCGACCAGGTGCTGATGGTGCTGACCGCGACCATGGAGTGCGCCCTGGGCCTGTCGCTGATCCTCGGTCGGGGGTTGCGGGTGAGCATCTACCTGCTGGTGTTCTGGGTGCTGGGGATCCTGTCGCCGGCGTTGCTGGTTCCGCAGCGGTTGTTCAGTGGTCCTGATCACGCGCCGACGTTGGAGGGTCAGTACGTTCTCAAGGACGTGATCCTGCTCGCGGCGGTGTTGGTGATCGCTACCGCGGTGCTCAATCGCAAGAAGGCGACGACCACGGAGAAGGAAACAGACCGGCACGACACCCCGTAACACTCCGATCGGACCGCGCCCCTCGTGTTGACTGGTCAACACGAGGGGCGCGGTCTGTGGCGACCTCACTACCTGCTCGGGCCACCTATGCTGCGCCGGTGAGCGCAGCGACCGTCGACGAGCCGCGGATCGCAGCCTGGGAGCGTCGTGTCGACTGGTGGCTCACCGGGCTCGCGGTCGTGTTCCTCGTTGCCTATGCCTGGCAGATTCTCGATCCCTCGCTCGGGCCCACCGGGCAGGTGGTACTGGAAGCCCTGATCACCGGGACGTGGGTCGTCTTCGGACTCGACTACCTCGTCCGCATCACGTTGGCCGAGCACAGGTGGCGGTTCGTCGGCACGCACCTGGTGGACCTCGTCATCCTGCTGTTGCCGATGTTGCGCCCGCTCCGCGCGCTGCGCGTGATCACGGTGATCAGTGTGTTGAACCGCCGGCTGCGCGACGTCCGCGGGCGGGTCATCACCTACGTCGTCGGCACCGTGGGGCTGGTTGGTTTCGTGGCGTCGCTGGCGGTGCTGGACGCGGAGCGCGACGCCCCGGGCGCCACGATCACCACGTTCGGCGACGCGGTGTGGTGGACGCTCACGACCATCTCGACGGTCGGCTACGGCGACCTGTTCCCGGTGACGTTCGAAGGCAGGCTCGTCGCGGCGTCGCTGATGGTGGCGGGCATCGCCCTGCTCGGTGTGGTGACCGCCTCGCTCGCGAGCTGGTTCGTCGAGCACCTCCGGCGCAGCGACGAGGAGATGACCGAGGACCTGGAAGAGGTCTCCGCCGACATCGGTCGCACCGAGGTGCAGCTCACCGCTGTGCTCGCCGAACTGCGGTCGATCAGTGCCCGGCTGGACGCGCTGGAGCGCGACCGGCACCCCTCCTGAGCGCGCGGGCTGGTTCGGCGCTCAACCACGGCCGTGCGCGGATAACGCTGTTCTGGCGACGATTTCCGCGCACGACCGGGCAGCGCCTATCGTCGGCACACGTGATCCCCAACGTGCTGGCCGCCCGTTACGCGAGCCCGGAGCTCGTCCGGCTGTGGTCCCCCGAGCACAAGGTCGTGCTGGAGCGCCAGCTCTGGGTTGCGGTGCTCCGCGCGCAGCGCGACCTCGGCGTCGACGTGCCGACCGTGGCCATCGCCGACTACGAGCGGGTGATCGAGCAGGTGGACCTGGAGTCCATCGCCACCCGCGAGCGCGTCACCCGGCACGACGTGAAGGCCCGCATCGAGGAGTTCAACGCCCTCGCTGGCCACGAGCACGTGCACAAGGGCCTGACCAGCCGCGACCTCACCGAGAACGTCGAGCAGCTGCAGATCCGACTCTCGCTGGACCACGTCCGCGACCGCACCGTCGCGATTCTCGCCCGGCTCGCCCGCCGCGCCACCGAGCACGCCGAGCTCGTGCTGGCCGGGCGCAGTCACAACGTCGCCGCGCAGGCCACCACGCTGGGCAAGCGGTTTGCCTCCGCCGCCGACGAGCTGCTCGTTGCCTACGCCCGGTTGGAGGAGCTGCGTGCCCGCTACCCGCTGCGCGGCGTCAAGGGCCCGGTCGGCACCGCGCAGGACATGCTCGACCTGCTCGGCGGGGACGCGCGCAAGCTCGCCGACCTCGAGGCGCGCGTGGCGCAGCACCTCGGGTTCGCCGCGACGTTCACCAGCGTCGGGCAGGTCTACCCGCGCTCGCTCGACTTCGATGTGCTGTCCGCGTTGGTGCAGCTCGCGGCCGCGCCGTCGTCGCTGGCCACGACCGTCCGGCTGATGGCGGGTGCCGAGCTCGCCACCGAGGGGTTCCGGCCCGGCCAGGTCGGCTCGTCGGCGATGCCGCACAAGATGAACAGCCGCTCCGCCGAGCGGATCAACGGGATGGCGGTGCTGCTGCGCGGTTACGCCGGGATGGCGGCCGAGCTGGCCGGATCGCAGTGGAACGAGGGTGACGTCTCCGACTCCGTCGTTCGTCGGGTCGCGCTGCCGGACGCGTTCTTCGCCCTCGACGGCCTCGACGAGACGATGCTCACCGTGCTCGACGAGTTCGGCGCCTACCCCGCGGTGATCGCCCGCGAGCTCGACCGCTACCTGCCGTTCCTCGCCACCACCGCCGTGCTCATGGCCGCCGTCCGCGCCGGCGTCGGCCGGGAGACCGCGCATGAGGTGATCTCCGAGCACGCCGTCGGCGTCGCGTTGGCGATGCGGGAGAAGGGTCGGACCGAGAACGACCTCGTCGCGCGGCTGGCCTCCGACGAGCGGCTCGGGCTCCCGGCCGGGGTGCTTGACGACCTGCTCGCCGAGCCGCTGCGGTTCACCGGTGCCGCGACGGCCCAGGTCGCCGCCGTTGTCGCGCGGGTGCAGGGGATCGTCGACGCCCACCCCGAGGCTGCCGCCTACACCCCCGGAGCCATCGTGTGAAGCTGCTGCACTCCGGGAAGGTCCGCGACGTCTACACCGTCGGCCCCGAGGATGACGCTGACCTGCTGCTCGTCGCCTCCGATCGACTGTCGATCTACGATGTCGTGCTGCCGACACCGGTTCCGGACAAGGGTGCGGTACTCACCCAGCTCTCGCTGTGGTGGTTCGACCGGCTCGCCGACCTCGTGCCGAACCATGTGATCTCCGCGACGGGCGTGCCCGCCGAGCTCGTCGGGCGCGCGATCCGGTGCCGGCGGCTGGCGATGCTGCCCGTCGAGTGCATCGCCCGCGGCTACCTCGCTGGCCTGGGGCTGGAGGAGTACGCGAAGCGGGGCACTGTGTCCGGGGTCGCCCTGCCGCCCGGGCTCGTCGAGGGCTCCAAGCTGCCGGAGCCGATCTTCACACCGACCACCAAGGCGCCGGTCGGTGAGCACGACGAGTTCCTGACGTTCGATGAGGTGGTCTCCGCTGTCGGTGCCGGCACCGCGGCCCGGCTGCGTGACCTGACGCTGGCCGTCTACGGCAGGGGTGCCGAGACCGCCACCCGCAACGGGATCCTCGTCGCCGACACGAAGCTGGAGTTCGGCCTCGACGTGAGCGGGGAGATCGTGCTCGGCGATGAGGTCCTGACTCCCGACTCGTCGCGGTTCTGGCCTGCCGACACGTGGGAGCCGGGGCGTCCGCAGTTCTCCTTCGACAAGCAGTACGTGCGTGACTGGTCGGCCACGCTCGACTGGGACCGCACGCCACCCGGTCCGGACGTGCCCGCGGACGTCGTCGCCGCGACGCGCGCCCGGTACGTCGAGGTCTACGAGCGGATCACCGGTCGGGAGTGGCACAACCGCTCGTGAGTGAAAATCGCCGCCAGAGCAGCATTCGCCACTCACGAGCACGTCAACCCCCGTTCATCGGCGCATGCGTTCATGAGGTCGTGCCCTCTCTCGTCGTGTCACTGTCCGGGCTGTCCGACGACTCGCCGGAGTCGCTGGCCAGCGGCGCGGAGTTCGCCGCCGAGCTGGATGCGCGGGGCGTGCCGCTCTCACAGCTGTTCCGCCCCCGCGACTCCACCGGCCCGACGCAGCCGGGCTCGCCGCTGGCGCGGTGGATGCACGAGCGCCGCGAGGTGGGCGACGCCATCGTGCTGCACGGCTACGACCACACGGCCGATCCAATCGGTTCCTGGCAGTCCTCGACGCTCGCGCGGGTCGGTCGCCGCGCCGAGTTCGCGGCGCTGCCCCGGCACGAGGCCGGGCTGCGGCTCACCGCTGCCCGCCGGGTGCTCACCGCGGTGGGGCTACGCACCGGCCTGTTCGTCCCGCCGCGCTGGCTGGTGTCGCCGGGCGCGGTCGAGGCGCTGCGCGAGCAGGGCTTCGGCGTGCTCGCCGACGGGAACGGCGTGCGCTTCCTGCACGGTCCCGAAGCCGGCTCCACGGTGCGCGCCCGCGTGCTGGGCTTCCGCGTCTCGGGTGAGCGCCGTCCGGTCGCCGACGGTCCGAAGGCCGCCGAGGCGTGGCGCTGCCGGATGCTGGAGGCGGAGGTGGCGCGGACGGTCCGGCGTGGCGAGCTGGCGCGGATCCACGTCCGTGCGAAGGACCTCCGCCGCGGCGCGCGACACGACGCCGTACTCGCCGCCGTCGACGCGGCGCTCGAACTCGGCGCCGTCCCCGACACCTACCGGCTGACGGCACTCGCCCGCGTCGCCTGAGACGTGACCGCCGCGCCGCGGTCAGACGGTCGTGGCGGTCTCCCGGTCGAGGACGCGCACGGTGGTCTGAGCCGGGGCGAACTCCTCGAAGCGGCCGTAGTGCATGCGAGGCATCGCCAGCACGGCCTCGTGGATCGGCACCGCGACGCGTGGCGCCACGGCGCGGAGGTAGTCGATCGCCTCGGAAAGCTTGAGCCACGGCGCCCCGGCCGGCAGGAACAGCACGTCCACGGGCGCGGGCGGCGGGGTGAACGCGTCGCCGGGGTGCAGGTGCGTGCCGTCCACCAGGTAGGCGTTGTTCGTCACGATCGGGATCTCGGGATGGATCACGGCGTGCTCACCGCCGAGCACGTCGATCCGAGAGCCGCCGACCTGCACCGACGTCCCCGGCGCGACGACCTCGTGCTCGACGCCAGTCAGTTGCCCCGCCGTGTCGACGTCGACGATCAGCCTGGCGTCGGGGTTGGCGCGCAACAAGGGGCCGAGCCGGTCGGTGTCGAGGTGGTCGGGGTGTTGGTGCGTGACGAGCACGGCGTCGAGCTCGGTGGCGGTCTCGAACCCAGCGGAGAACGTGCCCGGGTCGATCAGTAACCGGGCAGCGCCGGTGTCGAGCAGCACGCACGAGTGGCCGAAGTGGGTGATCTGCATGCGGCCACTGTGACTCCCCACCGGTCACCGCGCCACTCTGTGTCGGCAGCGTCGAGCAACTCGGGCGCCATTTCGTGCCGTCTCGATCGCCATTTTGTACCGACTCGCGGGGATGGCGGGGTCAGGGGGTGGGGGTGAGGCGGGCGAGGCGGGTGGGGGTGGGCCAGCGGACGTTGTGTGCCCAGCCCAGCTTCTCCAGCGCCCAGATGACGCGGGCGGACATGTCGATCTGCCCAGGCTGCACGCCGTGACGGGCGCAGGTGGGGTCGGCGTGGTGCAGGTTGTGCCAGGACTCGCCCATGGACAGGATCGCCAGCGGCCAGACGTTGGTGGCCTTGCCCGGAGCCGCGAACGGGCGTTCGCCGATCATGTGGCAGATCGAGTTGATCGACCAGGTGACATGGTGCAGCACGGCCACCCGGACCAGGCCGGCCCAGAAGAACGCGGTCAACGCGCCCCACAGGGACATCGTGAACAGGCCGCCGAGCAGGGCGGGTGCGAGCAGGGTGACCACGGTCAACAGCGGGAACAGCCGACGGATCCGGGTGATGTCGCGATCGGCGAGCAGGTCGGGGGTGAAGCGGGCGGCGTTGGTGCGGTCCCGGTCGAACAGCCAGCCGAGATGGGAGTGGACGAAGCCCTTGGCCAGGGCGACGGGCGTGGTACCGAAGAGCCACGGGGAGTGCGGGTCGCCTTCCTTGTCGGCGAAGGCGTGGTGGCGGCGGTGGTCGGCGACCCAGGTGATCACGTCACCCTGCATCGCGAGGCTGCCGGCGATCGCGAGCCCGTTGCGCAGACCCCGGTTCGCCTTGAAAGCGCGGTGGGTGAAGTAGCGGTGGAACCCGATGGTCACGCCGAAGCCTGTGAGCAGGTAGAAACCCACGGCGAGGCCGACATCGAGCCAGCTCAGGCCCCATCCCCAGGCCAGCGGCACGGCCGCGAGCAGGGCCAGCATCGGGATGATGGTGAAGGCGTACACCAGGATGGCCTCGCCAGGAGGGCGTCGCCCCTCGAGAATGGGTTTCGCACCGCCGGGGCGGAGCGTGCGCTCAGGCGCGATGGCAGTAGTCATGTCGTGGTGATCCTGTCCTTGTGGGATGGCGGGTGTCTCCGTCGTGACGTTCGGCCGCGACGGGTGGGCGTGCGGGGTTGGTGTGATCAGGGACGCAGGTGTCCGGCGGCACGTTGCTGCTTGTGCAGGGTTGCCGACGTGGTTCAGCCGACGATCTGCCGCTGCGTGCCGATCGCGTCAGTGGGGCCGCCTCGGGCGGCGGAGTGCGTTTTTGTCGCCGACACGGCGAACCCTTCCGGCAGACAACACGTGCTGTCACCGGGGGCCGGGGCAACGTCACCTACCATACGCTGCTGTGTCGAACACTGGCTACCGGTGCTCTCGTGCGCGGGGAAAGGGGCGGCCCCGCCCCCTTTCGCGCACCGGGGGCGGGGCGGCGGGGTTGTGGCGGCGCCGCAACGGGGGGGGGGGCACGGGTTGGGGGGGGGAGGGGGCGCGTGGGCCCCACCCCGGCGGCCCCGGG
>JBBSQN010000005.1:0-81748 GCA_038257875.1 Mycobacteriales bacterium
CTTGGCGGCCCGTTTACGTGAGGTTGGTTATGGCAAGCCGGATTCTTGCAGCAAACGGGCCGCCGCCCGTGGCGACACGCCGAGCGGGGACATACACTTTCGGGTGTAAATAGTCACAAGGCTGGCTGAATAACCCTCATCATCGACCATCAAGAGCATCACCATCCCTGCTCATGGCAGCATTTGTCGAGCCCTGCTCAGGATCTGGACCAGTTTGCCGACCTGATCTTCCATCAGCGTGTGAACGTAGGTCATTCGGCGCTCTCGTCCACTGGTGATCGCCTGGGATAGCCCGCAGGAGTCCGGTACGTCTGCCCGGGGCGGGGTTGCCGAGCCCGTCGGTGTAGTCATCAGCGGGCGTGTCGCCAGGTCAGCGCGTTGCTGCCGGTGGTGTCGGGCTCGGCGTCGAGGCCGAGTCGAGGCCGTAGTCCGTGAACAACGGGGCCGACGGGCCAGCAGGTCCGAACGCGCAGCCCGCAGCACCGAGATCACCGCGTACCAGGACACGACCACAAGATCGACACCAGGAGGTCTGTGTCCAGCACCCGCGCCCGCACGGCGTGTGCCAGGACAGACCAGCGAACGGGACGCGACGTGCCGATCGTCCAACCGGTACCATGCGGCGGAACCGGGGGCGATGCGGTGCGATGGCTGGGTGTCGTCGTATTGGTCAGCCGTGGCGGACCACACGGAGGCAGAGGCGATGCGGCGCAGTCATCCCGACGAGGTCCACGGTGTCGAGTCGGACCTCCTCGACATCTCTGATCTCGACCTGTCCGTGGTGGCAGGCCTGCCACGGACCGTCTTCGGCGATGCTCTTCGGCGCGTGCTTCGGGAGTGCGAGGAGCCGCCGACGACGTTCGCAACGTACGAAAGGTCCATCGAGTGAGCCAGCCAAGCCAGAACGACGATGCCGAGTCGGAGCTGGTCCCGCGTGTGGTCAGCTTCATCGCCACGGCTCCTGACACCCAGCAGGCCGCGCTGGTTGCCAACGTAGGGTGGATGCTCGCGGGCGCAGGTGCGCGCGTGCTCGTTCTCGACTGGCAGTCCGAGCGGCTGGCGGTAGAGTCCTACCTCAGCCGATGTCCGGCCCGGCCGCTCGATATGGGCCTTCTCGGAGAGACTGTCTCCAGGGCGCTCCGAGAAACCTTTCCTCACGTTGCCGAGCCCGTCAGAGGCACGACCCGGCTATGGCCCGTCGGCCAGTGGTGGCGCCACCGGATGGATGGACTCACGGGCTCGCTCGACGTCGCGGCGCTGAACGAATCCGCACCGGGCGGAGATCACGCTCCGCACCTGAGTACGGCCAAAATGCAGAAGTTATGCCGCATCCTGAAGCAAGGGTGCCCTTACCACTATGTACTCCTGCATGGTCCGGCACAGCGATCCGACGGCAGAGTCGATGCTGCCGGAGTCGACGTGTCCGCCGGAGTCGCCGACTCGGTCGTCGTCAGTGTCCTGCCCGGCCTTCAGTCAATCACCGATGCCCGTAAACTGATCACCGATCTGCGTTCTGACAGCCACCACGGCCCCAACGCGGTCGTGGTCGTGACGGGCGGGGGCTCGGCATCAGTCGGCGACGGTGGGGCGACCGCCCGGCGCACACTCACCGGTCGGTCCACGGGCGGCTCGGAAGCTGCCGACGGCACACTTGATCTGGTCGAGCTGCCCTACGATCCTGACACCACCACGACCAAGGTGCTAGCGGTATTGCTCGACGGAGACGGTGAGCTGGGCCGCGTTTATCATGGCATCGCCAAGCTCGTCGCCGACCGGTTCGAGGTCCCACAGCTGCCACTACAGCTGCGGGACCACTATGCGTGGGCACTCGACCGCCCGGGCCGGACGACTCCGCCGAGGCACGAGCTCGCCTACGCGCCCCGAGACCGCGTCTGGACGGAAAAGATCGCGACCTGGCTTCGTGCCGCCCGGGTTCCCGTCCACCGCTTTCCCCTGGCCAGCGGCACCGCGGCGGATCCGGATCGCGAGGACATCGTGCTGGCGATCCTCTCGGAGCACCTGGCCGCTGACGATCCACGCGTACCGGCAGACGCCGTGTGCCTCGGCCTACCTGGTGCTGATCTTGATCCGAAGGCACTCGCCGGCCGCCGCTGGATCGATCTTTCCGCGGTCTCATCGGATGGTCACCGCGCCACCGTGCTCGGTGGCCTCGGCCTGTTCGACAACAGCAGGGCGGAGAATCACGGCAACAGCGCGGAGGATCGCAGCGTCTCCGTATCTGGTGCCGAGATCACGCGGCGAATACCGATCAGGGACCCCCGATTCGTGGGCCGGGGCGAGCTGCTGGAGGCGATCCGCGAGAAGTTCGTACCGCTGGCCGGCCCGTCGGACGCGATCAGTAGTCAGCCCGTCGTTCTCGTCGGCGAACCCGGTGTGGGCAAGAGCGGCCTTGCCAACGAGTACGCGCACCGCTTCGCCGAGGACTACGCAGGCGTGTGGTGGGTGGCAGCACAGGATCTGCGGTCGGTGCGCGGGGCCCTGGCCGAGCTCACGAGCCTCCAGGGTTGGCCAGCGCCGCAAGACCCGGCGGACGCTGCACTCGAGCGACTCCGGAACACCCCCTGGGAGCAGCGGTGGTTGCTGGTGTTCGACAACGTCGTTAAGGGAGTACTGGACGAGCTGACCCTCAACGGCGTCACCGACGTGATCGTCACTGCCACCGACGGATCCTGTCCCGAGTCAGGAAGAAGACTGAAGGTCGAGCAGCTGGGGAGGCAGGAAAGCTGGGAGATTCTACGCCAGGACGAGATCGGCGTCCCCGGCCTGACCGATGAAGAGGCCGCAACGGTCGTCGCGGATATCGGTGGGCTGCCACTCCCCCTCACGATAGCCGCGGCCTGCCTGCGCGACACGGCGCGGAAGCTCAAACCGGAGAGCATCAAACATGTCGGAGAATCGTCTGCCGGCCGCTCGAACGTCCCGGCCGAGGAGGCGCGACGTACGGCCGTCCACAACCTGCACGAGGCGTTGAGTGCAGCTAGACCGAACACGGTCTCGGTCATGTCCCGAATACTGGATGCGGCGTGCGAGGCGCTCAGCGCCACCGGTGTGGGGAGGTTGGCTGTCACGCTGGCGGAGATGTGCGTCTTCCTGTCCTCCGACGGCATCGGCCTGACACTGATCCGCTCGCGTGCCATGACCGCGCAACTCGCCGCTGAGGCCGGGCCAGTCGGTGAGCTACTCCACCAGGACGAATGGGAACTCGACCGCATCCTGGCGGCAGGAGCGCGGTTCGGGCTGTTTGACGTCGACTGGGGTATGCAGGCCTCATTGCGCATGCACCGCGTCTTGCAGCGCGGGATGCACGAGCGGCTCAAGGAAGAAGATCGGGAGGCCCGGCAGGCCGCGGTGCTGCGCGCCCTCGCGGAGCTTGCCCCGCTCCGGACGAGCTCGCCGAAGGCGATGGCAGACCTGGCCGAGCTGCAACGCCATTTCGAGGTGTCCGGGGCACCGGACGCCGACCACACGGGCATCGGAAAACATCTCGGTCAGCCGAATCAACCCGGCAGCCCGGCCTGGGCCGTGCGCCGGTGGGTGGTGAAACAGGTGTCCTTCATCAGCCGGACCGGCGAGCGGGACGGCTGGAAGCGAGCACTCGAGCTCGCCACGCGGGTTGAGTCGCGCTGGAAGGCACGTTTCGGCCGGGACGACCCGCTGCGTCGAAGGTTGCTCGATCAGCGAGGAAACCTCCTGTTCAAGCTGGGCCGACACGAAGACGCACGCGCCGTCGACGAGGAAGTTCTCGGCGATCTCCGGCGGAGCCTCGGTGTCGCCCATCCACGCACCTTGCATTCGGCCGGCGGGCTGGCTGGCGATCTGCGACACCTCGGCCATTTCGAGGAGGCATTCATCGAAGCCCTGCACGTATGGAGCCAGTTCTGTGAGACCTTCGGCCAGGATCATCCCGACACGCTCGCCGAAGGCAACAACCTTGCCATCTTGCAGTTCCTGACCGGACGCCACGCCGAGGCATTGCAGTTGCAGCGCAGCTGCCACGCCCACCGCGCGCGTGTGTTAGGTGAGGAGCAGCCAGGGTATCTGGGTTCACTCCGAAAGCTGGGGACCTACCTCTGTGAGACCGGATTCTATGAAGAGGCCGTCAAGCACCTGACAGAAGCAGGGGACAGGCGTGCCCAGGTGCAGTCACCCAACGACGACCCGGAGGACCTACTCGTCGCCCGGGCGTTGACGGTCACCTACCGGCGCGCGGGGAACCGCTCGGCGGAGACCACCCTCAACGAGGGCAAGCGACTCCTGGGGATCCACCGGGAGCGGCTCGGTTCGAGTCACCCCTGCACGCTGGCAGCCCAGATGAGCCACGCTGTGGAGCTGCACCAGCACGGCAGCAGCCATGCGGCTGTGCTGGAGGCACGCGAGTGCCTCCCCCGCCTCGAGCAACGGTACGGCAAGGCACACCCATTCATCGGCATTGCGCGGACCAACCTGGCCACCTTCGAGCGCGCCGACGGGCAGACCGGACGAGCGCTCCGCAGCGGTCGTCAGGCCATCAACGAGTTGTCCACCAACGTCGACGAGAATCACCCCTGGGTGTTGGCCGCCACCAGCAACCACGCGCGGACGCTGGCAACCGACGAGAGCACAGCAGAGGCACTCGATCTCGTCCGAAGGGTGCAGCCCACCTGCCTCGACGTGCTGGGGGAGCACCACCCGGTGACCCGCGCAGCCACCGCGAACCTCAGGGCGGCCGAGACCCAGAGCATTGATCCGGCCGCAACCCCCAGATGGTGTGATCTCGACATCGACATTCCGTTGATCTGACTACACGAACAGAACCGGCCTTGCCGGAGCCCGAACGAGGAGGATCTGTGACTGGTTCCGAACCGCCACAGCCCGTTTCTCCACACACGGTGACGCCGCACGTCACTCGTGCCGCTCACATGCCCGGCGAGGGCGGTGCCGCCGAGCGGCGGCTACGGGAGCACGTGTCGAAGCCGGGTGCGCCACGGTGGATCGGACAGGTGGGCAACGGCATCCTCGATCTCCATGTCGACCTCCTTCACGATCCCGGCGACCACGAGTCCCGCACACCCGACGAGCTCGCCGAGCTCCGTACGGAATGCGCCCGCGTCGCGCGGCTGCTGAGCATGCTCTGCTCGGAGCAGGATCGGCGGCTGGAGGAGGTGCGGACCGGCAGGCTCATCAGGGTTGTGCTGCAGACCGACGAGGCTGCCGCGTTCTGCCTGTCGGTGGTGCCGGGTCAACATATCGTCGGCTTCCAGCTCGGGTTGAGCCCGACCAGGCCGTATGCCGCCGTGGCCCCCGCCGACAGAGTGATGGTGGAGTTGGTGAACACACGCCGCACCGATCTCAGGGTCCCCAGCCAGGACCCAGGTGGCCTGGCCTCGCGCCCTACCCGGCAACCGGTTGAGGACCCCGACTCCGACGCGTCACCCGACGCCCGCAGTGCTCCGTCACCCGTGGTGACGGGCGAAGCTGCCGGAGAACCGCCCGACAGCTTGGTGGCGACGCTGCGCGATAGAGTACTGACGACGGTAGACCCGGAGTCACTCCACTGGACTGAGCTCACCCGAGCAGGTCAGCCGGTATTCACCATCGATCAGTTCGGACATCCGGACATGGAGCGGCACTTCGAACTGATGACCGTCGAGGCACGGCGGAAGTTCTACGGCGAGCTGGCCACGGACGTCCACTCGATCGTCAGCAAGCTCGGTCGGGCGATCCATTCGGTGCGGGGAGGACCGGTGCGCAGCGTCGTCCTCGACGTCGAGCAGGGCGCAATCGCCATCCATCGGCTCGGGCCGCAGGAATATCTACTGGGTGTCACCTTGAACCAGGATCGCGTACAGGAGCTGGAGGCCAGCATGGCGACACTGGCTGCGGTGCGCACAGAAATGTGACGGCCTTGTTAAGAAGTAGCCCCCACAACCCCTCAGGACACCGATAGTGACCCTATACTCACTGCACGCGAGACACGGGAGGAGTCCTGGGATGGGACACCGACATGAGCGGCGCTCGCGCAGATGACGTGGACCACGTCATCGCGACGAGATCTGATCATGCTGATTCGTCGGCTCGTACTCACGGTGGCCATCGCCGGTGCCGGAGTGGCGGTGGCCAGCTTCTGGAAGCTCGACGACCTGGCCCTTTCGCCCACCTTCTTCGTCGTGGCGAGCGCGCTGCTCGCAGTCGGCCTGTTCGCGAGCACGTCATCCATCCCGCTCGCCGAGCTCTGGTCGAACTGCCGCGTCGTCATCGCTGCCGTCACGGTCGGGGTACTCGTCAAGGCCGTCCTGATCACCGCCGTCATGTACGCCGTCTTCCGAGATCCCGCCTACCTCGTCCTCGGCGTGGCTATGGCACAGATCGACCCGCTCTCCGTCGCGGCGCTGCGCAGCGGTTCGCGCCTCTCGGAACGCGGGCGGGCGATACTCGCGGCGTGGTCGTCGTTCGACGATCCGGTCACCACCGTGCTGGTGATCCTGCTCGCCGGGTTGGCTGTCCAGCTCGGAGCGGGTGGCGGGACAGGCACGGGCGCAGACCTGTTGACCATGCCGGCTGCAGGCGTGCTGGGCAACGTGCTGCTTCTCGGGGTTGCCGCACTGTTGTGGTATCTGCTCCGCACGCTGCCGGGCCGCCCTGAGCAGGACAAGGGTCCCGCGTGGGCGTGGCAGACGCTCGCGATCCTGCTACTCCTCGGTATTGCCACGGTGGCGGTCACCGAGTTCCTGATGCTGGGTCTTGCTGTCGTCGGGCTGTTCTTCCGGCCCGTGACGGCGTGGCTCCTCGAGCGCGCCACGACGGTGGCGTTGATCGTCGCCACGTTCCTGCTCGGTCTCATCGTCGCCGGCGGCGTTAACCTCGTCCAGGGGATCGCGCTCGGCTGCACAGCCTACCTCGCACAGGTCGCGGTGGGTGCCATCGTCGCGCGGCGCCTGCTGGGTGATCGGCTCCGGTTGGCCCTGAGCCAACAGAGCGGGATCACGGCCATCATCCTGGCGCTCCTGCTGGAGCCGGTCATCCCGGGCACGGTCGCCGTGGTGGCCCCCGCCATCCTCGTCGTCAACCTCCTGCACCTCGCGGCCAACGGGCTCGTCGACCAGCGGGAAGACCGAAAGCTGCCCCCGGTAAAAAAAACTGAGGACGACGACGTCCTGGTCTCCACCCCAGCGCCCCACTCGGCGGCGTGACGGCGCGGCTCACCGGCCGAAAAACCCCAGGGCTGCCTCCCGGACGTCGCTGCCGAGACGCTCCAACCTGATCTGCGTGGCGCTGACCCGATCGCTCCACGAACCCGACTCGGTCAGGCGTCCGAGGCGCGGCAGTCGTCGCAGCCCGTGCAGCTCCCGCATCGGCAGCCACTCATAGGCCTCGTCGTATCGGCTGCAGATGAGCTGCAGCCCGCGACGTTCCGCATCGCCCAAGGGAGTGTCCCCCGCCGGTGGAACACCGTCGAACCAGCACTCCACGGCATCGCGGAAGCCGACGACGACGGCCCGAAGGAGCGTGGCGCAGCCGAGGCCTCGCAAGGGTTCGTCAGGTGCGTTGCGGACTTGACGAAGTGCCGTCAGGGTGTCGGGCGCCGCCGGACCCGCAGTGAAGACCGGGCCGATCGCGGCCTCGGTCGAGCCGAGCTCCTCAAGCTCACGCAGCACCTGCTCGAACAGCACACGAACAGGGGCGGGTGTCTCGATCCGTGTCGAGGCTCGTTCCAGGTGACGAACATCCGCTCCGTCGGGAGCGTCGCGGCGCGCTGGCCGCGTGGCCGCGTTCAGGTCAGCTCGGAGATCGTTGAGCGTGTTCGTCACCTGAGCCAGCACGTCCTGGGTACGTGCCTGCTGACGATCGATCCGATCGATCCGGTCCGAGACGCTCGAGAGGGTGCCGGCGCCAGCAGTGTGGTCGAAGCGGTGCAGCATAGCCTTCATGGCGGCGGCGAAGTCTTCCTCGAAGGAACGCGCCACATGGGTCAGAGGTTCTCGGCCGAAGGCATGCCGCAGCTGAGCCGCGTGGGGCGCGCTCAGCCGGCCCTCCATCACCACCACCAGAGCCTGGTACCGGACTACCGACCGATCGAGCGCCTCTGCTGTGGTCAAGAGCCGGAGGACGTCCTCGTCGTCGACGACGGCATCCACGATGAGGACCGCGCATCCAGCTGGCTCGGGGCCGGCAACCGGGATCCAGACATCGACCCGCCCGGCCGGCTCGATGGTGACCGGGTAGTCGCGGCTGAAGTCCCACAGGTGGTTCTCCAGCACGCGCCGCATCGCGGCTTCCAGGTGCGCTCGGCTCCTGGCTACGTGTTCTCCTGCATCGGTGTGTACCACGTCTGGTGACACATCGCCTCCAGAATCCCGAGCCACCCGGTAGAGCCTGCGGCACAACACACTGATCTTACGAGGTTCTCGCCGATGAGGTGGACGATGTCTTCGATGACGTCGCCGGTAAACGACTGTCGCGGAGGCAAGTCCAGGTTCGCCCTAGGGTAACCGAGCACGAACACCGGACTGTGAGCCCAGCTCAGCTAGTCGAGCATCTGATGTAACCCTACACCCCGCTCCTCGCCGCGGAGCCGGAGCCAGCACGCTCGCACCCTTCGCTGGGAGTCGAGCTCCTGAAGTCCGGCATCGTCACCGCGACCAGGATCTCGAGCGAACCGGCTTCTCCGGGAGAGCAGGGTCCACGATCGGCTGCTTCGGCGCCGGCGTCACCGCGGCCGCTCGCTCCTTGACCGACGCCGCGTACATGTCGACGTAGGGCTGGCCGGACAGCTCCATGAGCGCGTACATGATCTCGTCGGTCATCGAGCGCTCGATGAACCGGTCACCAGCCATCCCGGCATAGCGGGAGAAGTCGAGCGGCTCGCCGATCTTGATGTGCACCTGGCACGGGCGCCACATCCGCGAGCCGATCGGGTTGACCTTATCGGTGCCGATCATCACGACCGGGACCACCGGGACGCCGGCCTCCAGCGTCATGCGCGCCACGCCCGTCTTGCCCTTGTACAGCCGCCCGTCCGGCGAGCGGGTGCCCTCGGGGTAGATGCCGAGCAGCTTCTCCTCGCGCAGCAGTCGCACCGCCGTCGCCATCGCGGCTTGCGCGGCCGACCCGCCGGACCGGTCGATCGGCACCTGGCCGACCCCGGAAAAGAACGTCTTCTTGAGCCGGCCCACGAGCCCAGGCTGGGTGAAGTACTCGCGCTTCGCGAGGAAAGTGATGCGCCGCGGCACCAGCAGGGGCAGGAAGAACGAGTCGGCGACGGCGAGATGGTTGCTGGCCAGAATGGCACCGCCGCGCTCCGGAACGTTCGTCAGTCCCTCGATCGTGGGCCGGCAGTACAACCGGAGCAGCGGACCAAGGAGCACGAACTTGGACCACCAGTACAGCATCTGGGCGCGCCCCCTCCGACTCGACTGCGCCAGCCTACGGACGGTCGTAGCAGTGCGACAACGGGTAGCTGATAACAGGATCACGACGACCGGGACGCGGCTCCTGCTCGTCGACGGACGGTTGGCGTGCGAGGATGGAGTCTGTCGCGTCCCGTTCCTCGCTCCACGACGCGACACGCACGGGCCACGCCGCCAGCGGACACAGGTGAGGAGGCCGCGTGAACCGGGATCCCGACGAACGCGCGCAACCCGAGGGCGGGCACGTTCCCGACGAGTTCGACGCCATCGTGTCGGAGTGGCAGCGC
Source organism: Mycobacteriales bacterium (assembly GCA_038257875.1). Lineage (GTDB taxonomy): Bacteria > Actinomycetota > Actinomycetes > Mycobacteriales > Pseudonocardiaceae > Pseudonocardia. The sequence goes on from JBBSQN010000005.1 coordinate 9,695, forward strand.
GAGGGCCGGGTTCCGGTCTGGCCCGGCGATGACGAGCGTGTCGCGGACGCGTTGGTCGAGCCGGCGCCCCTCCCCCCGCTCCCACCCCCGGACGAGGGGCACTTCGTCCCGCCGGAACCACCGCCGCTGCCGCGGATCGGGCCGCCGGCCGCGGTCGGGCTGACCCTGCTGAGCCTGGGGCTGGTGCTCATCGTCGCACCGGGCTGGGTGGGCATCCCGGAGCCGTACGGGCTACCACTGGGGCTGCTCGGGCTCGCTACCGGTTTGGGCTGGTTGGTGCTGCGGTTGTGGCCGGACCCACCGACCCACGGTGACAGCGACGACGACGGTGCCATCGTTTGAGCCAACGGGTCGCCGCACCGGGCGGCGCAGGGGCGTGACTGTTTACCCACAGCGGCAGTGGGTCGCTTACGGTACCGAGATGCGGATACAGGACAGTGCCATCACGCGGGCGCAGCGCGCTGTGGAGTCAGAACTCGCCGCTCGTGATCCCGCGCTGTCGTCGCAATACACCAGCTGCCTGCTGACCGCCCGCCGCGACATCGAGAATCGGCTCCGCATAACCGTCCGAAACGAGGGTATCGAGGCCCACGAGCTCGACGACTCCGTGCAGGAACGCCTCGCCGACTGCGTCACGAACCACGCCCTCGGTATCCTGGGCGCTCAGCACCGCGCCGAACAGCTTCGCACGCAGGCAAGCCGTGCCGGTGTGACCACCGCGCTGGGCTGGGCGCGACGATGTCGAGAGATCGACGCCACCTTCAGCACGCTCGCGTTCTTTGAACAGTGGGTGACCGATGGTCACCCACTGCACCCGGCGGCGAAGGTCCGTCTGGGATTGAGCCCCGCGGAGGTAGTGGATACCTGCCCGGAGTGGGGAAACATCATCGCGCTGCGGGTAGCCGTCCTGGGCACGCGGCACGCAGCAGAGTTCGGTATCACCGAAACTGACGATCTGCGCGTCCAACGCCCCGGCGCGCTGACCCGCCTGTTACTGCGCGAACATCCCCAGCTGGGTCGTGAACTCGCGGACGGCGGTGACGATCCCGACCACCTCACGCTGTTACCGCTGCACCCCTGGCAGGCGGCCCACATCCTGGGCACCGATTACGCAGCAGAGCTGCGCGGTGGTGCGATCAGGCAGCTACGAGCGCAGATCCCGGCCCGACCCTTGATCTCCTACCGCACGGTCGCGCCCCTGCCCACCAGCGCCGCGGCCTGGCCGAGTCATCTCAAAACCTCGCTGAGCGTGCGCCTCACCAACGCCCCACGCGGGGTCTCCCCCGCCGCAGCCCATAACGGTCCGGTGGTGTCGCGGCTGCTCGAGCAGATCCTCGGCCGGGAGCGACATTTCGGCGGTCGTCTGCACGTCATGTCCGAGACCGCCGCGGGCCACTTCGAGCCGACCGGTCACGAAATCCCTCGACCGGGGGAGCTCGGCAGGGACGCCGCACTGGCCGCACTGGCGCGGAGCAACCCCGAAGCTGAGCTTTCCCCCGACGAGCTGCTAGTCCCCACTGCCGCGTTGTGGTCTCGCTCTCCGATCACCGGCAGGCCGGTCGTCGCGGAACTGCTGGAGCACGTGCAGCAGAGACTGAACAGCACACATCGATCCGGTCCGCATGGCGCCGGCGCCGAGCGGTTCGTCCAGCGCTACGCCCAGGTCTGCCTGCCACCGCTGCTGACCCTCCTGACCCGCTACGGTGTCGCGCTGGAGGCGCACGGTGAGAACACCGTGCTGGCGATCCGCGGCGGCCTTCCCGTGCGGTGCATCGTCCGCGACTTCGGTGGGATCCGCATCCATCCCGGCCGCCTCGCCAGAGCTGGACTCGACGTACAGTTGCGGTCAGGTCGAGACATCGTGACCGCCGACGCCGATCAGCTGCGGAATAAGCTGTACTTCGCCCTGTTCGTCAATGATCTCAGTCAGCTGATGAAGTGCCTGTCGCACTGCAGCGGGCAGCCGCAGGCATCGCTGTGGCGACACTTCGGATCGGTGGCGCACGCGACGTTCGCCGACCTGGCGACCGATCCCGTACTGGTCGACGACGCGACGGCAGACGCCGCGGCCCTGCTAGAACGGCCGTGGCCGAACAAGGCGCTGCTGACGATGTGGCTACGCGGCGATGTCACCGAAGACACCTACTTTCCGACCACCAACCCGCTTATCGGCCCCGATCCGGGCGTTGACGACGTCTCCGCGCGCTCGTTATGGCCCTCGCAGGGCCCGTAGACTCTGCGAGGACCAGAAACGGTGCGCGGATCGCCCGCAACCGGGTCTTATCAGCGGGCCAGATTGGGGCCGATCCAGGTGGTGTCGGTCGGCGCAGGAACGCAGCACCGCGCCGACACCACCGTGGTGATCGGCGCGGCGCTGCTGACCAGCTCCCGGGATGGCGGGCACGCAGGATCGCCACTGAGACCGGGCGCGCGCGATGTCCACACTGTGGCTTGCAGCAGGCCGCCACGACATGCTCGACCCCTCGCCGAGCTGGCTCGGTGACGTCCTGGCCGTGGTGACTGCGTGGACCCAGCTCACCCTGCCTGGAGCTTGATCAGGCGCTTTACCCTGTCGAGTGGCTGGTCCAGCCGGTAAGAACAGGCTCCTCGGAACTTCCGTTGATATGCAGGTCTGACATGAGATACCTCCATGGCGAGTTGCCCGTCATAGTGCGCTCGACGAGTACTCCAGCGAGATTTTCACAGCTGCCACATCGCCCGACAGAGATGGGCGATGCACGAGGCTCTAGGCTGAAAATCCCTGTGCCCTTGCGCCTGGCCGACTGCACATAGTGCGACCCAACATTATGAGCACAGCTTCGAACGTTCATCGCGAGACGGGGTAGCGCATTGCTCTCGCGCGACTACTAAAGCCCTTGGTCGCATACCAAGGCCACTAAATAAATCGGATACCAACAAATGCGACCAAACACCCTTCCTCTTGCCACTTTTTCCAGCGCGAACCGTCGCTTCAGGGTTGGGGTAGAGCCCTTCCGGAAGGCTGCGCACAACAGCGTTTAGGCAGACGTCCACATCTGGGGGTTACCCAGCGTAGCAGATTGAATCCTGCGCTCAAGGCACTCAGACCGCATCCGCTCGGACATCGACATGAAACTACTGTACCGGCCATAACAACTCCACGACAAGTCACTCGAATGGGTTTCATCCAGCCCGAGACGGCACCGCCGACCATGACATCTGCAAGAACATCTGCAAGAACGCCTGCATTTACGATTTCCCCGATCGCGCGGGGCAGGAAGATTTCCCAGGCCACCCGGATGGTGTGGATGTCCGACTCCGCAGCAAGCTGGCGAGCGGGGCAACGCAGACATCATTATCACTCAACGTAGAAAGATCGCTACTTTAGGTAGCAATCGCGGGTGGTCACCAACGGTCGGGTTCCGGCGCCTGTATTACCGGGCGTCCTGCTGGCGGTCGATCTTGATGTGCTGCACGGTGCGCTGGGGCGGGGACGACGATTGCGCCGGGCCCGGCGGCGCCGCGGGACCGCCCTCCTCCAGCGCGGCCCGCAGCGCCGCCACCAACCCGGCTACCTGCTCGGCCAGCCGGACGGCCAGCTCGGGTCGCTCGCCGCGCAGCACGGCGATCGCCGCGCACACCGGGCAGACCGCGCCCGTCTCGGCGGCCGCAGTGGCGGGCCCGGCGCGTACCCGGTCCAGCGCGGGCGCGAACCGGTCGAGGGCACCCAGCACCAGCGTGCGCAGCTCCGTGCTGAGCCCGGCGTGCCCGCGGCAGCTGCCCGTCGTCCCCGTCACCGGTGCTCACCACCGGCCCAGAGCTCGGGATCGGGGGTGAACACGACGCACAGGTCGTCGTCCTCCAGGCGGGCCGCGGTCACGGTGCAGCGGCGCAGCACCGAGGGCAACGCCACCATCCGACGCGTCCCGCTCACGGTGACGGCCAGCTCGTCATCGACCCGGGCGAGGTCCAGCGGCCCGTCGGCGACCCCGGGCAACCGGAGCACCAGCTCGAACTCGGAGTCGACCGACGCACCGCTGCCCGCGGTACGCCGCACGTGCAGCAGCGGCACCGCCGGGGCATCCGCGGGCGCGGCCGGGTCGTCGGCGCCGTAGAGCGACTGCGCGATCTCCAGCAGCGCCGGGACGCCGGTCGGCTCGGCGGCGGTGTGAGCGGCGGTGCGCAGCGGTACCGGCAGCTCGTCCAGCTCGGCGAGGACGGCCTGCTGCCCGGCATGCCGCTCGCGAAGCCAGCGCGCGGCCGGACCGCGCAGCGACGGCGGCGAGCTGGGCAGTACCTGGTTCACGACCAGCCCGTCGACGCGCAGCCCGTGCAGGGCCAGCGCGGTGAGGGTGCGCCGGGTCTCCGCGGCCACCACCCGCTCCGGGGTGAGCACGAGCCGGATCGAGGTCGTGGCATGGTCGGCGAGCAGCGCACGCAGGCCCCCGAGCTGCTCGGCCAGCCCGTCGAGGGCGTCGATCGCGGCCTCCCAGGCGGGCTGCGCGTCGCGCCCGACCCCGGCCAGCCCGGCGAGCAGGCCGCGCACCGCCCGGCGGTGGGCGGGGAACAACCGCTCCAGGTAGCCCGAGAGCGCCTCCGGGAGCCCCAGCAGCCGCAGCGTCTCGGCGGTCGGGCCGCAGTCGACGACCACGACCTCCCACGGCCCGGTCTCCGCGGCGCGGCGCACCTCGCCGAGTGCGAGCAGCTCCTCGACGCCGGGCAGCACCGTCAGCTCGTCGGCAACGAGCTCGTCGACACCGGCCCCGGCGAGCAAGGCGCGGAGGTGGCCCTGCAGCCGCCCCCACGAGTCGTCGAGCAGCGCCCGGGTGTCGATGTGCGCGGCGAACAGGCCCCGGACACCCTCGATCTCGACGGGCTCGCCGCCGAGGTCGGCCTCCAGGGTGTCACCCAGCGAGTGCGCCGGGTCGGTGGAGACCACCAACACCTTGCGGCCGGACCGCGCGAGCAGGGCCGCGGTGGCTGCGGCCAGCGTCGTCTTGCCGACGCCTCCCTTGCCCGTGAACAACACGACACGCACGACGCGGAGGGTAGTCGCCCCTGCCGCCGCGAGCAGGCGCAACCGGTCACGGAGCGCTCTCGACCCGCCGTTTGAGGCCCTTGAGCGCGGTGTCGATGATCACCTTTTCGGCCTTGCGGCGCAGCATGCCGATCATCGGGATGTTCAGGTCGACGGCGAGGGAGTAGGTCACGATGGTCCCCGCCCCGTTCTCCGCCAACGCGTAGGACCCGTTCTGCGCCTTCTGGATCTGGCCCTTGACCAGCGTCCAGCTGACCGACAGGCCGTCGGGCGCCCAGGTGTAGTCCAGTGTGTAGGAGTCCTTGATCGGGCCGGCGTCCATCAGGAAGCTCACCCGCTCAGCGCGCCCCGCGGTGTCGCTCGCCAGCACCTCGACCTTCTTCACCTGCTCGGCCCACTGCGGGTAGGCCGGGAAGTCGGCGATCACCGCCAGCACCCGCTCCGGCGGCGCGGCGATCGCGATCGAGGAGGACGTAGCGTCGGCCATGTCGGCAGGTTACCGGTGGGTCCCCGCGCTGATCGGCGCAGCGTCACCAGCGCAGCACGTAGGGCGTGCCGGTTCGCCGGAAGTACCCGACGTTGACGCACTCGGTGCGCCCCACCCGGGCCCGCGCGGCGAGCGGCTGGTGGACATGCCCGAACAGCGCCGCCCGCGGCCGGTCCCGCCGCACGACCTCCAGCAACGCGGGCGCGGACACCTCCGGGCGGCGCGACACGACGTCGAAGGCGAGCTCTGGCACCGCAGGAGGCACGTGGCTGCACAGGACGTCCACGGTGTCGAGCCCGTGCGCAGCGGCCGCGAACTCCTCGGCGAGGCGCAGGTGCGGGGTCCACGGGCCACCGCGGCGCAGCTGCTCCCCCGGCGGCAGCGGAAGACCCCCGACGAACCCGAACCGCAGCCCGCCGAGGGTCACCACGCGCCCGTCGGGATGGCACAGCCCCGGCCGGGCGTATTCCGGCCACAGGTGCGGGAGGTCGACGTTGCCGGGGATCACGTACGTCAGGGTGGTGAGGGCGCCGAACAGCCGGTCGTACTGCTCGCGGACGGCGTCCTCGACGACGGCAGCCGCGTCCTGCACCCGGGACCAGGCGTCGCGGATGTAGGCGATGAGCTCGCCGGGTGCTCCGCCGGTCCGCAGCTGGGCGAACCGCGTGCTGACCTCCGGTCCAAGGACCCGCCCGAGGATGCCGGCACCCGGGTCGTCGTAGTCGATGTAGTCGACGAGGTCGCCCAGCACCAGCAGCGCGTCGGCACCCTCACCGGCGCGGGCCAGCGCCTCGGCGTTGCCGTGCACGTCGGCGACCACGTGCACGCGCATGGGGCGAACCTACGCGGGAGGCTCACCCGGTGCCCGACCCGCCTCCAGCCGGTCCTTGCAGGCGAACGCGATGGCCTTGGCCGCCCGGTGTCGCCTGCGCGTCTGCGCCGCGCCACGCCGGGGCGAGGCCGGCTGCCCGACACCGCCGGGCCCGGCCGGGTCGGCACGCAGGAAGTAGTGCAGCACCGTCCCGTCGAGCACCGGTTCCAGCCAGATCTCCATGCTGCCGACGAGCGCGCCCTGGACCGTCCACCGCAGTCCCTCGACCCCGCGGTCGGCCATGACCTCCAGGCGCAGGTCCGGCCACAGCTGCGACCACCGGTCGGGCTGGGCGAACTCGGCGGCCACCACCGCGGGCGCCACGGCGAGGAACGTCTCGTCCACTACGTCCACCGACGGCACCGGTCCATTCTCCTCCGACCGGACATAACGGGAGCCTTTCGGTCCTGCCTGCCACCAAGGTCCACGAGGTAAGTTTGTCTGGAACGACTGACTGCCAGCGTTGACCGGGAGGCCACGACCGTGCGCGAGTACAGCGTCCCCGCCACCGTCCGTGTCGGCGAGGAGGAGACCCTCGTCGACGCGGTCTACAACAACGCCGCCAACCACCCCACCGCGGTGGCCTACCGCCGGCGTGGAGCGGACGGAGTCTGGTTCGAGGTCACCTCCGCGCAGTTCGCCGACGAGGTCACCGCTGTGGCCACCGGGCTCATCGCAGCCGGGATCGCACCCGGTGACCGGGTCGGTCTGCTCTCGCGCACGCGATACGAGTGGACACTGATCGACTACGCCATCCTCGCAGTCGGTGGTGTCACGGTGCCGATCTACGAGACGTCCTCAGCCGAGCAGGTCAGCTGGATCCTCTCCGACTCCGGTGCCGTCGCGATCGTCGTCGAGTCCGCAGGTCACGCCGCCATGGTCCACGGGGTGCGCCACGGGCTCGCCAAGCTCCGGTGGATCCGGGAGATCGAGCCGGCTGCCGACGGCACGGGCTCCCCGGGGTGTGTGGCCGAGCTCGTCGCCCTCGGCTCTGCCCGCGAGACCAGCGCGCCCGACGGGGTGGCGGTCCGGCGGCGGGCCATTCGCGCCGACGACCTCGCCACCGTGATCTATACCTCGGGCACCACCGGACGCCCCAAGGGTTGCGAGCTGACCCACCGCAACCTGCTCATCGAGGTGAAGACGACCGCACAGATCTTCCCCGAGTTCCTCTCCGCGAGCAGCTCGGTTCTGCTGTTCCTCCCGCTCGCCCACGTGTTCGGCAAGGCGATCCAGTGCGGCGCCACCTACTCCCGCACGATCATCGGGCACACCGCCGACGTCTCCGAGCTGCTCACCGACCTGGCGGTCTTCAAGCCGACATTCCTGCTCGCGGCGCCCCGGGTGTTCGAGAAGGTCTACAACGGCGCCCGCCAGCGTGCCCACAACGCAGGCAAGGGTAAGATCTTCGAAGCGGCGGCGGACACCGCGATCGCCTGGAGTCGCGCGCGTGACACCGGCGGGCCCGGGCTGGCCTTGACCCTCAAGCACGCCCTGTTCGACAAACTCGTCTACGGCAAGCTGCGCGCGGCCGTCGGCGGCAAGGTGGTGGCAGCGGTGTCGGGCAGCGCCCCGCTCGGCGAACGACTTAGTCACTTCTTCCGCGGTGCCGGGCTGCCGGTCCTGGAGGGCTACGGGTTGACCGAGACCTCCGGGGGCATCACGGTCAACACCCTCGACGCCCAGCGGATCGGCAGCGTGGGGCACCCGGTGCCCGGGCAGGCGGTCCGGATCGCCGACGACGGCGAGATCCTGCTCTCGGGGCCGATCGTGTTCCGCCGGTACTGGAAGAACGAGACCGCCACGAACGAGGCGATCGAGGATGGGTGGTTCCACAGCGGCGACCTCGGCGAGCTCGACGACGCGGGCTTCCTGACGATCACCGGTCGCAAGAAGGAGATCATCGTCACGGCGGGGGGCAAGAACGTCGCCCCGACGGTGCTCGAGGACCGGCTGCGCGCACACCCGCTGGTCAGCCAGTGCATGGTCGTCGGCGACGGGCGGCCGTTCATCGGTGCGCTGATCACGATCGACGCGGAGGCACTGCCCGGCTGGCGCGAGCGTCACGGCAAGCCCGCCGGCGACGGCGTGGCCGACCTGGTGAACGACCCGGACCTGCGGGCGGAGATCACCACGGCCGTCGCGGATGCCAACCTCGCCGTCTCGCGGGCCGAGCAGATCCGCGAGTTCCGCATTTTGCCGGTGGACTTCACCGAATCCGGCGGCGAGATGACCCCGACACTGAAGATCAAGCGAGCCGTGGTGGCCACGACCTACGCCGAGGACATCGCCTCCCTCTACGCGACGGCGAAGGCTCCTGCCTGAACGTATTCCCGGTCGCCGCGCCCGCCGAAGGATCGAACCGAGCTGGGTATCGTCAAATTTGGCGATGTCGCCCACCGGGTGGGACACCAAGCTGTTCATCTAGCGTTAGCCGTCGGTTCAGAGCTGAGACGGCGGGAGTTCCGGATGAACCGAGGCCCCCATGATCGACAACGTCGCGCAGGTACGGGTTGAGCCGACCCGTGGTCGTCAGCTCGATCTCACCGTCCTCATCCCGACCCGCAACGAAGCCGGCAACATCGCGCAGGTTCTCGCCGGGCTGAGCGCCACAGGTCAGTCCTTCGACGTGTTGTTCGTCGACGACAGTGATGACGACACCCCGCAGGTCATCCGGAACTGCGCGGCATCGTCACCATTGCGGGTCGGAGTCCTGCACCGCCCTGCCGGCGAGCGCGCGGGCGGGCGGGCTCGGTGGCGCAGTCCTGGCCGGGCTCGGATCCGTCTCGACCGCGTGGGTCGTGGTCATGGACGGGGACCTGCAGCATCCGCCCGAGCTGGCAGCGCGGCTCGCGACGATCGGCGAGGACCGTGCCGTCGACCTGGTCGTCGCCAGCCGGAACATCGGCGCCGGCGACTCGGCGGGTCTGTCGGGTCGGGTCCGGCACACCGTGTCCGGTTCGGCCACCCTGCTGGGCCACGTGCTGTTCCCGCGCAGGCTGGGCCGCTGCACCGACCCGCTGAGCGGCTTCTTCGCCCTCCGGCGCAGCGCCGTGGACCTGACCACGCTGCGACCGGACGGCTTCAAGATCCTGGTCGAGATCCTGGTCCGGAACCCCTGGCTGCGCCTTGCCGAGGTGCCGGTGCGCCTCGGGCAGCGCCACGCCGGGGAGAGCAAGGCGTCGGTGGGCGTGGGACTGCGCTTCGGGCGGCGGCTCGCGCAGCTGCGCCTGGGGCTGCTGATCGGGCGGCTCGCGGGATCCTTCGCGGCGGACCCGCGGGGCTGGCTGACCAGGGTGATCGGGTTCGGCGCCGTGGGGCTGACCGGCCTGGTGGTGAACACCGTGGTGCTGTGGTTACTGCACCACGAAGCACTGCAGCTGCCGTACCTGCTCGCGGCGGCGCTGGCCACCCAGGTGTCGACGGCGTGGCTGTTCGTGCTGACCGACGGCATCGTGTTCCGGAACCGTCGTTCCGGAACGCGCCGCGGACGAGCGCTGCGGTTCTTCGCCGTCAACAACACCGCGATGCTGCTGCGCCTACCGGTGCTCGCCGCACTCGTCGAGTGGGCGGGAACGAACGTGCTGGTGGCCAACGCGCTCACCCTCGTCCTGCTGTTTCTGGCCCGATTTCTCACCGTCGATCTCGCGATCTACGGCCGGACCGAGGGACCGACCTGCCCGCGCGTCACGGACCCGATCCGGGTCGTCGTCGACTCGGTCGGTACCGGCCGGCCGGTTCGGGACTGCCCGCTGCGCAGCTACCTGCCCTACCGCTACTCGATCCCGGACGTGGCCACCATCGGGTCCCAGATCGAGCTGCCCGAGCTGGCGTACTTCCGTGCCCAATGGCTCGGCAACGACACCGAGATCCAGCTCCGGGTCGGCCTGACCGGGGAGCGCCGCCCGCACCGGCGGACGCAGGTGACCCAGCTCAGCGGACCGCCGTCGGTGCGCTACCAGGAGCATCTGGGGCGGCTCGGGGCGAACTTCGCCGTGCAGTTCGGCGACCCCATGGAGATCGTGGTCTCGCCCCGACTCGCCCGTTCCCCACACGTCGTCTACACCAACGTCCTCGAGGCGCTGCTGCGGTTCGTCGCGGTGTCCAAGGGCGTCATGCTGCTGCACTCGGCGTGCGTGGAGATCGACGGGCGGGGGGTGCTCATCTCGGCGCGGACCGACACCGGAAAGACCGGCACGGTACTGCGTCTGGTGCGCGAGTACGGGGCCCGCTTCCTGTCCGACGACATGACGGTGCTGCATCCCGACGGGCGCGTGGGCTGCTTCCCGAAACCGCTCACGATCAGCCGGCACACCCTGGCCCTGGTGCACGCTCCCGAGCTGACCGCTCGGGAGTGGCGCTGGCTCGATCTGCAGAGCCGGATCCACTCCCGTGAGGGTCGGCAGTTCGCCCTGCTGCTGAGCCGGCTGAACCTGCCGATCATGGCGGTGAACGCGCTCGCCCAGCGGGTGGTCCCACCGCCGAAGTACCCGGTCGACCAGCTGCAACCCTGCTCGGTAGCCCGTCGGTCCCAGGTCACCGACCTGTTCCTCATCGAGCGCGGCGAGTTCGGCACCGGCGAGCTGGGTACCGCCGAGGTCATGGCGGCGCTGCTGGCCAACACCGAGGACGCCTACCAGTTCCCGCCGTTCCGGCAGCTCGCCCCGTCCATCGTGATCGGCCAGGACGACCACGCCGAGCTGCGTCGCCGGGAACAGCAGATCCTGGCCTCCGCGATCAGCGGGATACCGGCCCGGTGGGTGGGCACCCCGGACTTCTCGTGGGCCCCGGAGATCGCCCGGCAGCTCGCCGTGGAATCCGGCGGTGCCACGGTGCCCGTCCTGCCACCGCCGGCCGTCGTCCGGCCTCCGACACCAACCCGCGACGAGCTGCCTTCGGTGTCCGCAGCGGGCTCGTCATGACCGACCGTCACCCGAGACCCGAGCATGACCAGCTCGGGTGGCGATGATGGTCAGCCTCCAACACCCGGCGCGCACCCTCGTCCCGGAACACGAGCCCGCGCCAGCGGGACCTCAGGAGACGCAGCGGCGGGCGGGCCGCATGTCGGCCAGGGCTCGGCTCGCCCTGCTGACGGCGATGGGCGTGGGGGCCCTGCTCCGGCTGGTCAACCTCAACACGTTCGGCCTGAACAGCGACGAGGTCGTCTACGCCGGACAGGCCGCCTCACTGGCCGGGAACCCGGTCTACACCGAGATGTTCCCGGTCTTCCGGGCGCACCCGATGCTCGTGCAGACGCTGCTGTCGTTCGTGTACGGCACCGGCGAACCCGACATCGCCGGGCGGTTCGTCGTCGCAGCGATCGGCGTGGCGACGGTCGGGGTCGTCTACCTGCTCGGCTGCGAGCTGTACGACCGCAGGACCGGCCTGCTCGCCGCCGCGCTGATCGCGGTGCTGCCCTACCACGTGCTCGTGACCCGGCAGATCCTGCTCGACGGCCCGATGGTGCTGTTCGCGACGACGACGTTGCTGTACGTGGCCCGGTACGGACGGTCAGGGCGGGTGGTGTGGCTGCTCGCAGCCGGTGGCGCCATGGGGCTGACGCTGCTCGCCAAGGAGTCGAGCCTGGTGCTTCTCGGCGGCGTGTACGCCTTCCTCGCCTTGACCCCACAACTGCGCCGGCCGATCCTCGGGGCGCTGGGCGCGCTGGGCGTGATGGTCGCGGTGTTCGCCGTGCACCCGGTGACCCAGGCGCTGTCCGGCCACGCCGAGACGGGGCAGTCCTACCTGGTATGGCAGCTGTTGCGCCCGGCGAACCACGGTTGGGAGTTCTACGCGGTCACCGTCCCACCGGTGCTCGGGCCGCTGGTGCTGATCGCGGCGCTGGCCGCGGTGTGGCGCCCGCGCCGCGACGGCGCCTGGCGGGAGATCCTGCTGGTCACCTGGATCCTCGCCCCGGTGCTGTTCTTCGAGTTGTGGCCGGTCAAGGGGTTCCAGTACCTGCTGCCCGTTGCGCCCGCGGTCGCCGTCCTCGCGGCGCGCGGGGTGCTCCGCCTGCCCGACCGGGTGACCGTGCTGGGCAGGGTCGCGCCGCGGCGCGGGGGGCTGCGGGTCGTCGTCGGCGGGATCGTGCTGCTCAGCGTCCTCGCCGGGTCCGTGCAGCATGTGGTCGGTGGCGGCGGGACGCAGTTCCTGGCCGGCACCGGCGGCGTGCCGGGAGGTCGGGAGGTCGGGCACTGGCTCGGGGCCCAGACCCCGCAGGGGGCGACGATCCTGACCCTCGGTCCCTCCATGGCGAACATCGTGTCGTTCTACGGCCATCGCCAGGCCTACGGCCTGTCGGTGAGCCCGAACCCGCTGCACCGCAACCCGGCATACACACCGATCGTGAACCCGGACCGGAGCCTGCGCCAGGGTGACCTCCAGTACGTGGTCTGGGACGCCTACTCGGCCGCCCGATCGTCGCACTTCGCGGAGAAGCTCCTGGTGCTCGCGCAGCGCTACCACGGCCGGATCGTGCACACCGAGTACGTCGAGGGCACCGACGAGGCCGACCCGAGCACCCGGATACCCGTGATCGTGGTCTATGAGGTACGACCGTGACCGCGCAGGCGCGACCGTCGGCACGTGGCACCCGGCGTCGTCGCGGCGGGCGGCTCCGCCGGCGGGCTCTGCTGCTCGCGCTCGCCCTGCTCGCCGTCGCCCTACACGCTGTCGTATCAAGCCCCGCGATCGCCGGCCCTCCCGCCCACCGCAGCGCCCAACCCGCGACGTCGATGCCTGCGACGTCGGTGCCCGCGGCCGCCACGCCCCCGACCACCACGCCGATCTCGAACGTCGTCGTCCTGATGCAGGAGAACCACAGTTTCGACAACTACTTCGGAACCCGCGCCGGTGTCGACGGGCTCCCCGACGGCACCTGCATGCCCCGCGTCCCCGGCACGGCCGAGCCCTGCGTGCAGCCGTTCCACATCGGCGGCAAGGCGATCCGCGACCTCGCGCACACCGAGGCCGCCTTCGCCGACCAGTTCCGCGACGGACAGCTCGACGGTTTCGTGTGGGCCCACGATCGCGCGGGGGCGGACGGGGCGCAGGCGATGGGTTACTACGACGACCGGGACCTGCCGTACTACTGGAACATCGCCGACGAGTACGTCCTGTTCGACCGGTTCTTCACCTCGGCACACGGCGGCAGCGTCCGCAACCACATGTACGCCATCACCGGCCAGCCGGGCGCCGTCGGCCCCAGCGAGGCGGTTCCCACCGACGGTTGGGGGGACATCCCGACCATCTTCGACCGGCTCGAGGAGAAGGGCATCAGCTGGAAGTTCTACATCCAGAACTACGACCCGACGATCACCTATCGGACCCGGCTGTCGGAGGACGTCGAGACCGACCGAGGGGCCCAGGTGATCTGGGCGCCGCTGCTGGCCTACGCCCGCTACATCGACGATCCGAACCTGTCCTCCCGCATCGTGGACCTCGACCAGTACTACGAGGACGTGGCCAACGGCGAGCTACCCGCGGTCTCGTTCATCCGACCGTCCGGCAACAGCGAGCATCCGCCCGGCAGCGTGCAGGCCGGCCAGCGGTTGATCCGCTCGCTGCTCAACCAGCTGATGCGCTCCTCGCAGTGGTCGTCATCGGCCTTCCTCTGGTCCTACGACGACTGGGGGGGGCTGGTACGACCATGTCAACCCGCCGGCCGTCGACGCGTACGGCTACGGCCCGCGGGTACCCGCGCTGCTGGTCAGTCCGTACGCCCGCCGCGGGTTCGTGGACCACGAGACCCACGACTTCACCTCGATCCTGCGGTTGATCCAGGTCAACTGGGGCCTCGCGCCGCTGGCCGACCGGGACGCGGCGGCCGGTCCGATGCTCGAGGCGTTCGACTTCACCGCGGGCCCGCGACCCGCGGTGCTGCTCTCGACCGAGCGTCATCCGGTGCTCGCGGACCGACCCCGGACCTGGGTGGTCTACGCCGGCTACGCCCTGGTGTGTGCGTTCGTGGCCGGACTGCTCGCCGCGCCCCGAGCGCTGAGCACGGTGCGCCGACACCGGGCACGACCGCACCCGGCGGTGTCAGCGTGAACGCGATCGGCCCGGCCCGCAGGGCATCCGCTCGGGCCACATGTGTCCTGGTCATCGTGCTCGCCGCGCTGGTGACCGGGCCCGCCACGCTCGCAGCCCAGGACCAGCCCGGCACCCTGGTCATCCAGACCGTCCCGGCGCTCGCGGGTGCCCAGTTCCGGGCCGACGGGGTGACCGTGAGCACCGACAGCGCCGGCGTGGCGCGGCTACCGGTGCGCACCTTCGTCGATCTGGACCGACGCTTCGAGGTGCTCCCGACCCAGATCGACGAGCACCTGCGCGTGGAGCTCGACCGGATGCTCGGCTCCCCCACCCGTCGACGCGGCGAGACGCTGATCGTCGGACTGCGCCTGCAGCGGCTGGTGACCTACCGGTTCGCCGGACCCGATCAGCGCGAGATCGCACCACAGCGGATCTCACGGCTGGTGCTGAAGAGCAACACCGGAGAGACCGCCGAGGTGGTGGGCGCCGAGCTCCACGAGCCGCGCTGGGTGGCGGCGAGCCGCACCCAGCAGACACCGACCGGGTTGGCCAGCAAGGACCTGTACTGGACAGTGGATCGGGTCGTGGTGGACGGCGCCGAGGTGGTCAACCGGGGCCAGCAGCGGTTCGTGCCGAACCAGCAACGCGACTGGGCGATCAAGTTGCTCTTCTACCAGGTGCGGGTCACCGGGCAGGACCTGCTCTTCGGCGGGGCCGCAGGGTCCGGCGTGGAGTTGCACCGCCCGGACGGCGTCGTGGAACAGGTGCCGTTCACCGACGGCTGGGCCGAACTGGCCAGGGTCCCGCGCGGAGACTACAGCGTGCGCGTGTACGGCTCGGGACTGTCGTTCCTGCGACCGGTGGGTATCTCGAAGGATCAAGAACTGATCCTCGAGGTGATCACTCCATGGGATCTGTGGTTGGTCGGGTCCCTGCTGGTGGGACTGGCCGTCGGGCTGGCAGCCGTCGGGCGGCGCCGGAAGCTGCGCGCGCTCACCCGGCGGCTCGCCGAGCTTGATCTGCCGCGCAGGCCGGCCCGGAGGCGCCGCGGGGGACCCATCGGTGCCACCCGTTCCCTCGTGGTCGTGCTCGCAGCCTCCGTCGCGCTCGCGCCGGCCGGCCTCGCACCGGGTGCCATCGCGCCCGTGGCGGCGGTGACCGCGGTGACCGCGGTGACCGATCAGGCCCCGTCCGCACCAGTGCTCGCCTACTACTACATCTGGTACAACCCGACGTCGTGGCGACGCGCCAAGCAGGACTATCCCCTGCTCGGGCGGTACTCCAGCGCCGATCCGGAGGTAGCGCGCCAGCACGTCAGGCTGGCGGCGTCCGCCGGGCTCGCCGGGTTCCTGGTGTCGTGGAAGCACACCGACTTCCTGGATCCCCGGCTCGACCAGCTCGTCGAGATCGCCCGCCAGCAGGACTTCAAGCTGGGGATCGTCTACCAGGGCCTCGACTTCGCGCGCGAGCCGCTGCCGGTTGCACAGGTGGCCTCGGACCTGCGCTACTTCGTCGACCGCTACGCCGACGATCCCGTCTTCGACCTGTTCGGCGAGCCGATCGTGATCATCACCGGCACCGAGCGGTACTCGGTGACCCAGCTGCGCGAGATCGTCGAACCGGTGCGACCGTGGGTCACGGTCCTCGCCTCGGCCAAGAACGTCGAGGACTACGAGCGGGTGGCGGCGCTGGTCGACGGCGATGCCTACTACTGGTCCTCCGGGGACCCCGGAGAGCAGTTCTACCGGGAGAAGCTCGCGCGGATGGGCGAGACGGTGCAGGCCCACGGCGGGCTCTGGTTCGCCCCGGCCACCGCAGGCTTCGACGCGAGGGATCTCGGCGGACACCGGGTGATCGAGCGGGAGGGCGGCGAGACGCTGCGGCGTGGTATCGCGACGGCCGGCGAGTCCGAGCCGGCCGCGATCGCCGTCATCAGCTGGAACGAGTTCAGCGAGAACAGCCACATCGAGCCGAGCGAGCAGCACGGCACTCTCGCGTTGGAGACCCTCGCCGAGCTCACCGGTGGTTCGGTCGATCAGGCCGGAGTGGGACTGGGCTCGAGCGAACCCGAACCGCGGGCGCACGCCCTGCCGGGCTGGCTGGCGATCATGCTGACCGTATTGCTGGTAGCGCTGCTGCCGCTCGCACTCCTCGTGCGCCAGCGGCGGAGGGGATGACTCATGAACGCATCGCAGGGTGCCGACCCGCGCCCGCGTATCCGCCGCAGAGCGATCGCCGTAGCACTCGGGGGGCTGCTCCTCGTCGCCGCGGTGTTCGCCGTCGCGGCGCTGATCGCCGCCCGTTCCGGCCCGGACAGCTCGGCGGCGGACCCCGTCGTGGCCGCCGCGGGTGACATCGCCTGCGACCCGGGCAACCGCTCCTTCCGGGACGGCAACGGCTCGGCCCGCTCCTGCCGGCAGCAGGCGGTGTCGGACCTGCTCGTCGACGCCGGGCTCGCCGCGGTGTTCCCGCTGGGCGACCTGCAGTACCACTGCGGAAGCGACCGGGCGTTCCAGGAGTCCTACGACCGGTCGTGGGGGCGGGTGAAGGACATCACCGTCCCGGTCGTGGGCAACCACGAGTACCTGGCCAAGGGCAGGGCAGACGCCACCGGCGCGACCAGCGCCGCCACCGGCTGCGACGCGTCGAACACGGGTGCGGCGGGCTACTTCGACTACTTCGGCGAGGCGGCCGGCGATCCGGCGAAGGGGTACCGCAGCCTCGACATCGGTGCCTGGCACGTCGTGGTGCTGAACTCGTCCTGCCGGCACTCCGGTGGCTGCGGCCCGAGATCCCCGCAGGTCAAGTGGCTGGCGGACGACCTCGCGGCGAACCCGAGGACGTGCACCATGGCGCTGTTCCATCACCCGCGGTTCAGCTCGGGCCGCCACGGCGACAACGAGGACTACGTCGCGTTCTGGGCGACCCTGCATGCGGCCGGGGTCGACGTGGTGCTCAACGGCCACGACCACATCTACGAGCGCTTCGCTGCGCAGACCCCGTCCGGCGCACCGGATCCGGAGGGTGGCATTCGGCAGTTCACGGTCGGTACCGGCGGGGCGAACCACACCGACGTCACGACCGTCCGACCCAACAGCGAAGTGCACAACGACACCACGTTCGGTGTCCTGAAGCTGACCTTGCACCCGTCGAGCTACGACTGGGCGTTCGTGCCGGAGGCCGGAGAGGTCTTCACCGACACGGGCACCGAGGAGTGCCACTAGAGAACCGGCACCGGAAGTGAGGCTGTCCCGTCATGTTCATGCGTCTCCTGCGAGGACTGTTCGTCGTCTCGGCGCTGCTGGCCGTGGCGGCCGACCCGCCGGCCCCGGGTGCACCGGGGGCCCCGAAACCGGTGGTCAGCAGCACGTTCACCCCGGTGGCCGACAGCTACGTCGACGCGAACCTGCCCACCACGAACTTCGGTGCCAAGACCTACGTCTACAACGACGGGTCACCGCAGCGCACCGCCTACCTGAAGTTCGACGTCCAGGGCGTCACCGACTTCACCCAGGCGACGCTGATGCTGTACGCCGAGTCCGCCAGCAGCACCGGGGTGGAGGTCCACCCGGTCGCGGACAGCACGTGGGGGGAGACCACGATCAACGCGTCGAACGGACCACCGGTGGGGGCGTCGCTCGCCTCGTCCGGCGGGTTCGCCAGCGGCTCCTGGGTGGCGATCGACGTCACCTCGGCGGTGCAGGCCAACGGGCTGGTGACCCTGGCCACCACGACGACGAGCAGCACCGCGATCAAGGTCACGAGCCGGGAGGGGGCCAACCAGCCAGAGCTGATCGTCGGCCCGGCCCCACCCAACCCGTCCCCGTTCGTGATCAGTCCGGCCGGTGGCGGGACGTACCAGGCCACCTCGGCCACGGCCGGAACCGTCTACACCGGCACGCTGAAGTTCGTGGGCGAGCGTGCGGTCACCGATCTCCAGGGGTTCGGCGGCGGCACGGTCAGCTTCACCGCCGGCGACTTCGACTTCGGAACGGAGTTCTTCAAGCTCAACAACGTCGTCGACATCGTGTTCGAGGGCGCCGGGATCGACACCACGGTGCTCAGAAACAGTACGAACGCGGCCGCCGACACCGAACCGTTCAACTTCACCACGGCAACCCGGATCACCATCCGGGACCTGACGGTCGCCGCCGGCGGGTCGGCGCGCACCACCAGTGACGCGATCGACATGGACAACGGCAACGACTCGACGATCGAACGGGTGAAGATCACTGCATCCCGAGGCCGAGCCGTCGTGTTCGACGGCAAGAACGCAGGCTGGGACGCGCGGAACAACGTGCTGCGCGACTGCGTGATCACCGGCACTCAGTGGCACGGTGTGGAGCTGCTCGCAGCGAGCAACAACCGGATCGAGAGCTGCACGATCACCACGACGGCCGGCAGCGGCATCCAGGTCAACAAGTCCTCGACGAACGCCGACCAGCCCAACAAGAAGTCCTCGGACAACGCCATCACGGGCAACATCGTCGATCAGGCGGGGCGGGACGGGATCGCCGTGAACGGCGGCGACCGGAACCAGATCACCGGTAACACCGTCACCAACAGCTCCGACGACGTGACCGGACGCGACGGCATCCGGATCGGCTCGACGAACTCGGTGAGCTGTGACGACAACACCGTCTCGGGTAACGTCGCAACCGACGACCAGGTACCGAAGACCCAGCGCTATGGCGTGAACATCGCCACCGCATTGTGCAACCGCACCGTCGTGGGCCCCGGCAACAACCTCGACGGCAACCGCGTCGGCCCCCTGAACGACGCCGGTACCGGCACCATCCTGCAGTGAGCCCTCTCGACGCCAGCCACTCCGACGGCTGCCCACCGAAAGGAGGGATCTGCGGTCACAGTAGGCCGAACAGGTGAAATCAGAGCCATCAGGTAATACTCCCACCACGGTGCGCGACCTCTAAGCCACGAGGTTGCAGGGTAAAACTGGATGCGGATCTTCGGGGCGGTCGTTCAGCGGGACCGGAGGCCTGCTGGACGGGGGCGATCCGGTATGAGCAGAACGCGCGGACCCGGAGGTGCGCGGCAACCTGATCGTCAGTGTGGTGCGCGAGTCGCCGCACAGGTACTCGGACTCACGCTGGGTACGGCCGCGGTGATCGTACTGGTCACCGCCCCGATCATGGAACCGTTGACCGGGGTCGCCGAACTGCACCTGGGGCTCGGCCTCGCCGCGGCTGCGGCCGCCGCAGCCGCGGCGATCCTCGGCGACATCGCCGCCCGGGTGTCCGGAGACACCCGGTCCGCCTGGATCGGCGCAGCGGTCGCGTTGTACTGCCTGGTGGTGCTGCCCTCCACGACGCTATGGCCGCATTCCGGCAGCGGTGACGTCGTCATCGGGACCGCACGAGTAACCGGTTTTCTGATCGTCACCGTTGCGCTGCTCGCCGCGCTGCGGCCGCCCGCCAAGGGCGGCCCCGGAGTCGGCTGGGTGGCCACCGGGGCCGGTGTGACCCTGATGCTCGCAGCGGTCGAGGTGGCTGCGCTGTTCCCCACCGCACTACCCGGCGTACTCGCTCCGGGTGCGCTGTCGAGGATCATCCTGCTCGCGTGGTGCGGGCTCGCCCTGGCCGGGATGGTGATCGGCTACCGGCGGGACAGCCTGGCGCTGACCGGGATCTTCCTGGGGTTGGCGACGCTTGCCGCCGCACACCTCTACCGCATCGTCGCCGGCCTGGCCGTCCGCCAGGCAGACCTGGTCTTCGACGGGGTCCGGCTGCTCGGGCTGCTGGTCGTGCTCACGGGCATGATCAAGCTGACGACGCGCGGTGTTCGGACGCTGCACTCGGAGCAGCAGCGGCACCAGGAGGAGCTGCGGATCGCCTCGGTGCACATCCGGCGAGCCGGCGAACGCGCCCAGGAGCGCGACCACGAGCTGCGCAACGGCCTCGCGGTGATGTCCGGGATCACCCAGCTGCTGAGCGCCCCGGTGGAGTTTCCCGAACGCGAACAGCTGCGGGCTGCCGTGCTGCGCGAGCTGGCACGGCTCGCACAGATGATCGACAGCGAGAACCCGCCGAGCGACGGGCACGGCTACGACGTGGGCCGCGTGCTGCGCGACCTGGTCGTGGTTCGACGTGCGACGGGAGCGTCGATCAGCCTGGAGCTGAGTCCCGACCTGCGGGCGATGGGCACACCCGCCGTGCTCGCACAGGTCGTCACGAACCTGCTGGCCAACTGTGCACGCCATGCACCGGCTTCACCGGTCCGTATCCGAGCCGGGCCCTGCGGCTCCCGGACCATCGTCGAGGTGAGCGACGATGGCCGCGGCCTGCCGCCCGGGCAGGAGTCCCTGGTGCTCGAACGTGGAGTCCGGCATCCCTCGACCGGCGGCAGCGGTCTCGGCCTCCATGTCAGCCGTCAGCTGCTCGACAGCGAGGGCGGTGTGATCCGGTTCGCACCGAACCGGAACGGCTGTACCGCGGTGGTCGAGCTGCGCCGGGCACCAACCGAGATACGCCACAGCGAGAACTCGAGGGTACCGCTCGGGGTCGGCGAGACGGCTCCCGGTCCGTTCCCGACAGGGACACCGCGCCAGACGGGAGGTCTGGCGTCATGACCACGGCTCCGGTTCTCGTTGTCGACGATCACGAACTGGTGCGGACCACGCTTGCCTTCGCCCTGAACGCGCAGGCAATCCCCACCCATCAGTGCACGGCAACCACCCGGAAAGCCATCCTGGACGAGGCCGCGTTGCTGTCGCCCGGGCTCGTACTGCTGGACCTGGACCTGGGACGGGACGTCCACGGCGGGCACCTCGACGGGGTCGACCTGATCGGCGAGCTGCGAGCCAAGGGGTGGAACGTGCTGGTGGTGAGCGGTAGCGGCAACCGGGAGCAGCTGGCTGCGGCCATCGCAGCCGGCGCGGTCGGCGTGGTCAGCAAGACCACCCCCTTTCCGACGCTGCGCGACACGGTGATCGACGCCACCTGCGGCCGCCCGGTGATGTCCGAACAGGACCGGCAACAGTGGCTGGAGCTCGACCAGCGATACAAGGTCGCGCTTCAGCAATGGCACCGGCGCATGGACCGGCTGACCTCGCGCGAACACGCCGTGCTCGACAGGCTCGCGGCGGGTTGTCGGGCGGCGGCGATCGCGGAGGAGTTCGTCGTGTCACTGGCCACGGTGCGTAGCCAGATCCGTTCCATCCTGACCAAACTCGAGGTCAGCTCCCAGCTGGAGGCCGTCGCGCTGCTGCGGACGCCGGGGACCGAGGGCAGCACGCAGACCCGGTAAGCGGGGCTCCGGCCAGGAGGGCATGCAGGCGCGCCACCCGGAGCGGCCAGCTCCACTCCCGCAACATCCACTCCCGGCCCGCAGCACCCATCGCGCGCGCCCGGCCCGGGTCGGCCAGCAGGCCGGCGACGGCGTCGGCCACGGCGTCGAGGTCCCGGCCGTCGACGACGTGCCCGGTGCGGCCGTCCTGCACCGTCTCCGGCGCACCGCCCGAGTCACCCGCGACCACGGGCAGCCCGCTCGCGGCGGCCTCCAGGAGCGCGATGCCCAGCCCCTCCACGTCCAGCCCGCCGCCCCGGGTGCGGCAGGGCAGGGCGAACGCGTCGCCGATGGCGTGGTGCGCCGCCAGCTCCGCGGCCGGCACCGCGCCGGTGAACACCACGTGCTCGGCGACGTCGCACTCCACCGCGAGCCGGCGCAGCCGACCACCGTAAGTGCCGTCCCCGACCAGCAGCAGCCGCGCACCCGGCACCCGAGCCCGCACTCGGGGCAGCGCCCGGATCAGCGTGTCCTGCCCCTTGCGGGCGACCAGCCGGGACACGCAGCTCACGACCGGGGCCGTACCGAGGCCGTACCGGCGACGCAGCTCGCTGCGCGCGGCCGGATCCGGAGCGAAGACCTCGGCGTCGATGCCCGAGGGCAGGTGTTCCAGTGCCGCGCCGGGACCGAAGGCGGCCGCCACCCGACCCCGGGTGTAACTCGAGATCACGGTGAGCACGTCGGTGTCGCGACCGATCCGGCGCAGCACCTGCCGGGCGCCCGGCAGCATCGACCAGCCCACCTCGTGGCCGTGCGTGCTGGCCAGCACACGCTCGATCCCGGCCCGGCGACGCAGGCCCGGTCCGAGCAGGGCCAGCGGAGCCGACGCTCCGAACCACACCGTGGTCGCACCGTGCTCGCGGGCCAGCACCGTCGCCCGGTCTGCGACACCGGGCAGCGGCAGCATCAGCGACGAGGGGTGCCGGTGCACGGGATAGGGCAGCGCGGCGTCGAACTCGGCTGATCCCAGCCACGCCGGCGCGTACACAACCAGCTCACCGGGCGGGAGCCGATCGGCAAGCGCCTGGAGGTAGTTCTGAATACCGCCCGTACGGGGCGGGAAGTCGTTGGTCACCAGCAGCGTGCGCACCATCCGCGCGACGCTATCGCCCGTAGCGGCAAGAACGGGCGGCGGCCGGTCCCCCACCGGCCGACCGCCGCCCCGTTCCCAGGGGAGCGGACGAGGTCTGGTTTACAAGCGCCGGGCGCCGGTGAAGGCGCTGCTCGACACCTTCTGGTACTTCACGACGTCACCGGTCTGCGGCGCATTGATCATCTTTCCCTCGCCGGCGTAGATGCCGACGTGGCTCACCGGCTGGTAGTAGAAGACGAGATCCCCGGGCTGCATGTCATCCCAGGACACCGCCTTCCCGACCCTGGCCTGCTGGCTGCTCGACCGCGGCAGCGTGACGCCCGCCTGCTGGTAGGCCCAGGAGGTGAGACCGGAACAGTCGTAGCTGCCTGGGCCCTCAGCGCCCCACTGGTAGGGCTTGCCGAGCTGGGTATGCGCCGCCCGGAGTGCCTCCACACCCACGCCGCTACCGGTGACCGGCCCGCTGGGACCGTCCTCCTCCGGTCCGGCGCGGTCGCGACGCTCTTGCGGCGTCAGGCGCTCCAGGAGCCGCTCGACCTCGTCGATGCGGATCTCCGCGTCGCGCTTGCGGGCGGCGAGCTCCTGCTCGGCCTCGGCGGCCTCGTCCGCGGCGGCCTGTGCCCGCGCGGCGGCCGCGTCGGCATCGGCCTGCGCCGTGGCCGTGCGGTCGACGACGGCCAGCAGCTGATCCAGGGAGGCCTTGTGGTCAGCGGCCAGGGTCTCCAGCGCCGACATCTGGTCGAGGAAGTCCTGCGGCGAGTCGCTGGCGAGCAGCGCGTTGAGCTGGTCGAGGTTGCCACTCTCGAAGGTCGACATCGCGACGGCGTCGACCTGGCGGCGGTAGCGCTCCTCGTCGTCCCGGGCGGCCTCGACGGCGACCCGCGCGGGCTCGACGGCTGCGCGCAGCATCTCCAGCTCGGACTGGCGGGCAGCGACAGCGTCCCTGGCCGCGTGCCACTGCTCGGTGAGGGCCTCGGCCTCGTGCTGCACCTGCTCCAGCTGGGCAGCGGCGTCGGTCGCGCTGTCCGGAGGCGGAGGCGGAGGCTGGGGCTGGGCACCCGCCGGGGTGACACCGAGAACCAGGGTCAGGAGCGTCGCGAGTACCACGGCACCCGTGGGCACCGCGTAGCGCCAATGGCGGACGCATCGCTCCTGCCACCGACGGAACGTCCGGCGAGAGCCGGATGGGTTACGCCAGGGCGGCATCACGCGGACAGATCTCCTCTCCCGGTGACCTTGCGTCGCCATTCGGGTCGAATGGCTGAACTTCCCGCAAGGACTCGGGGAGACTACGGAGACCGGCCAGCCGGGTCCAACCCATGCCCCACCTGACATAGCGCCGTCATGAGGTCACCCACACGAGATACAACACGAACACAACCGGTTTGAGAACGACGTGATATCACCCAACGTCACGAGTGTGCGGCTCGGTGTCGACATCAGAGGTCGCTCGGCGCGGGGGAGCCGCCACCAGCCGCAGCCTCGGCACTAGGCCTTGATCCGCGAGCACCTCGAGAGCGCGTCGCTCCGGTGCGTCGAGCTGTACGATCGGCGCGCCGGACGGCAGGTCTGAACCCTCCGCGGCGGCCTCCCGCGAGCCCGGCATACCCAGCAGCACGCCGATCACACAGTCTCCGCACGCGTTACCCCGAACCGCGCAGCTGTCACAGTCGATGATCACTTCTGCTCCTTCGACGGTCGTTCGTTCTCGACGTCGCCGACGTTAGGAGCACCCACCGACATTTTCCCCACGACGTCGGGATCCAGGCCCCGCGGAACTTGGTCAGCCCCGGACCAGCCGCGTCAGCAACACCGCCGAGGACAGTGTGTAGGCCCCGCGCCGGCGCACCGACTCCACGACGGCCCGGTCGGTGGTGGCCACGACCACGGGCCGGCCCTCCGGCTCCAGGGCCACCAGGTCCCGGATCACGTCGTCGGCCTGCACCCCGGGGTCGCTGAACAGCACGCGCACCCCGCGGGAGCCCCGCATGGGTGCGGTGACGACACCCGCCCCGTCGAACACGACGGTGATCTCCGCACCGGTGCGTGCGGCCATCGCGGCGAGCTGCCCGACGAGCCGGGTGCGCTGGTCGGCGAGCGGCAGCTCGGGATAGCCGGTCTTGCTGACGTTGTAGCCGTCGACGATCAGGTGCACCGACCGCACCGCGAGCAGTGCGTCGAGAGCGGCGAGCCCGTCCGCCGCCGCCCCACCGCGCGCGGCCTGCGCACCGGCGATCAGGTCGGCGGGCCGCGGCCCACCGCCACCCAGCGCCAGTTCCCGCCGCAACCCGTCCACCGCACCGCTCAGGGTGTCCACCAGCAGCGACAGGCGCACCTCGTCGGCCTTGCGGGCCTCGCGGGCAGCCTGGCGGGCCACCGCCACCTCGGCGCCGGCCCGGTCGGCCCGGCGCCGCTCGGCATCGGCCCGGCCGCGCTCGCGGTCCCGTTCGGACAGGGCGGTGGCAAGGTCGTCCGCGGCCGACCGGCGCAGCTCGTCGGCGGCCTGCTCGGCGGCCACCCGCGCGTCGAGCGCGGCCCGCAGCTTCGCGCCCTGCTCGGAGACGCGGCGGCGCAGCTGCTGGTACTCGGCGTCGCGCAGGTGCCCGGCCGTACGCGCCTGCGCGCGCGCCTCGGCCAGCTCCCCGCGGAACCGCTCGAGCTCGGCGGTGAGCTTGTCCACCCGCGACAGCGCCGCGTCGCGCTCGGCCAGCAGCTCGACGACCTCCCCCCGACGCGCAGCCGCGGCCACCGTGGCGGCGGCCGTGGCCGCACCGGTGAGAACCGCCGCCGCGGCGGCGGTCAGCGGGTCGTCCGCGGCACCGGTCAGCTCGCCGGGACGGTGCTCCTCCCACCAGGCGACAACGGCCGTGCGGAACGCCGTAGAGCCGGCCAGCTCGGCCATGAGGGCCGCGCCGCCCAGCTTGGCGCGCTTGGCCGGGGTGAAGCGAGCCAAGCGCCGCAGCGACGCGGGAACCTCCGTGGCCGGCATGGCCCCCACAGCGACAGCGGCCACGCCGGCCAGCCGCGCCCGCACGGGCTCGGGGAGCCGTTCCCAGTCCACGGGAGCGGGCGGGGCCCCGGCACCGGCGGCCGCCACCTGCTCCTCGGCAACCGACGACGCGGCCTCGCCCCTCTCGGGCGGGCCGGGCGGGCCGTCGGACCGTGACATCGCACCAGGTTATCCTTATTCCCGTCGCACCCCGCTCATCCGGACGCGCCGAGCCGAGGTCTGCGCCGTGATCGACGACCTGCGCTGCGCAGTCGTTCAGGCGCGCAGGCTGGTCGACAGCTCGACCCAGCGCGCCAGCAGGGCCTGCGCCGCGCCGGAGTCGACCGCAGCCGCCGCCCGCTCCAGCGCCGCGGGAAACGCCGAGGCCAGGTGCGCGGGCGCCCCGTCGAACGCCACCAGCGCACCCGCCGCGTTGAGCAGTACCGCGTCCCGCACCGGGCCGCGCTCCCCCGCCACCACCGCGCGGAAGGCGGCGGCGTTGGCGGCCGGGTCGCCGCCGCGCAGATCCTCCCGGATGGCGGGGGTCATGCCGAGGAGGACCGGATCGAGGACCTCGACCCGCACCTCGCCGTCCCCGACCACCCACACCGTGGTCGTGGTCGTGGTCGTCAGCTCGTCGAGGCCGTCGTCCCCGCGCACCACCAGGACCGACGCCCCGCGGCCCGCGAACACCTCGGCGATCACCGGGGCGAGCCGGGCGTCCGCGCAGCCGACCAGCGCCGCGAGGGGCTGCGCCGGGTTCGTCAGCGGGCCGAGCACGTTCATCGCGGTAGGCACGCCCAGCTCGCGGCGCAGGCCACCGGCGTGTCGCATGGCCGGGTGGAACACCGGCGCGAAGCAGAACCCGATCCCGATCCCGGCGACGCACGCCGCCACCCCGTCCGGCGGCAGGTCCACGGCCACGCCCAGCTCCTCGAGCACGTCGGCGGCCCCGCACGCGGACGACGCGGCCCGGTTTCCGTGTTTGACCACCGGCACCCCGGCCGCGGCCACCACGACCGCCGCCATCGAGGAGATGTTGACCGTGTGTGCCTGATCACCACCCGTGCCGACGACATCGACGGCCGGTCCCGGGGCGACCACCCGCCGGGCGTGGCGCAGCATCGCGTCGGCGAGCCCAGTGATCTCCGCGGGCGTCTCGCCCTTGACGCGCAAGGCCACCAGGAACCCCGCCAGCTGCGCCGGCGTGGCCTCGGCGCAGAGCACCCGGTCCATCACCCACTCGGTGTCGGCGGCGTCGAGGTGCTCGCCCCGGATCAGCCGGCCGAGGACGGCGGACCAGGTGAGCGGGCCGCGGTCAGCCACGGGTCACGGGGTCGACGCCGGCGGTGTCGATGGCGCCCCCAGCCAGGGACCGGCGCAG
Source organism: Mycobacteriales bacterium (assembly GCA_038257875.1). Taxonomy (GTDB): domain Bacteria; phylum Actinomycetota; class Actinomycetes; order Mycobacteriales; family Pseudonocardiaceae; genus Pseudonocardia. Next base: position 36,869 of record JBBSQN010000005.1, read on the forward strand.
GACCTCGGCCACCGTCCCGGCGGCGGTGACCGGGTCGAGCGGGTGTAGGAGCACCGCGTCGGCCTGCGACCACGTGGCAAGCCACCGGTCATCCCGCCGGCGCACGGTGACGATGATCGGCGGGCAGTCCTCGAGCTCGTTCTTCAGCTGGCGTGACAGCCCCATCCCCCCCGTCGGCTGGGCCTCGCCGTCGAGGATCGCGAGGGCCACGACACCGGAGTCGGCCGCGGTCAACACCTCGGCGATGCCCCCCGTCTCCAGGAAGCGCACCCGACCCAGGTCCGGCGCCGGGCGCGGACCGATGGCCGAGGTGATGGCCTCGCGGACCTCGGGACGATGGCTGAACACCAGCACGGTCAGGGGCTCGTGCTCGACGGGGCTGTTCACGGCGGGAACTGTAGTGGGCCGCCCGTCGGGGGATCGACCCGTGACCGACGTCCCAGGTATCCCGACAGGCTGTAGAAGATGACCGGGGGTAATAATGCCCCTGTGACGACAGCGGCTCCCAGCATCAGCGCGCGCATCCACTCGCTGAACCGCCCGAACCTGGTCAGCGTGGGCACCATCGTCTGGCTGTCCAGCGAGCTGATGTTCTTTGCCGGGCTGTTCGCGATCTACTTCACCGCACGGGCGCAGAACCCGCTGGGCGCGGAATGGCCGCCCGCTCCCACCGAGCTGAACGTGCCCTACGCGCTGGTAGTGACGATCATCCTGGTGGCGTCCTCGTTCACCTGCCAGTTCGGGGTGTTCGCCGCCGAGCGCGGCGACGTGTTCGGGCTACGCCGGTGGTACCTGCTGACGCTTGCGATGGGCACCGCCTTCGTGCTCGGCCAGGTCAACGAGTACCGCGTGCTGGTCACCGAGCACGCCACCACGCTGGCCTCGAGCGCCTACGGCACCGTGTTCTACATGGCGACCGGGTTCCATGCCCTGCACGTCACCGGGGGTCTCTTCGCGTTCATCTACCTGCTGATCCGCACCAAGCTGAGCAAGTTCACCCCGGCGCAGGCCACCGCCGCGATCGTCGTGTCGTACTACTGGCACTTCGTCGACGTGGTGTGGGTGGGCCTGTTCGCCGTCATCTACTTCATTCGCTGAACGCAAGGGCTGGAAGACGCAGACGATGACCCCCACATCCCCCTCGATGCCCCCGCGCAGCCGGCTCCGCCGCCGCGTGGCGGGCGCGGTAGCGCTGGGCCTCGGCCTGCTCACCGCGGGTGGCCTCTACACCGCGTTCGCCCCGCAACCGCAGGTCGCCACCGCGCAGGGCGATGCGGCCCTGCTCGCCCAGGGCCAGGCCCTCTACAACAACGCCTGCATCACCTGCCACGGCTCCAACTTGCAGGGCGTCGAGGACCAGGGGCCGAGCCTGATCGGCACCGGCGATGCCGCCGTCTACTTCCAGGTGTCCAGCGGCCGGATGCCGCTGGCGCGCCAGGAGGCGCAGGCCGCGCGCAAGCCCCCGCCACCGCAGTTCGACCCGACCACCGAGCAGGGCGCAGCCAACATCGACGCCCTCGGTGCCTTCATCCAGACCGGCGGCGGTGGTCCCACCCGCCCCGCGCAGTCCGGCACCGCGCTGCGCGGCGAGGACCCGGCCCGCGGCGGTGAGCTGTTCCGCCTCAACTGCGCGTCGTGCCACAACTTCACCGGGCGCGGCGGTGCGCTGTCCTCGGGCAAGGACGCCCCCTCGCTGGACCAGGCGAGTGAGCTGCAGGCCTACACCGCGATGCTCTCTGGCCCCCAGAGCATGCCCCGGTTCTCCGACCGGCAGCTCACCCCGGAGGAGAAGAAGGACATCATCGCCTATGTCGAGTCGGTGCAGGGCACGGACGTGCAGGGCCTCGGCGGCTACGCGCTCGGTGGCATCGGCCCGGTGTCCGAGGGCCTGGTGGCCTTCATCGTCCTGCTGGCATCGCTGATCGGTTTCGCACTCTGGCTCGGAGCGAAGTCATGACCCTTTCCCATTCCGACCAAGGGGCCGAGGCGCACCTCTCACGGCAGCCGACGGCCGCCGAACTGGCGGAGATGACTCCCGACCAGCTTGCGCGGCTCGCTTCCGAGCTCGATGACGTCGAGGTCCTGCACAACCAGCGCAAGTGGCCGATCCCCGGCACCCGCGCCGAGAAGCGCGCCGAACGCAGCGTCGCGGTGTGGTTCGGCATCTCCGCGCTGTCCGGACTGGCCTTCCTGGTGGCCTTCCTCGCCTGGCCCTACGAGTACCGGGCGTTCAACGAGGACGGCCACGTCCTCTACGCCCTCTACACGCCGGTCATCGGGTTCACGTTCGGGATGTCGGTTCTCGCGCTGGGCATCGGCGTCATCGTCTATGTCAAGAAGTTCTTCCCCGACGAGGTGTCGGTCCAGCAACGCCACGACGGCGCCTCCGACGAGCTCGCCCGCCGGACCGTGGTCGCCCAGCTCGGCAAGGCCGGGCAGGACACCAGCATCGCGCGCCGATCCATGATCAAACGTTCGGCGGGCGCCGCGACCGGCGTCTTCGGCCTCGGACTCGGTGTCGTCGCGATCGCGCCGCTGATCCGGAACCCGTGGAAGGGTGGCGCCGACGCCGCGCTGTGGACCACCGGTTGGGAGCCGGTCAACGGCGAGACGGTGTACCTGCGCCGGGACACCGGGATCCCCGACGAGATCTCTCTCGTCCGACCGGAGGACCAGGCGCCCGGCTCCATGGAGACGGTCTTCCCGTTCCGGGAGTCCGAGCGTGGCGATGAGGAGGCCCTGCTCCGCGCGCTGCGGCGGTCCGACGTGCCGGTCATGCTGATCCGCCTGCGGCCGGGCACCGAGGTCGTTCAACGCGCCGACCAGGAGGACTTCAACTTCGGCGACTTCTACGCCTACTCGAAGGTCTGCACGCACCTGGGCTGCCCGACCTCGTTATACGAGACTCAGAGCCAGCGCATCCTGTGCCCGTGCCACCAGTCGCAGTTCCTCGCCACCGAGTACGCCAAGCCGATCTTCGGCCCGGCCACCAGGCCGCTGCCCCAACTTCCGATTACCGTCAACGACGAAGGCTTCTTCGTGGCACGCAGCGACTTCGTCGAGCCCATCGGCCCGGCCTTCTGGGAGCTGCCAGCAGCGTCGCGCCCGCCGACCCAGCCTTCTGGGAGCTGAGCACATGAGCGCAAGCACGACACCCCCCAGCTCAGACAGCAACGGGCTGCAGGCCAAGGCAGGCCAGGCTCTCGACGAGCTGGACCAGCGCTACCACCCGGCTGCGGGCATGCGCAAGCAGTTCAACAAGGTCTTCCCGACGCACTGGTCGTTCATGCTCGGGGAGATCGCGCTCTACAGCTTCATCGTGCTGCTGCTGTCGGGCACCTACCTGGCCCTGTTCTTCGACCCGTCGATGACCGAGGTCGTCTACGAGGGGCCGTTCGACACCCTGCGCGGGGTGCACATGAGCCGCGCGTTCGCGAGCTCGCTGGAGATCTCCTTCGAGGTGCGCGGCGGGCTGTTCGTCCGGCAGGTGCACCACTGGTCCGCGCTGCTGTTCGTGGCCGCGATGGTCGCCCACATGTTCCGCACGTTCTTCACCGGAGCGTTCCGCAAGCCGCGCGAGGCCAACTGGGTCATCGGCGTCCTGCTGCTCTTCCTGGGTTTCGTAGAGGGCTTCACCGGCTACTCGCTGCCTGACGACCTGCTCTCGGGCACCGGCCTGCGGATCGCCTCCGGGTTCATCCTGTCGATCCCGGTGATCGGGACCTGGACGCACTGGGCGCTGTTCGGCGGCGAGTTCCCCGGTACCGAGATCATCCCGCGGCTCTACATCGTCCACGTGCTGCTGGTCCCGGGCATCCTGCTGGCGCTCATCGCGGTGCACGTCGGGCTGGTCTGGTATCAGAAGCACACCCAGTTCCCCGGCCCCGGCCGCAGCGAGGGCAACGTCGTCGGCGTCCGGATCCTGCCGGCGTTCGCGGCCAAGGGCGGTGCGTTCTTCGCCGTCTGCGTCGGCGTTATGGCAATCATGAGCGGGCTGTTCCAGATCAACCCGATCTGGAACTTCGGCCCCTACAACCCCGCCCAGATCTCGGCGGGATCCCAACCGGACTGGTACGTGCTCTATACCGAGGGAATGCTCCGGATCTTCCCGCCGTGGGACATCTATATCGGGGACTACAACATCCCGCCGGCCTTCTGGGCGAGCCCGGCGTTCCTACCGGTGCTCTACGTGCTCGCCGCGATCTACCCGACGATCGAACGCCGGTTCACCGGGGACAACGCGCTGCACAACCTGCTGCAGCGCCCCCGGGACGTGCCGGTCCGCACCTCGCTGGGCGTCATGGCCATCGCGTTCTACGTGGTATTGGTGCTGAGTGGCAGCAACGATCTGATCGCGTTCTTCTTCGACGTCTCGCTCAACGCCACCACCTGGGCCGGCCGGATCGGGGTCCTGGTGGTCCCGCCGCTCGCCTATTACGTCACCTACCGCATCTGCATCGGCCTGCAGCGTTCGGACCGGGCGGTCCTGGAGCACGGCATCGAGACCGGCATCATCAAGCGACTCCCGCACGGCGAGTTCATCGAGGTGCACCAGCCGCTGGCCGGGGTCGACGCCCACGGCCACCCGATCCCGCTGGCCTACCAGGGTGCACCGGTGCCCAAGCGGATGAACAAGCTGGGTATGGGTGGCACGCCGGTGCAGGGCTCGCTGCTCACGCCGGACCCGGTCGAGGAGATCCGGGCGCTGGAGCGGGCGCGGGCCGAGGAAGCGGCCGCCGAGGCCGCTATGAACGGCAGCCACCTCGGGGACTCCTCCCGCGAGGCACATCCCGAACAGCGCCCGGCGCTGGCTGGCCGGCCAGACGCGGGCAATCCGAAGGACATCGCCGACTGACCTCGACAAACGCCGCACGTCACGGCTGGCTCCGTGGCCGGTCCACCACCCGGACGGGGCAGGGGGCTTGGCCGTGCCCGAACGGCCACGCTATGGTTTCTCCATGCGTATCCCGCTTACTCCCGGCGTGGCCGTAGTGCCGCGTGTCGGCTAAGTCAGGACACCGACGCGCGCACCGGTTCACCCACCGAGGCCTGGCTCGGGTCCCCACGTGAATACGGACCCCGGAGTCGATAATGAACGTTCTGGACCACACCCCCCGCGCGGCCTATACCCCCCGAACATACCGCCGCCACGAAATCGTCACGACCGGTGGCATGGACGGGGTGCTGCGCATCGGTGCGACACTGCGTGCCTGCGGCTTTCCGGTCTGCGACTTCTCCGCCGACGTCCGCGACGGCGTCCCCTACAGCAGCGTTACCTGCACGGTCTCGCTGACAAGCGCCGAATCGGCGACCTTTGCCGACCAGCTGGGGGCGCTACCCGCGGTCGTGTCCGTCGGCCCCTGCTGACCCCGGGTCGGCGGCCGCCGGATCCGGTGGCTGTGGACCTCACCGCCCTCAGGCTGATCTGGCCCCACTACACTGGGGAGAACCGCCTGAGGAGATGCTCGTGCCCACCGCACACCCTGCCGAGCCGGGTTGCAGGCGGAGGAGCGGCCCGAGCCTGCGCGCTGTCCACCGGCACACGTCCGGCGGTCGGGCCCGTCCCGGTCCGGTCCCTGCATGACCGCGTTGCTGTCCGCGCTGGGACTGCTGGCCGTCGTCGCGCTCACCCTCGGCACCGCGATCTCGGTGGCCTCGGAGTTCGCCCTCACCGCGCTGGAACGCAGCCAGGTCGACGCGCACGTCGCCGAGGTCGGGGACCGGCGCGCCCGGGCGGTGCAGCGCGCCCACCGGGGGCTGTCGTTCCAGCTGTCGGGCAGCCAGCTCGGCATCACCGTGACGACGCTGGTCACCGGCTACGTCGCCGAGCCCGCGATCGCGTCGCTGTTCCGGCCGGGGCTGAGCGCCCTCGGGCTGTCCGACGGGCTCGCCGCGGGCACCGCCACCGTCGCGTCCCTGCTGCTAGCCACAGCGGCGTCCATGGTGTTCGGGGAGCTCGTCCCGAAGAACCTGGCGATCGCCGACCCGTTGCGGACCGCCCGCGCCGTGGTCTGGCTGCAGAGCGGCTTCGCATCCGCCTTCCGCTGGCTGATCAGCGGGCTCAACGCGGCGGCCAACGCCGTCGTGCGGCGCCTCGGCGTGGAACCCGCCGAGGAGCTCCGGTCGGCCCGCTCGCCCCACGAGCTCGGCTCGCTGGTCCGCTCCAGCGCGCAGCACGGCACCCTCGACGCCAGCACGGCCACCCTGCTGGACCGCTCGCTGCGCTTCACCGACCGCGTCGCCGAGGACCTGATGACGCCGCGGGTCCGGGTCGAGTCGATCGACGCCGACGACACGGTCGCCGACCTCGTCGCGCTGTCGCGGCGCAGTGGCTTCTCCCGGTTTCCGGTGCACGACCGCGATCCCGACGCCGTGCTCGGGGTGGTGCACGTCAAGCAGGCGTTCGGGGTACCCGACCGGGACCACACCGTCCTGCGCGATCTCGTCCAGCCGGTCCCGACGGTGCCCTCCTCGCTCGACGGCGACGCGCTGCTCACCAGGCTGCGCGGTTCCGGCCTGCAGTTCGCGGTCGTCGTCGACGAGTACGGCGGCACCGCGGGCATCGTCACGCTGGAGGATCTCGTCGAGGAGATCGTCGGCGACGTCCGCGACGAGCACGACCGCGCCGAGCAGGCGCAGGTCCGGCCGCTCGGCCGGGGCAGCTGGCTGGTGTCCGGGCTGCTGCGCGACCACGAGGTGACCGACGCCACCGGGTTCGTGGTCCCCCCCGGGGACTACGAGACCCTCGCCGGCCTGGTGCTGGCCCGGCTCGGACGCATCCCCGACGTCGGCGACGACCTGGTCGTCGACGACTGGCGGCTCACCGTGATGCGCCGGGACCGCAACCGGATCGCCGAGCTGCGGCTGGCCCGCCCAGACGAGGAGGCCACCCGTGGGTAACGACCTGCTCGCGCTCCTGGCGGCGGTAGCGCTGCTGGCAGCGAACGCGTTCTTCGTCGGCGCCGAGTTCGCGCTGATCTCCGCCCGACGGGACCGGCTCGAGGCGATGGCCGGTTCCGGCACGCCGGGAGCGCGCACGGTGCTGCGGGCCGGCACCGATCTGTCCCGCATGCTCGCGGCGTCGCAGCTGGGCATCACGATCTGCTCGCTGCTGCTGGGCCGCCTCGGCGAGCCCGCGGTCGCGCACCTCATCGAGGCACCGCTGGAGTGGGTGGGCCTGCCAGCGGTCGTCCTGGAGCCGATCGCGTTCGCGGTGTCGCTGGCCATCGTCGTGGTCGCGCACATCCTGCTCGGCGAGATGGTGCCGAAGAACATCGCGATCGCCGGCCCGGAACGCACCGCGATCTGGCTGGTGCCCCCGTTCCTGGTGTTCACCACCGTCATGCGCCCGTTGATCGGGCTGTTCAACGTGCTGGCCAACGGCGTCCTGCGACTGCTGGGGGTGCAGCCGCGCGACGAGCTGGAGACCGCGTTCACCACCGGTGAGCTGGCCGACCTGATCGCCGAGTCCAGCCGGGAGGGCCTGCTCGACGACGACCAGTCCCGCCGGCTCACCCGCACGCTCAGCTCCGCCGAGGCCACCGCCGCCGACGTCCTGGTACCCCGCGCGGAGCTGGTGACCCTCCCGTCGCGCCCGACGGTCGGCGACGTGGCACTCCTCGTGGCCAACACCGGCTTCTCCCGGTTCCCGCTGCTGACCCCGGACGGCAGGCTCGCCGGCTACCTGCATGTCAAGGACATCCTCGACCTCGTCGACGACCCGTACGCCGCCGTGCCCGCGGAGCGGGTACGCGGGCTCCCGGAGGTGCCCGCCGACGCGCGGCTCGACGAGGCGCTGGCCGTGCTGCGACGGTCGAGGGCGCACGTGGGCCGAGCGGTGGACCGCCGCGGCGAGACGGTGGGCGTCGTCGCGATGGAGGACCTCGTGGAGCACTACGTCGGCGAGGTCCGGGACGCGACGCACACCTCCCGGGAACGGACCTGACCTGAAGTCGGGTCGAGGCCGCAGGCTCGCCACCGGACACCGACCACAGCATCGACATTTCCGGTCTCGCGAACCCGTCCACCCAGAACTGGCGCATACCTGCTCCGAGCGCCCTGAACCGCACGTATCTGCGGCGATCTCCGGTGCTCTTCCTCACCGGGGGTGGGCGGGGCCTGGGGGGTGTCCCGCCCACTCGGGGGTGTCCCACTCATTCGAGACCGCAGGGGCGACCGCCAGTTCGTAGCGACTCGACCGCCAGTTCGTACCGACTCGCGGGCTAGGGGGCGGGGCAGGTGCAGTGGAGGTTGCGGTCGCCGTGGGCGCTGTCGATGCGGCGGACGGGGGGCCACACCTTACGGTCGTGCACGCCCGGTGTCGCGCTGGACGGGTAGGCGGCCAGGTCGCGGGGGTAGGGGTGGTCCCACTTGTCCACCAGGCAGGCGACCGTGTGCGGGGCCCCGCGCAGTGGGTTGTCCGCCACCGGCCACTCCCCCGCCGCCACCCGCGCGATCTCGCCGCGAATGCCGATCATGGCGTCGACGAACCGGTCGATCTCGGCGAGGTCCTCGCTCTCGGTGGGTTCCACCATGAGCGTGCCCGCGACCGGGAACGACATCGTCGGGGCGTGCAGGCCGTAGTCGATGAGCCGCTTGGCCACGTCCTCGACGGTCACCCCGGATTCCGTGGTGACTGCCCGCAGATCCAGGATGCACTCGTGGGCCACGTAGCCACGCTGCCCCGCGTAGAGCACCGGGTAGTGCTCGTCCAGGCGCCGCGCGACGTAGTTGGCGGCCGCGATCGCGGTGAGGGTCGCGCGGCGCAGGCCGTCGCGGCCCATCAGGCGCAGGTAGGCCCACGAGATCGGGAGTACCCCGGCACTGCCGTGCGGGGCCGCCGACACCGCCCCGACGGCGCCGGCGCCGGGCAGGAACGGCGCCAGGTGCTCGGCCACCGCGATCGGCCCGACGCCCGGGCCGCCACCGCCGTGCGGGATGCAGAAGGTCTTGTGCAGGTTGAGGTGACTGACATCGCCGCCGAACGCCCCGGGCCGGGCCAGCCCGACAAGCGCGTTGAGGTTGGCGCCGTCCACGTAGACCTGGCCACCGGCGCCGTGCACGGCGTCGCACACCGCACCGACACCCGCCTCGAACACCCCGTGCGTCGACGGGTAGGTGATCATCAGGGCGGCGAGGGAGCGGCCGTGCTCGTCGATCCGGGCGCGCAGGTCGGCAAGGTCGACGTCGCCGGCCGCGTCGGTTCGCACGACGACGACGCGCAAGCCGGCCATTACCGCGGACGCCGCGTTGGTGCCGTGCGCGCTGGCCGGGATGAGGCAGACGTCGCGGTGCGCCTCGCCGCGGCTGCGGTGGTAGGCGGCGATCGCGAGCAGCCCGGCGAGCTCGCCCTGGCTGCCGGCGTTGGGTTGCAGTGACACCGCGGCGTACCCGGTGAGCTCAGCGAGCCAGCGCTCCAGGTCGCTGATCAGCTCCAGCGTTCCGGCGGCGTCCGCGGGAGGTGCGAACGGGTGCAGGTCGGCGAACGCAGGCCAGGTGATCGGCTCCATCTCGGCGGCCGCGTTGAGCTTCATCGTGCACGACCCGAGCGGGATCATCGTGCGGTCCAGGGCCAGGTCGGCGTCGGCGAGGCGGCGCAGCCAGCGCATCAGCGAGGTCTCGCTGCGGTGGTCGTGGAAGACCGGGTGGGTCAGGTACGCGCTGGTGCGCACGAGCGCGGCGGGGAGCGCGTCCGCAGTGCCGGCGTCGAGCACATCGATGTCCCCGGCCACCCCGAACGCCGACAGGACGGCGTCGAGGTGCGCGGTGGTCGTCACCTCGGAGCAGGCGACGGCGACGGTGTCGGCGTCGACGCGGCGCAGCGCGATCCCGGCGGCATGCGCGGCGTCGACGACGGCGTGCGCCCGGCCGGGGACGCGGGCCGCCACGGTGTCGAAGAAGGTGTCGTGGCACACCTGCACGCCCCCGCCGCGCAGCCCGGCGGCCAGCACCGCGGCCATCCGGTGCACGCGTCGCGCGACGGCGCGCAGCCCGTCCGGACCGTGGTAGACGGCGTAGCAGGCGGCGAGGACGGCGAGCAGCACCTGCGCGGTGCAGATGTTGCTGGTGGCCTTCTCGCGACGGATGTGCTGCTCGCGGGTCTGCAACGCGAGTCGCAGCGCCGGGTTGCCGTCGGCGTCGCGGGACAGCCCGACCAGCCTGCCGGGGAGCTGGCGCGCGTGTCGCTGCTGCACCGACAGGAAACCGGCGTGCGGGCCGCCGAAGCCCAGCGGCACCCCGAAGCGCTGCGCGGTCCCCACCGCCGCGTCGGCGCCCAGCTCACCGGGCGAGGTGAGCAGGGTCAGGGCCAGCAGGTCGGCCGCGACGGCGACCAGCGCGCCGCGCTCGTGCGCGGCCGCGATCAGCGCCGACGGGTCGCGCACCGCGCCGGAGGCGCCCGGGTAGGACAGCAGCACCCCGAACAGCTCCCCGGCGGGCAGCCCCTCGGCGAGGTCGGCGACGACCAGCTCGATGCCCAGCGGCGCGGCGCGGGTGCGCAGCACCTCGATCGTCTGCGGCAGGGTGTCGGCGTCCACCACGAACCGCGCCGAGTCCGACCGGCCGCCGGCCCGGCGCAGCAGCGTCATCGCCTCGGCGGCGGCGGTGGCCTCGTCGAGCAGCGATGCCCCGGCGACCGGCAGGCCGGTCAGATCGGCGATTGTCGTCTGGAAGGTCAGCAACGCCTCCAGCCGTCCCTGGCTGATCTCGGGCTGGTAGGGCGTGTATGCCGTGTACCAGGCTGGGTTCTCCAGCACGTTGCGGCGGATCACCGGTGGGGTGACGGTGCCGGCGTAGCCGAGCCCGATCATCGGGACGGTCACGGTGTTGCGCGCGGCGAGTGCACGCAGCGCGGCGAGCACCTCGGATTCGGACGCGGCCGGTGGCAGCGTCGAGGCCACCGACCCGTCGTCGAGGATGCTGTCCGGCAATGCGGCGGCAGCCAGATCGTCGAGCGACCCCACCCCGACGACGGCCAGCATCCTGGCTAGCTCGCCGCCGCGCGGGCCGATGTGTCGGTCGGCGAACGGCGTGTCCGCCGCCAGCTCGGTGAGGGGAATGCGGTCGGTGCTCACGGGCGCCTCCGGGTTCGAGCAAGCAGGAACAGGCCCTCCCCCTCTGTCCCACCCGAATCCGGGTGCCTGAGAGATTCACCCGGCCGGTGGCCCGGACTTTCCCCGTCGGCGGACGGCGGCTCCCATGAGGGCACCGCCGTCACTTTCCAGAGGCGTCTCGCCCGCGCGGTCCGTCATGCCTGAGAGGTTCCGGAGAGGGTTTGCTCCTTCGGCGCCCGGTTCGGTGACCGGGTCTCTCCCGCGCGGGCTCGGCGACTACGTATCCGATCCTACCGCCGAGCCCGCGAACGTCCGGGGACGCTACCGGGACAGCACCGGTAGCAGCGGGTTGGTCTCGCCCGGGGCGGGCACGGACTCGTCCGGCACGTCCGGCAACGGCTCCGTCGGCACGTCCTCCAGGGAGAACGGCGTGGTGCCGTTCATCAGCGCGACGTCGCCGAGGTCGCTGTTCGCGACCGCGTAGTCGAGGGCCATCGCGAGGTCGGTCACCCCGTTGAAGACCTGGCCGTCCTGCTCGATGATGGTGCTGAGCAGGCCGAACGCGCGACCCTCGGCATCGAGGTAGGCGCTGCCGGAGTCGCCGGCGAAGCCGGGAGTGGTCGTGGAGACGATGTGGCTGCGCCCGCCCGCCGCCTCCCGCAGGTTCTGTCCCTGCTTGGCGCGCATCACCGGCAGGCCGTTGTCGTCGGCCGCGTTCTGGTAGCTGTAGATCCGCTCGCGGGGCGCGACACCATCGCTATCGAGGCCCTCCGGGCCGCCGAAGACCGGCACGCTCGAGTCGACGCGGGAGACGTCCGCGGGGTCGATCGCCACCAGCGCGAAGTCGTTGAGCTCGCAGAGGTCCGCATCGGTCTCGCCGGTCGCCTGCATGGCGATCCAGGAGCTGTAGGCGAGCTCGCCGGTGTAGTCCGTACCGTCGGCCCCCCGGATGATCACCGGAGTACCGAGTGGCGCGCTCTCGGTGGTACACCCGTTGAGGTCGGTGGCGCTACCGAGGGTGCCGCAGTGTGCGGCCGAGCCGATGAAGACACGATCTCCGCTGGTGAACACGAAGTTGGCCGTGCAGCTGCCTGCAGTGACCTCGGTCACCGGGGTGAGCAGCTCGACACCCGCCATGATGGCGGGCTCGACCGGGGCGTCCACGGGAGGAGCCGCCGGGTCGGCGTAGGCCACCAGCGGCAGCGTCACCACGCCCACCGCGGTGAGGCCGGCCGTCGCGGCAGCCAGCGCCGCCCGCCGGACAGCGCGGCCGTGTCGTGTCATAGTGCGAAAGACCATCAACGTCCCCCAGCTCAGACGGGAGGACACCCTAATGTCACCTCCCTAACGCGAAGCCTAACGACCGCGATCCGCGGAGGTGACGGAGAACCACCCTTACGAGATCGCGCGGCGGGTCCGGCGGCGGGACAACTCGTCCTCCGGGGTGTCATCGACGGAGCCGCCGTCGGCGCGTTCCACCGGGAAGTCCTTGATCGAGCCGCTGATCTCACGCATCGCACCCGACACGGCGATGCCGAAGACACCCTGCCCACCCTGGAGCAGGTCTGTGACCTCCTCGGGTGAGGAGCACTCATAGACCGTGGTGCCGTCGCTGAACAGCGTGATCCCGGCGAGGTCGCGGATGCCGCGACGGCGCAGGTGCTCGACCGCGACCCGGATGTTCTGCAGCGACACCCCGGCGTCGAGCAGCCGCTTGACGACCTTGAGGACCAGCACGTCCTTGAACGAGTAGAGCCGCTGGCTGCCCGAGCCTGCGGCACCGCGGATCGAGGGGACGACGAGCCCGGTGCGGGCCCAGTAGTCCAGCTGCCGATAGGTGATGCCGACGACCTGGCATGCGGTGGGCCCGCGGAAACCGACGAGCTGATCGGGCAGCCCGTCGAGACCGGCGCCCAGAAGGGGATCCGGGAAGAGTTCGCCCTGCTCGGGCGTGCCGGACGGCGGGTCCTCCACCGAACTCCTTCCGCCGGGGCCTGAAAGGAACCTCGGGCCCGCTGTGCAGCCGACGGTAAGCGGGTGGGCGCGGCAGGTCAACGAGGCGCGCCCACGCAGTCGGGCGGCTTTGCCCTCCGACAACCCCGCTGCTGCATCGGCCGCCTTCGACGGGCTGTCCTGCCGACCCGGCGAGCTCGGGGTTACGGCTGGGCCCCGCGGAAGTCCTCGGGCGAGATGGAGTCGAGGAACTCGCGGAACTTCTCGACCTCGTCCTCCTGCTCGTCCGGGATCACCAGGCCCGCTTCGCCGAGCACGCTCTCCTCGGCATGGATCGGCACCCCGATCCGCAGCGCCAGTGCCACCGAGTCGCTCGGTCGCGCCGACACCGTGACGCCGCCGTCGAAGATCAACTCGGCGTAGAACGTGCCCTCTTGCAGATCGGTGATCCGCACCTGCTCGAGCCGGCGGCCCAGCCCCGTGATCACGTCCTTGAGCAGGTCGTGAGTGAGCGGTCGGGCCGGCTTGACCCCCTGCTGCTCCAGGGCGATCGCGGTGGCCTCCACCGAACCGATCCAGATCGGCAGGTACCGGTCGCCGCTGGTCTCCCGCAGCAGGAGGATCGGCTGGTTCGCGGGTAGTTCCACCCGTACGCCCACGACGCGCATCTCGCTCATGCGCTCTACCTCCTCGTGACGGTCCTGCATGTCTCGACGCTACACGGGACGCCCCGCCTGCGCCCGACTCCGGACGGGCGGTGGACGGTCAGGCTCCGGGCTCGCGCGGGCCGGTGAGGAACACCAGTCGAAACTTGCCGATCTGCACCTCGTCGCCGTTGGCCAGCACGGCCGTGTCGACCGGCTCTCGGTTGACGTAGGTTCCGTTGAGGCTGCCGACGTCCACCACGACGAACTCTCCCGCGTCGTTGCGGAACTCCGCATGCCGACGGGAGACGGTGACGTCGTCGAGGAAGATGTCGCTGTCGGGGTGGCGCCCCGCACTGGTGGACGGCCGGTCGAGGAGGAACCGCGACCCCGCGTTGGGTCCGCGCTTGACCACCAGCAGGGCCGCGCCCGCCGGTAGCGCGTCGACACCGGAGACCGGCTGGTCCTGGGCAGGAGGCTCGGCCTCGGAGAGGAAGTCCGCGCGGAAGACCGAGGTGGCCTCCGGGGATCGCTCCGGGGGTACACCAGGCCCGTCGTTCGTGGTCACCTCGGGGTCTCCTCCTGGAAATATGGTTCGGCCACACTACCGTGTGCAACGGTTTTCCGACGGTCCGGTCAGCCGCCGGTCAGCTCGCGGTACGACGAGGCATCGAGCAGCTCACCCACCCCGGGCGTGGTGCCATCGACGATCTGGACATCGATCATCCAGCCGGCCTCGTAGGGACCTGAGTTGACCAGCTGGGGATTCTCCTGGAGGGCGTCGTTCACCGCGACGATCGTGCCCGACAGCGGTGCGTAGATGTCGGACACCGACTTGGTCGACTCCACCTCGCCGACCGCCGCACCAGCGGTGATGCGGTCGCCGACCGCAGGCAACGCGACGAAGACCACGTCACCGAGCTGGGTCTGGGCGTGGTCGGTGATACCGATCCGGACCACCCCGTCCCCCAGCTCGCGCACCCACTCATGGGCGTCGGTGTAGCGGAGGTCCTCGGGGATCACGCGGCGAGCCTAGGGCATGCACCCGCGGTGGCCGTCAGGAGGCGCGGCGGCCGCCGCGAGGCGGCGGGCGCGGCGTCGCTGCGCGCTGGGCTGGCGCCCCGCGCATCGCGAGCCCGAACTGCGCCAGGTACAGCATTCCCGAATACAGGTACAACGCCGTGCCCCAGGCCGCGAAGCCGTACCCGAACGGCCGCGCCAGCTCGGCGAACACCCCGGTTCCCTGCCCTGCCAGCAGCAACGGGAACGCGTACAGCAGCATGAACGTGGCACCCTTGCCGAGGTAGGTCACCGGGTACGAGCCGTAGCCGCGGCGGCGCAGCACCGGCAGCGTCGCCGCGAGCACCAGGTCACGGGCGAGCAGTGCCGCCACGGCCCACCAGGGCACGATCTCCCGGACGCCGAGCGCCACCAGCGCGGCGAGGATGTAGAGCCGGTCCACCGCGGGGTCGAGCAGGGCCCCGAGCCTGCTGTACTGCCCGAGCCAGCGCGCGAGCTTGCCGTCGAGCCAGTCGGTGATCCCGCCGATCATCAGCACGACGATCGCCCACCCGTCGGCGCGGGGGCCCAGCAGCAGGTAGACGAACAGCGGCACCCCGGCCAGCCGCAGCGCGCTGAGCAGGTTCGGGATCGTCAGGACGCGATCGGTCCCCGGCTGTGTCATCGGGGCGTCGGCCACTCCGGCAGCGTACTGGCGCGGACATCGGACTCGGTCTGCCCGCCGCCGGGTCGTCCGCGCCGGGAAGCCCGTTCGTCGCCGGTGCCCGGCGCTTCACCGCGCCGCCTCCTCGCCGGCTGCGGGGGACACCCGGCTGGCGGACATACAATGCCACTTCAGACAGTGCTGCGCCCCGGGTCGCCACTATGACGTGACGCTCTGACCCGGGTGCTGCGGTATCCGATATCGTATTCGGCTCCGGTTGGGTGCACGATGATGACGAGAGCAGGCGAGGATCTGGCGTCCCCCGATCACGCCTGCGCCGTCCCGAGCAGCGACGAGCAGCTCTGGGAGATGAGCGCCGAGTTCGTGGGCGCCGGGCTGTCGGCTCGCGAGCAGGTCACCTACTTCGACGACGGCACCGTCGAGGCCGTGCTGGAGCGGCTCGACGACAACCGGGTCCCCGTCGCCGACTCGCTGCAGACCGGTCAGCTCACCGTCGTCGCCGCCGAGCACACGCGAGCGGCCCTGCGCAGCCCTCTCGAGGCCGTCCGGGAGACGGTCCTGGACCTCATCGACTCCTCGATCGAGAGCGGGTGGACCGGCTTCCGGATGACCGGCCAGTTCAGCTACGGGCTGCGTCGAGCCGGCGGGATCGGCCTGCCCGAGTACGACGCCGCCCTGGCCGACGTGCTGCGCGGGCGACCCGCCCGCCTGCTGTGCTTCTTCGACCGGCGGCACTACCCGGACGAGGCGATCGGGCTGATGAGGTCCCTGCACGACAAGGAGATCGAGGCACCCGCGATCTACGACGACAACCTGCTGCGGATCACGAGCATCGGACCGGCGGCCCTCCGGCTGGCCGGCGAGGTCGACCACAGCAACCGCCCTCGGATCCGGCGGCTGCTGGAGACGACCCTGGATCAGGCACAGCGTTCGCACGACGCACCCACCGACATCACGCTCGACCTGTCGTCGCTGCGCTTCCTCGATGTCGCCGGCGCGGTGAGCCTGGTCCATACGGCCGAAGAGTTCCCCAGCACCCACCGACTCGTCCTCACCGGTGTCCGGCAACGGGTGCTGCGCGTGCTGGATCGTTGCGGCGCGCCGTTCGCCGCCCAGCTCACCGTCGAGCCGCGACCCGAACCACGGGAGCAGTCCCGGGGAGGGGCCATGCCGTGAAGATCGAGACGACCCGCTCGGCCCAGTCGGTCCGGCTCCAGCATGCCGTGGGGTTCTACCGCTCCGACACCGACCTGCTCGCCCAGCTGGTGCCGCTGGTCACCGCCGGGTTGGAACGCGGGCAACCAGTGGCCGTGGCGTTGCGCCCCGGCACCGAGGAGGCTCTGTACGACGTGCTCGGCAGCCCGGCCGGGCTGATCCTGCTCACCCAGCCCGACGGGCGCGACAGCAGCTCCGGTCAGACGGTCGCCGCCCGCAGGGCGCGGGAGCTACGCGAGCTCAGCACCGCCACCGGCGGTGGGCCGGTCACGGTGCTGAGCGAGCACACGAGCCGGCTCGACGGCCTCGACGGTGGCTTCTGGACCGAGCTCGACGCCGCCGTGAACATCGCGCTGGCCGAGCTGCCCATCACGCTCACCTGCCTGTTCCCGGAGCTGCCGCTGCACCCCGAGATCCTCGACGGCGCTCGGCGCAACCATCCGCTGCTGCTCGTCGGTGGCGAGCTGCGGCACAATCCCGAGCATCGCTGCCCCCGCGACGTCCTCCGCGAGTGGCCCACCCCCACCCCGGTGCTGCTCGGCCCGCCAGACCGGCGGCTGATCTTCGGCGCCTGGCAGCTGTACGAGGTGCGCGCCGCCGTCGAGCAGGCGGTGCTGGCGGCCGGTTACGAGCGGCCACGTGCCGAGGACATCGTCCTGGCCGTGAACGAGGTGGCGACCAACGCGGTCGAGCACGGTGCGACAGCGGCGGAGCTGTGCCTCTGGACCGGTTCCGACGGGTTCGTGTGCGAGGTGCACGACGGCGGCACCCTCGGCGACCCGTTGCCGGGCCTGCGCGCTCCGCACCCCTCCGAGCCCCGCGGTCGGGGCGTGTGGATAGCGCGCCAACTGTGCGACTCGCTGCACGTGTGGGCCGACCGGAGCGGCACCCACGTCCGGATGCGGGCCGGTCGGTGAGTATCATCGACCTGCACGTCAACGGACGGCGGTCACGATGGCCGGAACTGTGACGACTATGCCTCGTGGCACCGCGATCGGCCCGGAGAACACTTCTCCACGGACGCGGCGCCGCTGGGCTGCGGGCGCGTCAACAGCAGGTACCACCACATTTGGGACGACCATGTCTGACGATCAGCGACGATCTTGCATGAGGTACGTACACCGGGTGACGGTGCTCGGCTCGTTCACCCTCACCTCCAGCGACGCCACCGTGCCGCTGGGTGTGGACTCCCGCCGGCTCGTCGCGTACCTCGCGGTGCATCCCCGGCCCCAGGAGCGCGCTGCGCTCGCTGCGGATCTGTGGCCCGGCGTCCCGGCCGCAGCGGCGCAGCGCCTGCTCGCCGAGGCGAGCACCGCCATCGACGTACCGGGGCTGCTCACCGATGACGGGGACCTCGCCGCGCTCGCCGACGAGGTTGCGGTCGACCTCGCCGACGCGCTGGACCTCGTGCGCGCGCTGCCCGGCATCCCGGCGAACGACGACCCCGACACCACGCTGCTCACCGCCGACATCCTCCCCGGTTGGACCGCCGCCTGGATCGCCGTCGAGCGCGAGCGGTTCCGGCAGCTGCGCCTGCACGCGCTCGAGGAGCGCAGCCTGCGACTGTCGGCGGCCGGCCGCTACGACGAGGCCGTCGCCATGGCGCAGACGGCCGCCCAGACCGCGCCGAGCCGAGAGAGCGCGCGCCGCGTGCTCATCGAGGCGCACCTGGCGCAGGGCAACATCGCCGCGGCCGTCGCCGAGTACGACGCATACCAGGAGCTGCTGCGTTCCAGCGTCGGCGGTCCCGCGCCGACCGGGTTGGAGGCACTGTTCCCGCCGTCGCCGGCGTGGCCGGTGCTGCGGGCCCGGCGCGCCATGCCGCGCTCCGCCGTGCAGCTACCCGGCCTGCGTTCGGTCCGCACCGCCTCCGGTGGCGCCCGGCGGCTCGTCGCGGGCGGCTCCACCCCTGGCACCGCCCGCTGACGGCTCGGGTAGGCGGGTCCGCTCCCCTGCATGGCCTGTCCTGTGGGATGGCAGCATCTGCGCCATGACGAACTCCACCGCGACCAGCAGCAGCCACGGTGTGGACGCGCACCCCAACGGCACTCCGGGCGGCGACGAGGCCCGGGTCGTCGACGCGGTCCGCACCGGCCTGTTCATCGGCGGGTCCTGGCGACCCGCGGCCTCAGGTGCCACCCTGACCGTCGACGACCCGTCCACCGGCACGGCGCTGTGCGAGGTGGCCAACGCCGGGCCAGCGGACGGGTTGGACGCCCTGACCGCCGCAGCGGCGACGCAGTCGTCGTTCGCCGCGATGGCGCCGCGGGAGCGCGGCGAGATCCTCCGCCGCGCCTACGACGTGATCATGGACCGAATCGACGATCTCGCGCTGCTCATGACCCTGGAGATGGGCAAGCCCATCGCCGAGGCGAAGGGTGAGATCACCTACGCCGCCGAGTTCTTCCGCTGGTTCTCCGAGGAGGCCGTGCGCATCGACGGCGGTTACGCGGTGGCCCCGAACGGCGCCAGCCGCTTCCTCGTGCAGCGCCAGCCCGTCGGGGTCTGCCTGCTCATCACGCCCTGGAACTTCCCGATGGCGATGGGCACCCGCAAGATCGGCCCGGCGATCGCCGCCGGGTGCTCGATGGTGCTCAAGCCCGCCTCGCAGACCCCGCTGACGATGCACGCCCTCGCCGCGATCCTGGCCGAGGTCGGGCTGCCCGACGGCGTCCTCAACCTCGTCACGACCTCGGATGCGGGCGGGGTCATGGAACCGCTGATCCGCGACGGCCGCGCCCGCAAGCTCTCCTTCACCGGCTCCACGCCGACCGGCCGGTTGCTGCTGGAACAGGCTGCGGAGAAGGTGCTGCGGACCTCGATGGAGCTGGGCGGCAACGCGCCGTTCCTGGTGTTCGACGACGCCGACCTCGACGCCGCCGTGGAGGGCGCGATGCTCGCCAAGATGCGCAACATGGGCGAGGCGTGCACGGCAGCCAACCGGTTCCTCGTGCACCGCCGCGTCGCCGGCCCGTTCGCCGACCGCCTCGCCGAGCGGATGGGCGCGCTCACCGTCGGCCGCGGCACCGAGAAGGGCGTGCAGGTCGGCCCGCTGATCGACGCGAAGGGTCGGGACAAGGTCGTCGAGCTCGTGGGGGACGCCCTGGACCGCGGTGCCGCGGTCCGGGTGGGCGCCGAGCCGATGGCCGGGCCCGGCTACTTCTACCCGCCGACGGTGCTCACCGGCGTGCCGCGGGACGCCCGGCTCGCCCACGAGGAGATCTTCGGTCCGGTGGCCGCGATCACCGTGTTCGACGACGAGGACGAGGCCGTCGCGACGGCCAACGACACCACGTTCGGGCTGGTCAGCTACCTGTACACGGAGAACCTGACACGAGCGCTGCGGGTGTCGGAGCGGCTGGAGACCGGGATGATCGGCCTCAACACCGGCCTGGTCTCCAATCCGGCGGCCCCGTTCGGCGGCGTCAAGCAGTCCGGGCTCGGCCGCGAGGGCGGCAGCGTCGGGATCGAGGAGTTCCTGGAGACGAAGTACGTCGCGATCGGCTTCGGCGGCTGACCGTCGACGACGCGACCCGCCACGAGCTCCTGGATCCGCTCAGGTCACGATTCACCGCCAGTTAGTCGCACACCCTTTGCGGCTGCCGCTTCGCCGCGTCTAGTCTGACCCGTGCCACCCGTTCGGGTGGCACGGTGTGACTGGTGAGGGAGGTCGGCATGGTCGTCGCCATGCACATGAGCGACGGGCTGGTGACCGCGCCGACAGCGGCGGTCTTCGGTCTGATCGCCGTGATCGGGCTGGCGGTCGCCGTCAGTCGCGCCCGGGTGGATCTCGACGACCGGACGGCGCCGATGGCCGGCCTGGTCACCGCGTTCGTCTTCGCGGTTCAGATGATCAACTTTCCGATCCTGCCAGGCGCGAGCGGGCACCTGCTGGGCGGTGCGCTCGTCGCGATCCTCGTCGGTCCGTGGGTCGGGTCGCTGTGCATCGCGATCGTGCTCGCGGTGCAGGCGCTGCTCTTCGCCGACGGCGGGCTCACCGCGCTGGGCACCAACATCGTCAACATGGCTCTGGTCGGGGTGTTCGTCGGCTACGCGGTGGCGCTCGCGCTGCGCGGGCTCGCGCGCCGCAGTCGTGCCGGGCTGGTCTGCACCGCGTTTCTCGCGGCCCTGATCAACACCGTTGTCGCGGCGCTGGCGTTCGTGCTGGAGTACGCGATCGGCGGAGCCGGCGGAGCCTCGCTCGGTACCGTGCTCGCCCTGATGGTCGGGCTGCACGTCCTGATCGGCATCGGCGAGGGGATCATCACCGCGGCCACCGTCGGCGCCGTCGCGTCGGTGCGTCCCGACCTCGTCCACCTGCTGCGCGGGGCACCCACCCTGCTGCACCTGCGCCGTTCCGAGGACGTTCCGGAGCGGAGCGCATCGTGAGCTCATCTGCGACCAACCGCCGGGCCACCGGCTTCCTCGTCGGGTTCCTCCTCATCGCGCTGCTCATCGCCGGCGGACTGTCGTACTTCGCCAGCTCAGACCCGGACGGGCTCGACAGCGTCACGCTGTCGGGCTGCCAGCTGAACGCGGACGGTGAGCCGGCGGGCGGTACCTGCATCGCCCGCAACGCCCAGGACCCCGCGACGGCCAGCAGTCCGCTGGCCGACTACAGCGTCGCCGGCAGCGACGGCACGGTGGGACTGGCCGGTGTGCTCGGCGTCGTGGTCACGCTGGTGGTGGCCGGTGGGTTGTTCTGGGTACTGCGGCGTCGCGGCGAGCCCAGCTCCGGGGATGACAGCTAGGTGGGCGCCGGGCACGCACACCCGCTGTACCTTGCCGGCACCTCGCCGGTGCACCGGCTCCCGTCCGAGGTCAAGATCGTCGCAGCGTTCCTGGGCGTGGTGTGCGTGGTCGCCACGCCGCGGGAGGCGTTCGCAGTCTTCGGCGGATACCTGCTGCTGCTGGCGGCGGTCTGGACGGTGGCGCGCATCCCACCCGGCTGGATGGCGCGGCGCTCGCTGATCGAGGCGCCGTTCGTGGTGCTCGCGGTGCTGCTGCCGTTCACCGGTGCCGAGCCGCGCCTGGAGTGGCTGGGACTCTCGCTGTCCGAGCCCGGGCTGCTCGGTGCCTGGAACATCCTGGTCAAGGGCACGCTCGGGGTACTGACCTCGCTCACCCTCGCGGCGACCACTCCCCTGCGCGATCTGCTGCTGGGGCTGCAGCGGCTGCACGCGCCAGCGCTGGTCGTGACGATCGCGACCTTGATGTTGCGCTACATCGACGTGATCGCCGGAGAGGCCCGCCGGATGCGGCTCGCGCGGATCTCGCGCGGCCACGATCCGCGGTTCCTCTGGCAGGTCGGTGCGACCGCCCGCGGTGTCGGGTCGCTGTTCGTCCGCTCGTACGAACGTGGCGAGCGCGTGCACCTCGCGATGCTCGCGCGCGGCTGGGTCGGGGAGATGCCCCAGTTGTCCGACGAGGCCACCACTCGCCGGCACTGGGTGGCTGGGCTCTCCCCCGTGGGAGCGGCTCTCGCCCTCGCCGTGACCGGATGGCTGATCACGTGACAGCTCCGGAACCCACGGCAGGCACGCTGCGCGGTAGCGCACCGCCGCCCTCACTGCAGGTCTGCGAGCTCGCCTTCGCCTACCCCGACGGCCATCAGGCCCTGTTCGGGATCGACCTGACCATCTCCCGCGGCGAGCGCGTCGCGCTGCTCGGCCCGAACGGCGCGGGCAAGACCACCCTGGTGCTGCACCTCAACGGGATCCTCCCCGCCGGGCACGGCTCGGTCACGGTCGGCGGTCTGCCCGTGGCCAAGGAGAACCTGCGCGAGATCCGCCGGCGCGTCGGCATCGTGTTCCAGGACCCCGACGACCAGCTGTTCATGCCGAGCGTCGGGGAGGACGTCGCGTTCGGCCCGGCCAACTTCGGCGTCACCGGTGGCGCGCTGCGGGCTCGGGTGGACACGGCGCTGGCGACGGTGGGCATGAGCGAGCACCGCGACCGCTCCCCGCTGCACCTGTCCGGCGGACAGCGCAGGCGGGTGGCGCTGGCCACCGTGCTGGCGTGCGAGCCGGAGATCCTCGTGCTCGACGAGCCGTCGTCCAACCTCGATCCGGTGGCGCGCCGCGAGCTCGCCGAGGTGCTGCTCGGGCTCGACGCGACGATGCTCATGGTCACCCACGACCTGCCCTACGCACTGCAGCTGTGCCCGCGCAGCGTGGTGCTCGACGACGGCGAGGTCGTCGCCGACGGCCCGACCCGGGAGCTGCTCGCCGACCCGGACCTGTTGCGCCGGCACCGCCTCGAGCTGCCCTACGGCTTCACCCTCTCCTGAGCTGCCCTACTGCCTCGGGGGCGAGGGATACCCCGGGGGGCGGGACGGCGGATCCTGGCGGTCACCGTCGGGCGCGCGCGGCGCGCCGCGCGGTGGTGTGGAAGCACCACCGCGTGGCTGGTCCGGGCCGCTCCACGGCTGCGACGGCGGGCCGGCGGGCCGGCCCTGCGGGGGCGGGGACCCGCCCGGCTGCCCGGTCCTGTCGGGCGGAGCCCCCCGCGGCGGGGGCCCGTTGCCCGGTGCCCGTTCCGGCGGCGGGGGTTCCGGCGCCGAGCCCTTCGCCGGCGACTGCCGAGGCGGCGCGGTGGCCGGGGTCTCCGCGGGGGGAGCCCCGAGCGCCGGCACCTCCTTGCGGGCCTGCGCCTCGGCGTCGGCCACGACCTTGGCGATCTCGGGGTTGGTCGAGGTGTCGAACCAGTCCTGGATCGACTCGTCGTCCTCCTCCGGCTTCGGCTGCGCACCGTCGTCCGGCGAGGGCTCGAACCGGAACACCCCGTCCTCGCCGGGCGCCCCGAGCATCCGGGTGAAGCCCTCCAGGGCCTTGCCGAAGTCCGAGGGCACCAGCCACACCTTGTTGGCCTCGCCCTGGGCCATCTGCGGCAGCGTCTGCAAGTACTGATAAGCGAGCAGTTCCGGGGTCGGCTTACCGGCCTTGATCGCGGCGAACACCTTCTCGATCGCCTTGGCCTGCCCCTGCGCCTGCAGGTACCGGGCGGCCCGGTCACCCTTGGCACGCAGGATGCGGGACTGGCGCTCGGCCTCGGCGCCGAGGATGGCCGCCTGCTTGGCACCCTCGGCGGTGAGGATCTGGCTCTGTTTCTGCCCCTCCGCGCTGCGGATCGCGGACTCGCGCTGACCCTCGGCGGTGAGGATCATGGCACGCTTCTCGCGGTCGGCCTTCATCTGCCGCTCCATCGACTCCTGGATCGACGCCGGCGGATCGATCGCCTTGATCTCCACGCGGGCGACCCGGATGCCCCAACGGCCGGTGGCCTCGTCGAGCTCGCCACGCAGCACCGTGTTGATCTCGTCGCGAGAGGTCAGCGTGCCCTCCAGGCTCATCCCGCCGACGACGTTGCGCAGCGTCGTGGTGGTGATCTGCTCGACGCCGGTGATGTAGTTGGAGATCTCGTAGACCGCGGACTTCGGGTCGGTCACCTGGTAGTAGACGACGGTGTCGATGTTCACCGTCAGGTTGTCCTGGGTGATCACCGGCTGCGGCGGGAAGGAGACCACCTGCTCGCGCAGGTCGATCCGCTCCCGGATCTTGTCCAGAAACGGCACCAGGAACACCAACCCCGGATCCGCCGTGCCCTTGAAACGGCCCAGCCTCTCGATCACCGCGGCGGTCGCCTGCGGGATGATCTGTACCGCTTTGACCAGCGACACCACGACCAGCAGGACGAGCATCGCCACGACGAGGAGCAGTATCGTACCTTCAGGCACCGCGTCCCTCCCTCCGTGTCGTCCGAGCGCTGAACTCAGCGGTCGGATCCTTATGCGTCGGCTCCGCCGGCGCCCGGTCTAATCCTGCGCGACGACCAGCGCCGTGGCCCCCTCGATGTGCACCACCGTCGCCCGGGTGCCCGGCTCGATCACCTGGTGGCCGTCGTAGGCCCGCGCCGACCAGAGATCACCGCCGATCTTGATCCGCCCGCCGTGGCCGTCCACCTGGGCAATGACGAGCGCCGAGCAGCCCTCAAGCGCCTTGTGGTGCATGACCGATTTGTCGAGGCTCTGTTCCAGCCTGCGCCGCAGCATCGGACGCACGGCGAACAGCAGCAGCACCGAGGCGACGGCGAAGGCGATCGCACCCACCGCCGGCTCCACGGGCAGGAACGACACCCCGGCCGCGGCCAGCGCGCCGCCGCCGAGCATCAGCAGCACGAACTCGCCCGAGAGCACCTCGGCGGCAATCAGCACGAGACCCAGGATGAGCCAGATCACTACTGCCGTCATGAACCCGATCCTGCCAGAAGTCGGCCTCGCGTGATCACATCGTCACAAAATCGATGAGTTCCTCGACCGCACCGATCAGGGGGGTCTCCAGATCTCGAAAGCTCCGGACGGCACCGAGCACCCGGCGCGCGCCGTCCGCAGGCTCACCCCAGCCTAGCGCGGCACAGACCCCCGTCTTCCAGTCCGTTCCCCGCGCCACCTCCGGCCACGCGCGGATCCCGACGATCGAGGGCTTCACCGCCTGCCAGACATCGACGTAGGGGTGGCCGGTGACGCGCACGTGCGGCCCGACGACGGTCTGCGCCGCCCGGGTCTCCTTCGAGCCGGCCACGAGATGGTCGACAAGCACCCCCAGCCTGCGGGCCGTGCCCGGCCCGAACTCAGCGACCGCGGCAGCGAGGTCGTCCATGCCGTGCATCGGTTCGACCACTACACCTTCGACGCGCAGGTCATGTCCCCAGACCCGCTCGAGAAGCTCGGCGTCGTGCAGACCCTCCACCCAGATCCGCGCGGCCCGCGCCGTGCGTGCGGTGTGCCCCTGCACCTTCACCGAGCCCGACGCCGAACGCACCGGCCCCGCGGGCGCCCGGGCGGGCGGTACGAGCGTCGCGGGCGCGCCCTCGAACAGGAACGCGGCGGGCCGTAGCGGAAAGACCCGGCATCGTCCGTGACGGTCCTCCAAGGTCACCTCACGCGGGTTCACGGCGACGACCGCCCCGCAGAAACCGCTCGCCGGGTCCTCGACGACGAGCCCGCCCTCGGCGGGCACCACCGGGATCTCGCGGCGCGCCCGGTGCCGGGTGCCGTCGGCGCCGAACACCCCTCGGTAGTCGTGCCCCCGACTGTCGGCTGTGGCCATGGCCCTGTTCTACCGGTGGTCCACGTCCAGGCGTGGCACCGACACGCGGTCACTCCGGGTCGGGTGCTCAGCGCCCGGTCCATGCGGCCGGAGTGCCGCGGGACCCGGACGTGGCTAGCCTGGCGTCGTGCCCTGCTCCTCAGCCACCTTCACCGTGTGGACCTCGGCCTGGCTCGCCGGTGCCGCGGCGCCCGACGACGTGCTCGACGCACTCGTCCCGTGGGCACAAGCCCACGACGTGCAGGCCGCCGACGCAGCCACCGCCGAGGCCACCGCGCTGCCGGCCCCCGGCGCCCCGGTGTCGTCAGTGACGTTCCTGCTCGCCGCGATGCGCCGGACCGTGGGCGAACGGGGAAGGGCCAGCCCCGGTCGTCTGGTGCTCCCTGTTCCTGGTGACGTGCGCGGCCTGCCCGGTCCGGGCGTGTTCAGCCGGGAGGCGACGGCCGCGGGCGAGGGCGTCCTGTTCGCCGACGCCGGCCTCGGCATCGTGCCCACCCTCATCGCCGACTGCGTCCTGCGGTGGACGGTCTATCCCGTGCCCGACCCCGGCCCACCGTCGGAGTTCGTGGCGCTGAGCCAGGCTGAGCGGGAGCTGCGCGCCGAGGTCCGGCAGTCCGCGTCGGTACTCACCTCGCTCGATGTGGCCCGGCACCGACCCGGCGTGCGCGAGGAGATCGCCGCAGCCCTGCGCGCCCGCCCGGAGTCGCTGTGGCCCGCTGGCATGCCCGGCCAGGCACTGCGCGTGTTGCAACACGCCGACGAGGTGGAGGCGATCCTGGCGGCCGCCTCGGTCGACGAGCCGGGCGGGGCGCTGTCGGCGTCCGCGACCGCTGCCCGGCGCGAGGCCTTGCGCCCGATCGAGACAGCGGTGCGGGTGGCCCGGCGAGCCGCGGTCGCGGAGGCCGTCCGAGTTTTGGCGGCAAGCCCGCTCGTGTGAGGCCGTCCGCGCAACCCGCCCGGTCAGCGGCGGCTCAGGGCGCCGACGCGCGCTCCCACCCCCGTCAGATGCAGCGCGACGCACAGCAAGCCAGCGGTGACGAGCACCGTATCGGTGACCACCCCCAGATCCAACCCAACGAGCTGGACGATCAGCGCGAGAAGGAACAGTACTGCGGCGATGATGGCGAACATCCGTGCCTCCGAGGGTAAAGAAGGGGCACTGTATATCACGTCCTCCGAGTGCTCGCCGCCGATTTAGCTCGATTGTCCCGGACCGTCCCGTAGGGGACGATGCACTCGTCCCCCGTTCTCATCGACGCGAGCGGTCCACCAGCATCGGAGGTCGCCGTGTCCGCTCCCGGAACGGAACTGCTCGCCCCCGACTCGGTCGCCGCGCACGCCGGGGTCGTCTCGGAGTCCGAGCACGACGCGCTGCGCGTCGACATTCGCAGGCTCTCCACGATGCTCGGCGCCACCCTCGCCCGCCACAGCGGCCAGGAGTTGCTGGAGCTGGTGGAGAACGTGCGGCGGCTCTCGCGCCAAGCGTCGCAGACGGGTCACACGCAGATCACCACGCTGCTGTCCGGGCTCGACACCGGCACCGCGGTCGCGCTCACCCGGGCCTTCTCGCAGTACTTCCAGCTGGCGAACGTGGCCGAGCAGCTGCACCGTTCCCGAGAGCTGCGCACCCTGCGGCGCCCGGACGGCGGCGGACCCCTGCGGCGGCTGATGCGGCGGCTCGCGACCGAGGTCGACCGCGACGAGGTGCACGCGGTGCTGGCCCGCGTCGAGCTGCGCCCGGTGTTCACCGCGCACCCCACGGAGTCGTCGCGGCAGTCGGTGCTGGCGATCCTGCGTCGGGTGGCCGACGCGCTCGGCCGCGGCGCAGCGGACGCGCAGCTCGCGGCGCTCGTCGAGGTGCTGTGGCAGACCGACGAGATCCGGCCCGGCCAGCCGACCGTGGCCGACGAGGCCCGGGCCATCGGCTGGTACCTCGAACAGCTCGGCGCGCACGCCGTACCGGACCTCGTCGCCGAGTTCGAGTCCGAGGCCCGCGCCGCCGGTTTCGAGGTTCCGCGCGACGCCCGGCCGCTGGTGCTGGGCTGCTGGGTCGGCGGCGACCGCGACGGCAACCCCAACGTGACCCCGGAGGTCACCCGGGAGGTGCTGGCGCTCTACGCCGACCGCGCCCTGCGGATCCACCTCGAGCTGTGCGCGGCGCTGGTGTCCGAGCTGAGCGTGTCCACCCGCGTGGTCGGGGTGTCCGAGGAGCTGCGTACCTCACTGGCCCGCGACCGCCGGGTGCTCCCCGAGATCCACGACCGCTATTTTCGGCTCAACGAGCACGAGCCCTACCGGCTCAAGTGCTCCTACATCCTCGCGCGTCTGGAGTACACCCGGGAGCGGCTGCGCGACGGCCTGCCACACCGCGATGGCCGCGACTACCTGGGCGCCGACCGCTACCTCGCCGATCTCGAGGTGATCGACCGCTCGTTACGCGGGCATCTCGGCGATCCGATCGCCGAGGGCACCCTGGCCACCGCCCTGCGCACGGCCCGGGCACTCGGCCTGCACCTGGCCGCACTCGACGTCCGCGAGCACAGCGACGCCCACCACGCCGCGCTGCACGTGCTGTACGAGCGGCTCGGCGAGCTCGATCGGCCGTACGCGGAGCTGGACCGGGCCCAACGCACCGCGCTGCTGTCGCGCGAGCTGGCCGGTGGACGGCCGCTGGCGGCGCGGCACGGCGGGCTGCCCGCCGAGGCCGCCGCGGTGCTGGCGACCTTCGACATGCTGCACGACGCCCAGCACACCTACGGCCAACCCGCAGCAAGCACCTACATCGTGTCGATGTGCCAGGGCGTGGACGACCTGCTCGCGGCCACCGTGCTGGCCAGGGAGGCCGGCATGGTCGACCTGACACCCGGTAGCTGCCGGTCGTCGGTGGACCTGGTGCCGCTGTTCGAGACCGTCGAGGAGCTCTCCCGCGCCGGCGAGCTGCTCGACGAGCTGCTGTCGGACCCCGGCTACCGGCGCCAGGTGCGCAACCGGGGTGACCTGCAGGAGGTCATGCTCGGCTATTCCGACTCCAACAAGGGCGCCGGCATCACGACCTCGCAGTGGGAGATCCACCGTGCCCAGCGCCAGCTGCGCGAGGTGGCGGCGACACACGGGGTCCGGCTGCGGTTGTTCCACGGCCGGGGCGGGTCAGTCGGGCGGGGTGGCGGCCCCGCCGGCGAGGCGATCATGGCGGCGCCGTTCGGCACGGTGGACGCCACAATGAAGGTGACCGAGCAGGGCGAGGTGATCTCCGACAAGTACTCGCTGCCCTCGCTGGCGCACGACAACCTCGAGATCGCGCTGACCGCGGTGCTGGAAGCGACGTTGCTACACCAGTCCTCGCGGGTCCCGATGGACCGCCTCGACCGCTGGGACGAGGCGATGTGCGTGGTCAGCGACGCGGCTCGGGCCGCGTACCGGTCTCTGGTCGAGCGGGACGGGCTGCCGGAGTTCTTCGCCACTGCCACCCCGGTGGACGAGCTGGCCCGGCTCAACGTCGGCTCGCGCCCGTCGCGGCGACCCGGTCGCGGCACCCCCACGCTGGAGGACCTGCGCGCGATCCCGTGGGTGTTCGGCTGGACCCAGACCCGGATGGTGGTGCCGGGCTGGTACGGCCTGGGCAGCGGGCTGCGCGCCGCCCGCGAGGCCGGCTACAGCGCCGCCCTCGACGAGATGCGGCAGTGGGCCTTCTTCTCCAACCTGCTGGGCAACGTCGAGATGACCCTGGCCAAGACCGACCTGCGGATCGCCGGGTTCTACGTCGCCGAGCTGGTCGACCCCGCGCTGCATCCGATCTTCGACGACATCAGGGCCGAGCACGAGCGGACGCTGCACGAGGTCCTGCAGCTGCTCGACGCCACCTGCCTGCTGTCGAGACACCCGGTACTGCGGCACACCCTGGAGCTCCGCGCGACGTACCTGGAGCCGCTGCACCACCTGCAGGTCGAGCTGTTGACCCGACGCCGGCAGGTGGCCGAGCCGGACCCGGACCTGCACCGAGCACTGCTGCTCACGATCAACGGCATCGCCGCCGGGCTGAAGAACACCGGCTGACGCTCACACCGAGCAAGGGAGTGGTAGAAGCAAACGTGTCTGATGTCGTGCAAGCCGCACTTGCACAGCACATTGAAAAAGTTCAGAATAGCTGGATGACCACCGAAGTGCAGTGGAGCGAGCTGCAGCGCGACCCCAGGTCCGTCGCCGCGCTCGCCGACGCGGGCGACGTACGGGTGCGCCGCCGCGACGGCGCGCCCCTGTTGCTGACCCGCGAGGACCGCGCCGAGTCCGCGAGCGCAGGCGCCTTCACCGCCGCGAGGGCCCTGCGCAACGCCCTCGCGCACCTACCGGCCGACGACGCAGGCAAGATTCTTCGCAACGAGTTCCCCTGGGTTGACCTGCTCCCCGCAACCGACCTCGGCCAGTTCGTCGCCGACTTCGTCCGCGCCGTCCAGACCTCTGCCGAGCTCGGACAATGGTCGGTCCTCACCCAGACGATCACCGAGTGGAAGGCCACCGCCACCGTCCACGCCGACCCAACACTGCACGAGCAGCTCTCCGCAGACCTCGACGCCGATCTCGGGCCGGTGCCGAACCCGGACCAGCGCTGACGATGCCCGGCAAGCGAGGCGACCGCGTCGCTCCGCCAGCCCGCCCGGGAGGCTGGGAAGCCCGTTTCGCCACCTCAGAGGCGTCCAAGGGCTGGGAGCACCTCTGCCAGGTCGCGACCGCCAACACCTGGGAAGCCTGGATCATCCTCACCGAACGACCGACAATCCCCGAGAATCCAGCACGCCAACACCGCCTACGGGGCTCGCTGGCCACACGCACCGTCGGCGGTCGCGAGCTCGACCACTGGCAGTACGAGGTCACCGCCGGCGGGCGTATCTGGTACTGCCCCGACCCAGAGCGTCGGATCGTCTGGGTCGTCGCCGCAAGCACCGGGCATCCGAAGATCACAGAGTAACCAGCGCCCTACACCGTCGCCAGGCGGGCTCTGCAAGACCAGGCCGATGGATGATCATGAGGGTTGCCCGGTCACCGTCCGTCGGTGCCGCGTTGTAGCGTGGCGCGACAGCCAGTGAGAGCATCGCCCCGCGAGCGTGCAAACGCCGGGGCGCGGACCGGGAGGCTGGTCTCGGGTATGGAAGAACGCACCTTCGGAGAGCGACTGCGCGAGATCAGGCTCTGGCGCGATCTGTCACAGCGCGAGGCTGCGGAGCTTGCCGGGTTCTCCGCGAGCTACGTGTCGCTCCTCGAGCGGGACGAGCGGACGGTGGAACGCCGGTCCACCCTGGAGGCGCTCGCGGGGGCGCTACGAATCGCGCCGTCCGAACTGACCGGCCAACCGTTCGCCCCGGTCGATGCGGGGCAGGCAGCCGGGCATGCCGCAGCCTCGCCGCTGCGCGCCGTTCTGCGTGACATCGAACTCGGCGAGATCCCGCACCTCGGGCCGCGGCCGCTGGAGCAGCTGCGGGCCGAGGTGGCACGCGTCGACGCGGCGTCCGGGGCCTGCGAGTACGGCATCCTGGGTGAGATCGTGCCTTCGCTCATCGCTGAGCTGCACGTCGCCGCGGCTGCTGGCAGCGGCGAGGCGCGCCGCTTGCTCGGCCATGTCTTGAACGCCGCGTTCTACCTCGCCAAGGATTTGGGTCGCGAGGACCTCGCGTGGATGGTCGCCGGACACCTGCACGCCACGGCCGAGGCGATCTCCGACCCGCAGTGGATCGGGCTCGCGCAGTTCGTCCGCGCGCACGGCACCCTTGGGGGAGGTGCCCGGCAGCGGTCGTTGAGCCTGTCCGAGCGGGCCGCCGACGCGATCCCTCTCGACGATGGCGAGGCGGGACAGGTGCACGGCATGCTGC
Source organism: Mycobacteriales bacterium (assembly GCA_038257875.1). Classification (GTDB taxonomy): domain Bacteria; phylum Actinomycetota; class Actinomycetes; order Mycobacteriales; family Pseudonocardiaceae; genus Pseudonocardia. The sequence continues at coordinate 68,384 of JBBSQN010000005.1, forward strand.
ATCTGTCGGCGGCGTTGAACGCCGCGGCGCTGTACCGCCGTGAGGATGCGATGGCCCACCTCGAGCAGGCCCACGAGGTCGCGAAGATCACCGGCAACGGTGACTTCGCCGGGTTGCAATTCGGCCCTCGCAATGTGGGGGTGTGGCGGATCGCGATCGCCGTCGAGCTCGGCGAGGGCGGCCGGGTGCGCGAACTGGCCCGGGGCGTTGACGTCGACGCGATTACTCGGCCCGGCCGGCGGGCGATGTTCCACGCCGACTACGGCCGGGGGCTGGCCGCGGAGCGGTCCACCCGGGACCAGGCCGTCACCGCGCTGCGCACAGCCGAGGACATCGCACCCCAGCTCGTCCGGGCCAACTTCTACGTCCGCGAGACCGTGAGTGCTCTGCTAGCCCGGGCCAGGCGCGACGCGGGTGGCCGTGAGCTGCGCGGTCTGGCGTATCGGATGGGTCTCTTCCGCTGAGTCGCGACGGTCGACAGCCTGTCGACTTTGTACGCTGCGGCCGTCCTACCGTCTCTCCTTGTGATCGGATACCTCCCAGTCATCATCGCGGTGCCGGCATGACGGCCATCCCGCCCCCGTCGCAAGCCCTGACGGAGACCATCGCCCGATACCGTCGCCTGGTCGAGCGGCTGCTCGCCGAGCACGTCGACGACGGCACCGGCTACTGCACGACCTGCCTGATCGCGGGGTCAGCCGGTGAGCGGCGCTGGCCGTGCCGGCTGCACGGTCTCGCGGTCCTCGCCCGCGGGTCCCTGGACGCCGCGGCCCACGAGCACCGCCTCGACCACACCCTGCCCCGATGAAGGTGCGGTCCCGCTGCCACAGGTGCGGCAACGGCATCGACCTGCCCCACGCCGGTGGCCCCCGGCCCCGGCTGTGCCACCGCTGCCGCCGCCGACTCCGCCTCCGTGCCCTCGCCGGCTCCATCGCCATCCGGACATGTGACGCGCTGGTCGGTGTTGCTCGCCGGGTACGGGTCAGGGCTGGGCGTCGCGATCGCGTCGTGTGGCGACGCACCGTGTCCGAGTGACCGGCGCGCCTACGGCCGAGCTGCCCGGCTGGGTCTGGATGATCTCGTCCACCGACTACCGCGACCATGCCGTCACCAAAACCTCGCTGGAAGTCGGCCTCACGGCCGGGTTCGGCCACTTTCTCGCCATGTGCGGCCACACCGTGATCGTCTGCTCACTGTACGAACCACCCGGCCCCGTCTGCCCAAACTGCCGCCGGCAACTGACCGCGCCACGGAGCCGTCCCCGCAGAACCTGGTGGCGACGGTGGACCAGATGACCCCACCCGCTCGGAGTTCCACCTCGCACACCTTGTGTGGTCCTCGCACAGGTCCGGCGGTATGCGAGGACCCCACAACCTGTGCGAAGTGGGCGGCAACAGACTCAGGGGACGAGGCCGGCGTCCTGCGCGGCGATCGCGGCCTGCACGCGTGAGCGCAGCCCGAGCTTGGCGAGCACCCGGGAGACGTGGGTCTTCGTCGTCGCCTCGGTGATGACGAGCGCTTCGGCGATCTCGGCGTTGGACATCCCCCGGCCCAGGCAGGCGAGGACGTCATGCTCCCGCGGTGTCAGCTCGTCCATCCCGGTGGGCCGGGCAGGTCGGCGCGGGGGCGCCGCCAGCCGGGCGAGCACGCGTCGGGTCACCTCCGGCGCAAGCACGCCGTCACCGCGGGCCACGGCGCGCACCGCCTCGAGCAGCCGGGGTGCCTCCACCGACTTGAGCAGGAACCCCGCAGCCCCGGCGGCCAGCGCTGCATCGACGTAGTCGTCGAGGTCGAACGTGGTGAGCACGAGCACCTCGGCGTGACGGTCCGCGACGATCTGGCGGGTGGCCTCGATGCCGTCCACTCCCGGCATCCGGATGTCCATGAGCACCAGGTCGGGTGCGAGCTCGGCGGCGAGGCGCGCTGCCACCAGGCCGTCGCCGGCCTCCCCGACGACCTCGATATCCGGCGCCGACGAGAGGATCATTACCAGACCGGTGCGGATGGCCGCCTGGTCGTCGGCCACCACGACGCGGACCGTCATGCCGGCCCCGCAGGTACGCGGGGCAGCACGGCCCGGACCCGCCAGCCCGCCCCGTCCGGCCCGGCTTCGAGCCGGCCCCCGGCGGCGTGGGCCCGCTCGCGCAGGCTCAGCAGCCCGGTGCCGGTGCCCGCACCACCGGGCGCGCCGCGGACGAGGTCGTTGGCCACCTCGATGACGAGCTCGCCGTCGTCCTCATACAGCGCGAGCCGCACGGCGCTGCCAGGGGCGTGCTTAGCCGCGTTCGTCAGCGACTCCTGGACGATCCGGTAGGCGGCGAGGTCGACGGCGGCGGCGACGCTACCGCCCGGCCCCGTGGCGTCGCCCCGGTCGTCGGTGATGTCGACGCGCAGCCCCGAGGCACGCGCGGAGTCGAGCAGCCCGTGGAGCTGGGTGAGCGTCGCGGGCGCCGTGCGCGGGTCGGGATCCGGCCCGGGTGAGCGGAGCAAGCCGATCATCGTGCGCATCTCGGCGAGCGACGCGACGCTGTTCTCCCGAACCGAGGTCAGTACCCGGCGCAGCACGGCGGGATCGGCGTCGACCATGGTGAGCGCGGCCTCCGACTGCAGGGCGATGGCCGAGAGCTGCCCGGCGATGACGTCGTGCAGGTCGCGGGCCATGCGGGCCCGCTCGGCGACCACGGCGGCCGCGCGGGCCAGCTCGGCCATGCGCTGCGCCTGCCCGGCGCGTTCCCGCTCGGTGGCGGCCGCGTCGCGGTGGTGGCGCACCTCGTAACCCCACAGCAACGGCACGAGGAACAGCAGCGTCAGGTTGACGAGGCTGATCAGCGCCTGGCGGGGTCCGTCGGCGGACACGCTCGCTGCCGCGATGGCCAGCACGATCGCCCCGGCCGCACCCGCGACGAACCGGCCGCCGCGCCGGGAGCCGTACACGACCGCGCAGATGAGCAGGTCGAAGAACGCGAGCAGCACGCCCAGACCGGTCACACCGACCAGGAACGGACCGGTGGCGAGGGCAGCCGCGCCGAGGGACACTCCCAGCAGCGGCCGGGTCCTGCGCTGTGTCTGTCCGAGACAGGCCAGCGCGAGGACGGCGGCCGAGACCGCGAAGGAGGGGTCGGGCTGGTCGTCCCACCAGCCGATGCGCACCTCCGGCACCACCGCGTGGAAGAAGAGTCCCAGCCCGAGGCAGCCCGCGGCGACAACGACGTCCTGGCGCCACTCGCGTACGACCTGCCTGCCCACCAGGCCATCCCAGCACGCCGGAGCGCTCAATGCGTCCCTCGAAGGATGTACGGCGGCGCTCCCGAAGATCGGTCCGACGGCCGACGACGCGGACCGAGCCAAGCGGCAGGCTCGACGGCCATGGGGGACTTCCTGAGCGAGAACCCGCTCGTGCTGCTCATCGGCGCGTGCGAGGTGGGGTTCTGGGTGCTGGCCGGCGCGGGGCTGGCCGCCCGCTACCTGCTGCGGGCACGCCGGATGAGCACGGTGCTGCTACTCGCGGTGCCGGTGGTCGACATCGTGCTGGTGACGGCGTCGGTGCTCGACGTGGCACGCGTGTCACCACCTGGGCTTTCGCACGGGCTGGCGGCGGTCTACCTCGGGTTCACCGTCGCGTTCGGACATTCGATGGTCCGGTGGGCGGACTCGCGGTTCGCCCACCGCTTCGCCGGCGGACCGCCGCCACCCCGGCCGCCGCGATACGGCGCAGCGAAGGTCGCGCACGAGTGGCGGGAGTGGGGCAAAGCTGCACTGGGCTGGGCGGTCACCGTGGGGGTACTGCTCGTGACCGCGACCGTCGCGGGCACCGGCGTCCCGGCTCCGCTGGACTGGTTCGGCGACCCGATGTGGAGCTGGGGCAGCCGGATCAGCATCGCCGTGGCGATCTGGCTCGTCGGCTGGCCGGTGTGGACGACGGTCGCGCCGCCGCGGGCTCCGGAGCGCGTCGATGCCTGAGGGGATGAGGATGTTGGAGATCGTCGGACTCGTGCTGCTCGTGCAGGGGGTGGGCGGCCTGCTCAACCACTGGCTCGACGGCGACGCGAGCTGGTACGTGGTCAACCACGTCGATGCGCTGGCCGGGTGGGAGGTGCCGGTCAACGCGCTGTTCGTGGTCGCCGGGCTGCTGCTGGGCGCCCTGGGCGAGCGCCGCCGCCGTGCGCGGGCGACGTGAGCCGCGACGCCGCGTGGGGCACCGGGACGGCGGTGCGCCGTTCCGGTCGTTCGTTCATGAGGTCAGCTTCAGGCGGGCGCGCTCGTACAGGGACGCTGCCGAGCGGGGTTGTTCGAAGAGCACCTCGGCTTGGCGGCCGTCGATGTCGAGGGTGGCGATCGTGTTGCCGAACAGCGGGCCCGCCATCCGCTCCCAGGACACCGGCTTGGGTGGCGCCCCGGCCCGTGACGCCCACTTCTCGCCGAGCCGGCGAGCACCCCGTGACCAGCTCATCCGGAATCCCGGCGTGATGTACCACTCCATCCTGTTGTGCACCGGCGAGCAGGTGAGCTGGTGCACTGCTGCGTGCCCGTCCGCCCTGCCCAGCAGGTCGGCGCGGGCGGCGTAGCTGTGGTGGACGTCCCCGGACAGGACGCTGACGGTGGCGGGCCCGCCGGCGGCCGCCCGGCCGATCATCGCGGTGAGCCGGTCGAAGGACGACCGGAACGCCGACCAGTGCTCGAGGTCGGCGGCCTGCCGGAGCTTCTCCCCGAGCCGTCCCCGCCAGCCGGGTCGGGCCGCGGCGATCTCGTTGACCGTCTCGATGTCACCGATCGCGTGCGGCAGCAACCACGGGACCGACGTGCCGAGCACGAGGTGGTCCACCCGACCGGGCGCGTCCACCTGCTCGGAGAGCCAGGCGAACTCGGCGTCGCCCAGCATCTGGCGCCGGCCGTCGGCGAGGAGCCGGCCAGCGCGTGAGTCGATCATCAGCAACCGGCTGCGGCCGAGGTCCCAGCGGAAGCTGAACCGCACGCCCTTGCCCCCGTCGGCCGCGGCATCGGCGCGGTCGGCGAGCTCGGCCAGCAACGGCCAGGTGTCGCCACCGTGTTCGAGCACCGTGCGGTAGTCCGGGTCGGCAGCGAGGTCGTCCGGCGTGAGGTTGCCGAGATGCTGGTAGACCCAGTAGGACGCGAGCCCCGAGCGGATCCGGTCGCGCCACCACGGCGTCGCCGCCATCTCGGCCCGCCACACCGCGGAGGTGTTCCAGTCGTCGCGGACGTCGTGGTCGTCGAAGATCATCGCCGTGGGCACGGTGGAGAACAGCCAGCGGATCTCCGGGTCCGACCAGGAGTCCGTGTACAGGCCGACGTACTCGCTGTAACTCACGATCTCGTCGTCAGGCCAGCCCGGGTGACGGTCGCGGTTGCCAGCGATGCGGCGGCGGGTCTGCGGGGTCAGCTCGTCGGCGTAGACCTGGTCGCCGAGCAACAGCAGCGCGTCGGGCCACTCCTGGGGCGGACGGTGCGTCATGCGGGCGGCATAGGCGTCGAGCGCGTCGATGCCGATCGCTGCGGCCAGCTTCGGATCGGCGACCTTCGGATACCGGCAGGACCCGAAGATGATCCGGTTCCGGGCGTCGGACTGCGGGCCGCGGGTGCGGATCAGGCTGGGCGGGAAAGGGGTGACCGCCGGTGGCCACGCCCGTTCCCCGTCGATCTCGACCTGGTATGGGGTGCGGCTGTCCGGTTCGAGACCGGTGACCGGGACGAGCGCGTAGTGGTGGCCGGACACCTCGAACGTGCGCGCGACACAGCCGAGCACCGTGACCGTGGCTCGACGGTCGGTCTGCACCCAGATCGAGGCGGTGGTCTCGCCGACGTGACGCAGAACCGGTCCGAGAACGAGTGCCACGCCTCTGGTCCCCTAACGATCTCGAATGTTCGGGACGTCAGCCCGGTCGGCGGTCTGGGACGGAATGGTGACGAGCTGCCGACGGAGCTGCTCGACCTCTCGGGCGATCCGGTCGACCGTAGCCGCCGGCGATGTCTCGGTGCCAGCCTGGAGGTGGCTCAGGATCCAACCGCGGACGAGCGTGGATACGGGCAGCTCGAGCTGGTCGGCGTGTCGGTTGAGGACGTCGAACTCGTCGGGGTTGAGCCGGATGGAGAGGACCTTGGCCCTCGCCGACCGGGTGGCATCCGACGACAGTGGCTCATCACGAGTCGCCTCAGCCTCCTCGCGGGCTCGGCGCAGCGTGTCCGGGTCGATGTGGTGGGCCGCGTCATCGTCCCACTCGATCCGCTCGGGCACGTATGACAGTGTACGACGCCCACCCGCGGTGACAGCGGTCGGCGCGATGTGTCATGCTCAGTCGATCCCGGGTTCGATCCGGAATCTTCCGGATGGATGGAGGCGGCGTTGCGTACGCGGATCTTCGTAAGCTGGTGTCATCAGGACAAGGCGCTGAAGGAGGCATTGCTGCGCGACCTGCTCCCAGCCCTCGGGTGCTTCACCGACCTCGACGTCGAATGGTGGGAGGACAGCCATCTCACCTGCGGCGAGGAGCTGACCACGGGCATCCTCGACCGGCTGAACGAGGCCGACTACGGCTTGCTCCTGCTCAGCACTCGCTACTTCGGCCGACCCTTCATCAAGAAGCACGAGCTGCCGCGGTTCGCGGGTCTACGCCCCGACAAGGGGTCGTTGCCGGTTGCGCTGAGCCCGCTGCCGGCGTTCAGGCCGGAGCACGACCTGGGCGGCATCGAACGCCAGCTCGTGTTCACCCGCGATGACCGGAGCTTCTCCGAACTGTCCGGTGCCCGGCGCACCCGCTTCGCCAATGACTTGGCGGCCGCGGTCCGGCGGCGCGCCCTCTCGCAGAACGGGTACGTCGCGCTGTGAGGGCCCGACTGCTCCGCGATGAGATCGCCCAGCATCTGGCCGTGCTGCAGGCCCGGTCGTCGTCGCTGACCGCGCTGCAGTCGGCCCGGCTGGCAGCCATCCTCGACACGGTGGCCGACAACGGCCAGTTCCTGCTCCGGGACGCGCTGGAGGCCGCCGAGTTCCCGGCGGGCGACGATGCCCGCAGCCAGGACGCCTTCCAGGACTTCCGCAAACGGGTTAACCGGGCCGCGACCGAGGCGGGCGTCGAGCTCCAGCTCGAGCTGGACTCCCGCAAGGTGCCCCCCGACCAGCGTCACGGCTGGTTCACCGGTGGCGATCTCATCGACGAGGGCATCGCCTCGTTCACCGGCGAAGCGGCCGGGCGGACAGGGATCGATCATCCGGTGGCCCCGGAGGTCGCGGAGCTCGGGCTGTCCCGTCGAACGCGGGTGTACGTCAGCGTTGCCCCGACGACCGACGCGGCGGCTCGCAACAAGGTGGACATGCTGCTGCGGCAGCTGCGCGACGCCCTCGCGCCGGATTCCGAGCGGTCCTGGGAGGTGGCCGATCCCGGCGCGGTCGGGCTGGGCGAGGATCCCGAGGAGGCGCGCGACCGGCTCTGCGCGCGGGCCGACGTCCGGCTGGTGCTGCTGAGCCCCGCGTACCTCGTGGACACCGCGGAGCGTCGACGGGCGCTGGATTCGCCCGGCCGGGTCGTCGTGTTCGCGTTGAGCGGCCTGCCGGACGGACCGCTGGACCTCGGCCCGTTGCGCCGCCACGACATCCGGCGCCGGGACGAGGCCTGGGACGAGCTGACGAACACCGCCCAGCGCAGGCGCTACGTCGCCCACGTAGTGGACGAGATCACGTGCGCGCTCCGACCACCGCCCACCACGACCAAGGATCGGGTGGCGGACGACCCCCTCACGGTGTGGTCGGCGAGCGTGGCGCGGAGCAGGCGGACCGGGGACAGTGCGGTCCTGATCGAGGCCGAGTCGGCCGAGACCAGCCTCCGGGAGTCCCGGTTGGACCGCCCTGGCGCGGCGACGGGCCCGCCGCTGCCAGCCGTCACCCGGTTGGTGGAGTGGGCGACAGCCAAGGGACCGGGGGCGCCCCGGCTCTGTGCGCTGCTCGGCGACGTCGGCATGGGCAAGACGACGACCGCGAAACTGTTCACCCAGCGGCTGCTCGACCTGCGCGCCCGCGGCACCGCCTGCCCGATGCCGATCCTGTTCGACCTGCGCGACGTCCGGATCACAGGCCTGGCCGAGACGATGACGCTCGACCACATCCTGGACAGCATGCTCGACGCCAACCGGCCCGCAGGCCTCCCGCGGCACCGCCTCACCGCCGACGTCGTCCGCAGCCGGCTGGGCCAGGGCGACGCGGTGGTGGTGTTCGACGGGCTCGACGAGGTGCTCGTCCACCTGAGCCCGCACGATCAGCAGCTGTTCACCCGGCAACTGTGGCGGGCGGTCGGCGACGGCTCGGGCGCCAGGATGCTGCTCACCTGCCGCACCCAGTACTTCCGCACCATCCGCGAGGAGATCACCTTCTTCACGGGTGAGAGTCGGCAGGGCCTACGGGGCGAGGACTACCTGGCGCTGCTGATGCTCCCCTTCCGCGACGAGCAGGTGCGGGAGTACCTGGCCGCCAACCTGGAGCGCGACGCAGGCTGGGTAGACGAGTTCCTCGACACCGTCGCCGCCGTACACGACCTGCCCGACCTCGCGCGCCGCCCACTGACGCTGCGGCTGATCGCCGACCAGGTGGAGTTCATCGAGACGGCCAAGCTGGAGGGCCGCACGCTGCGCTCGGTGGACCTGTACGGCGAGGTCGTCGAGCGCTGGCTGTCGCGCGACAGCGGCAAGCACACCCTGACCCCCGAGCACAAGCACCTGCTGATGGAGGAGATCGCTGCCGGGTTGTGGCGGTCCGGGCGGAACTCCTGGGAGGCGGCGGAGGTCGACGAATGGCTCCTCGATGTCCTCGCCCGTCGACCAGACCTGGAGCGTCACTACCGCGAACGGGTGCCCGACCTGTGGAAGGCCGACTTCCGGACCGCCACCTTCCTCGCCCGCGATGACGACACCTTCGCGTTCGGCCACCGGTCGCTGGCCGAGTACTTCCTGGCCCGCTACCTGCTGCGAGCCCTGCGCGAGGTCACCTCCGTCGCCAGCCGAGGGCTCGATGCGCTCGCGATGCCAGTGCCCAGCCCAGAGACGCTGGACTTCCTCGGCCAGTCAATCGCTGGGGCGGCGGCCGAGCACCGGTCCGCGGCGCTGGCCGGGCTGGACCTGACTCGCCATCAGTACGCACCGCAGGTCTCGGAGCTCGCTCTCGCCTACGCCCTGCACGCGGCCGACCACGGTCATCCCCACCAGTCCCTGACCGAGGTTCGGCTAGCGGGCGCGCGCCTGGATGGATGGCGCATCGGTGCGGCAGACCGCGACGACGTCTGGTTGCCCATGGTCGGAGCCGACCTGGCCGGGGCGGATCTGCGCCGCGCGACGTTGCATCGGGTGGACCTGACCCGAGCCGACCTGAGCAGCGCCGACCTAACCGCCGCAGAGCTGCACGGCTTGCGACTGACCTCGGTGCGGCTCGCCGGCGCGCGGGCGATCGGGACCGTCCTGCGGGAGTGCGAGATCGACGGCACCGAGATCGCCCTCGCCGAGACCTACCGGACGCAGGTCCTGCGGTGCACCCCGGCGCCGGTGCCGACCGACGGCCTGCTGGTCGCCCCGCTACCGGAGGATGGCCGACGTGCGACAAACGGCGTCTTGCCACTGCGTCCCTTCACCGGCCACGCCGGAGGGGTGATGTCGGTGGCCTGGTCCCCGGACGGCACCCACCTACTCACCGGTGCCAACGACGGCGCGTGGGTGTGGGACGCCACCACCGCCGAACCCCTCCACCACCTCACCGACCACACCGGCGCGGTGCTATCGGTGGCCTGGTCCCCCGACAGCACCCGCCTACTCATCGGCGGCTACAACGGTGCGTGGGTCTGGGACGCCACCACCGCCGAACCCCTCCACCACCTCACCGGCCACACCAGCTGGGTGTGGTCGGTGGCCTGGTCCCCCGACGGCACCCACCTACTCACCGGTGCCAACGACGGCGCACGGATCTGGGACGCCACCACCGCCGAACCCCTCCACCACCTCACCGACCACACCGACGCGGTGAGGTCGGTGGCCTGGTCCCCCGACGGCACCCGCCTACTCACCGGCAGCGACGACAACACCGCACGAATCTGGGACGCCACCACCGCCGAACCCCTCCACCACCTCACCGACCACACCAGCCCGGTGAGGTCGGTGGCCTGGTCCCCCGACGGCACCCACCTACTCACCGGTGCCGACGACGGCGCACGGATCTGGGACGCCACCACCGCCGAACCCCTCCACCACCTCACCGACCACACCAGCCCGGTGAGGTCGGTGGCCTGGTCCCCCGACAGCACCCGCCTACTCACCGGCGGCACCGACGGCATCACGCGGATCTGGGACGCCACCACCGCACAGCCCCTCCACCACCTCACCGGCCACACCAGCCCGGTGTGGTCGGTGGCCTGGTCCTCGGACGGCAGCCGCCTGCTCACCGGCGACGGCGGCGGCACCTCGCGGGTCTGGGACGCCACCAGCGGGGTGCCCGCCGGATTCACGATCGTCACCCTGCCGAGGGGTGAGCTCGCGGTGTTCGACGCCGCTTCGGACCAGCTCGTCGGGGCCAGCGCGGGAGCGTGGCGCTGGCTCGGCTGGAACGTCGTCGAGGACGGTCTGCTCACCCGCCTCCCCGCGGAGTCCTTCGGCCCCCTCCCACCCCTGCGATCAAACGCCCAAGCAACCGGCGGAATCGGCGTGACGTCTGACCACGGCGTCGAAGACGACGGTCATGTCCGCGGGCTGTTGTCCGGCGGTGTCACATAGCGTGATGTGCCAGCACTCTGCCCTCAGACCACCCGGCCTGATCCGCCTGGCGGTTCAGCCGAGCACCACGGGGAGGCTGGCCAGGCGGGTCCAGAACGGGACGGGCAAGACCTGTAGGTCCGCGGGTTCGACGGCGAGGCGCAGGTTGGGGAAGCGGGTGATCAGGTTCGTGATCGCGACGCGGGTCTCCATCCGGGCCAGGTTGGCGCCGAGACAGAAGTGGGCGCCTTTGCTGAAGGCGATGTGCGGGTTGGGTGTGCGGGTGACGTCGAACTCGTCGGGCCGGTCGAACACGGCGGGGTCGCGGTTGGCCGAGGCCAGCAGTGGAATGACCATGGACCCAAGCGGGATGTGCACTCCGCGCAGCTCCACGTCCTCGCCAGCGAAGTTGGGCTTGGTGCCCCCGATGGTGCCGGTGTAGCGCAGGATCTCCTCGACAGCGGAGTCGATCAGCTCGGGGCGTCGCCGGAGCAGGTCGAGCTGATCGGGGTGGGTCAGCAGGGTGGCGACGCCGTTGGTGATCAGGTTGTAGGTGGTCTCGTAGCCGGCGACGACGAGCAGGAACACCATCGCGACGATCTCGGTGTCGGTGAGCGCGTCGCCGTCCTCGGCGGGCTGGATCAGCCCGGTCAGGATGTCCTCGCCGGGGTCCGCGCGACGCCGCTCGATCATTCCGCGCACGAACTCGACCAGGTCCTCCATCTGGGCGGCGGCTTCCTCGATCCCGTACTTGGCCATGCCCTCGACCAGCAGTTGCATCCCGTCGTGGAACCGGCCCCGGTCGGCTTCCGGTACGCCGACCATCTCGCTGATCACCGTGACCGGGATGGGGAGGGAGTAGGCGCTCTTGAGGTCGATCTCCTGTCCGGCGGTGAACCCGTCGAGCAGCTCGCCGGTCACCTCCTCGACGCGGTCGGCGAGCAGGGAGATCGCCTTCGGCGTGAACGGCCTGCTGACCAGGCGGCGCAGCCGCTTGTGCTCCGGGTCGTCCTTCATGATCATGTTGTCGCTCGCCAGTAGCCGGAGCGAAGCCGGCAGCGGCAGCGGGGGCGCGCCCTCGACGATGCGCCGGAACCTGCGGTCGGTGGTGAGCGCCACGCAGTCGTCGTAACGGGCCAGGAGGTAGACGTCCTGGTCGCCGAGGTAGGGCATCCGCCCGCGGTGGACCGGGGCCTCCCGGCGCAGCCGGTCGTAGAACCGGTGCGGGTCGGCGAAGAACTCCGGGCTGCCGATCGTGACCGGCTCGCCCATCGGCGCGTCGCGGGTCGTCGTGCTCATAGCCGCTCCTCATGCAGTCCGGGCTCGTGGGTGGAGCCGTGAGCTATGATTCAACATACTCTGAAGGCATCGAGATCGCCATGTTTGTTGAGCAGTGTCGATGCACGCAGGTCGGAGCCGCCGAGACCCGCCGGATCCACGCCCCGGCCGGTCAGCTTGAGCGTCCGCTCACCGCAAGGGCCGATGACCCGCCTCAGCAGGGGGCGAACCAGTGGTCGGTGCAGTGATGCTCGCCGGTGGCCCTATCGTCGGCCACGGTGGTTCGGGGTATCGTCCCGGGTCGGTGGCACGGTCGCGGAGAGCGGCGAGGATCGCGTGCCGGAGCGCCGCGGCGTGCTCTGCCGGTACGCGGTGGTGGACGTCCGCGACGAGGTTGAGGGTCAGGGTGTCGTCGGCTCGTCGCCAGACGGCGATGCTTCCGGACAGCATCGGCAGATCGGGTGAGTCGTCCCAGTGACCGAGGTTGCCCACCCCAAGGCAAGACCACAGCCGACGAGGGCATCGGTGAGACGGCGTCGATGGTCTGAACGTGCAACCGACGGCAGGGGCTCCGCAAGGAGTGTCTCAGCCGGCTCGCGCGCCTGTCCGACCTGTCGCACGGGGAAGGCTACCTACGACAGGTAGGTACCTGTCGAGCGCCAACACGTCAGGAAGGTCGAACGTGACGATCAGCTGGCCAGACCCCCACTCACCGCGACCTTGCCGGAGCCCTGGACGCCCGACGAGCCGTTCGTGATCATCCGCGCGGTGCTTCGCCGCGTTTCGGGACCTCTCCCGAGACAACGTGTTCTGCTCTGCGCCATGAGGAAAACACGCTTCCTGGCCGCAACGGCCAGCACCACCGCCGCCCTGTTGATCGCGCTCGTCACCACCGGCACCGCCGAGGCATCCATCCCCACCGTCGGGTGCACCACCGGCTACGGCGACGGGGACCAGAACGAGACCTGCATCGACCTTTACGGCACCGCCATGCACGTCGACCAAATCAAGGGGTCCTTGAATTCCGCGTCGTGGGGAACCTTAAAGTCGATCCCGGCCGGGGTCGAGGTCGAGGCCTTCGGCACCCTGGCCGACGGTTCTCCGTACAACGCGCGTGGCACGGCGCAAGCGTCCCGGATCGGCTCGGTCTGGGTGGACTTCTATCCGAACGCCGACTTCGCACCATTGAGCGAGGTCTGCGTGCGCACTACCTTGAGGGTTATTCAGCCAGCCTTGTGACTATTTACACCCGAAAGTGTATGTCCCCGCTCGGCGTGTCGCCACGGGCGGCGGCCCGTTTGCTGCAAGAATCCGGCTTGCCATAACCAACCTCACGTAAACGGGCCGCCA
>JBBSQN010000006.1:0-75201 GCA_038257875.1 Mycobacteriales bacterium
CGTCAGACACTCCGCCTGGACCGGGCAGCCCGCGCACACCGCCTTCGCCGCCGCCACCTGCACCGCGAACACCGCACCGCGGACCGCGGTCGGGAAGAACACCTCCGGGTCCACCGACCGGCACGCCGCCCGATACCGAAAGTCCACGCCGGGGGCCCCGATCCCGGCGCCGGCCGGGCCGCTCGGACGGTGCTCGTCGAGGACGGTCATGGTCTCGGCCCGCACACCATCCCGACGCACCGACTCCACCAGCCCGGACAGATCACCCAGGTCCCGGCGGATGTTGCGGTGATGCACCCGAATCCGGGCCGGCGCCACCATCCCCACCGCCCCGGCCTCCCGCACCGGACGCGGACACACCGGCCCGGCACCGGCCACGGCCTGCGCCGCCGGATCGCTCAACCAACCCATCACAGGCCTCCATGTCCGCCTAAGTGCCTTGGTACGTCTTGCACGTACAAGCTCGCATGGCGTGCGATCGCTGTCAACCCCCTGGGTAGCCTTGTCCGTACGACCTCCGAAGGGGACAGACTCGATGGCGATCAGCAGTGGCACCGACGGCAGGCCGTTGTATGAGCAGGTGGCGGAGCGGATGCGCTCCGCGATCCTCGCTGGCGACTTCGACGCGCGAGAACCCCTCCCGTCCGAAGCTCAGCTACGCAGCCAGCACGGCGTCAGCCGCGACACGGTACGGAAAGCCCTCGAACTCCTAGCCCAAGAGGGATTGATCACGAGCGGCCAAGGACGTGGTCGGTTTATCCGGTCCTACGCGCCGCTACGGTGGTCGCTCTCGACCTTCGAGGGTCCGGCCCGTGCCGACTCGGCCGGCTCGGTGGATGCCTGGGCCGCCGAGGTTAAGAGCCAGGGCCGGGAGCCCTCCGAGGTCATCGACGTTGGCATCGTCGTACCGCCCGCGAGAGTCGCCGAGCGGCTACGGATGGACCCTTCGTCCGGCTTCGTGGTCGTCCGCCGCCGAGTCCGGTATGCAGATGGACAGCCCTACCAGCTTGCAGACAGCTACTTTCCTGAGCAGATCGCACGCGGCACGCCCCTCGCCGAGCCTCGATCAGTCTCCGCGCCCGGTGGCGTGCTCGCCTCGCTAGGTCACATTCAGGCCAGGTTCGCCGACGAGATTGGGATACGAATGCCGACCGTCCAGGAGGCCGCCCGTCTCGGCCTACCTACCGGTACCCCGGTAGCCGAGGTAACTCGCACCGGCTATGAGGCTGACGGTACGCCGCTCCGCGTGATGGTCACCATCGCCCCGGGTGACCGGAACGTGCTCGTATACGAAGTCGAGGCAGGTTAGTGCCACACCTTCGCGACCTCGGCCTCGATCAAAATCCGAGTGAACACCCGACTGCATATCCAGGTAGGTTGGTCGAGGAGAGTGTCGTCTTCGTCGACTCCTGGATATACGGGCTCGCTGCCGAACCTGGCTCCCCAGTGCGTGAGTGGTCCGTCCAGGCCGATGGCGGCCCCCTGGCGCTAACCGGGACGATCGGCCTCGATAGAGTTTTGACGGCGCTGCAAGCCACACCCATGGCCGGGCGGTTGCCGGTCGTTGCCGTCGGTTCGAATGCGGCGCCGGCCCAGTTGGCCTACAAGTATCGAACACTAGATCTCGCCACCGTCGTCCCAATTACACGCGCGTTCGTCGCGAACCTTGAGGTAGCGCATTCTGCCCACATCAGTAAGCCGGGATACGTTCCATTCATCCCTGTCCGGGCCAAGGGCGATGAGCAGGCTCTGCTTCATGTCTTGTGGCTCGACCCTGACCAGATGCGGCGCATGGACAACACCGAGCCCAACTACACGCGAGTCACCGTCGCGCCGACCGTAGCCACCGCGGTACTCACCGGGGCGGGTTCGACGCTACCGTCCTTCGACCTCTACCGAGGACGATGGGGCGCGCTACGCTCCTTGCGTGACGGGGCTCCGGTGAGGGCGACGTCTCAGGCAGCGATCTATACCCAGCTGGCAGCGCTTGATTGGTTCCTCGCGCTAGTCCCCGAGCTTCGTACTGGGGTCGAGCGGGCTGTTTTCGCCTTGGCGAGGGACGCGGGGCGCCGGGAGTCAGTGAAACGGACCCTGGCGGAACGGGGGCTCGTGACGGGCGACGACCTGCCGTGGTGAGTCCCGTACGGTCGGGTGCCCCCGCGTACAGCACGTGTCCAGCGTGCCCGTATCGTGCCCGCGCCGGAGAACCCGCCGGACGGCACTCCACCCTTCCCGCAGGCCAGGGGCGTTCCTGGGACCGGTGTGCAGTTGTCATTCCTAAACCGTGCGTCGCAGGTTCGAATCCTGCCGGGGGCACCAAACCCGTCTCTTTCGAACCCACGGCGATCGTGTCGCCGTGGGTTTTGCGATCACTCCCAAACGTTCTGACCAGCACCGTTGTCGGACGTCCGTCCCACGCGCCCTGGTCGCCGCTGGCGTCACGGTGCGTGGTGGCCGGTGTGTCTCCGTTGCCTGGATGCTGTCGAGCGCGTCCGGAACGCCCTGGGCGTCCCGCGTCGTCGCCTGCCAGTCCGGTGTCAGCAGCGCGGCGAACGGCTCCGTCAGTTCGGCCCGTTCCACGCTGCCGTCTTGGTCGATCAGCAGCTTGGTGAGGAAGCCTTGGTTGATCTGCCGCCGCACGTGCGGCGGTGCGGGCTGGTAGTGCTGGTGGCAGGTGCTGGCGACGGTCAGCGCTTGCTGCAAGGTTGTCTCCAGCTGCTCGATGGTCAGCTCAGCGTCGCGGGCCAGCCGCTCGGCCTCGGCCATCTCCCGGGTCAACCGGTCCATCTCCTCTTTGACACCATGAAGTCAAGTGGTGAACATCCATACAATACTGCACATACGGCGATATGCCGCTTGGTGTCATGCGCTACAACCACCGACCACCGTCTGAGATCAAGCATGGTACCTATTCCGCGAATCAGCTACCACCCCTTCGTCCATCTCCGCTCCCTCTGACTCCTCACATACGGCTCCGGCCAAGCTCCTCGTCCTCGGCGCGCTGGATGTCGTCCCCGATAACACTGGCGCCGAACCCACACCCACACCCACACCCACACCCACACCCACACCCGCAGCCGCAGCCACGCCATCATCCGCTAAAGCTTCCGTCGCCAGTCGTGTTCGTATGGAACGGCATCCGGGATCGGAGTGAATGATTTTGACAGCACAAGTGCGTTCGACAGACCGTCCGTCGGCCGTGTCGAGCGTCTTATCGCTCAGGGAGAGTGAGCGTGAGACCAACTCGACAGACTTCGCCCGCAATCTTGCCGAGGTTGCTCCTCCATCTCGGCTCCGGGTGCAGAAAATTACTCAAACGGGCGGACGCGCTCTAGTAGATGATCAACCCCGTATTGGAAATATACCCTACCGCATCAGCCATGCACATCACGCATCAGCCTCATACACCATGCCCCACCCAAGATAAGGCCATCCTTCCGACGAGCCCACGCTCCATAGGCCATACCATCCATCTCAATCCGGGACACCTCTCCGTCACACCGCCCAGACGTATCCAGATAGAGACAGGAGTCATATGATGGGATCGTCGTCAGCCAAACAGTGGCATTGCCGTTGCGGCACGCAGTTGGCCGCCGACAACCCCGGCGTCCAGTGCGCTCCCTGCGCCCGCGCCTCCCGTGACCGGTTCATCGCACCGCCCGAGGTGCCGCCTGAGTTCTGGCAGAACGAGCAGCTGCGCGACGGCTTCGCCGCCCAGCACATGGGACGGATCGCCAGCGCCTACCGGGTGCATCCGTACCACCAACCAACCTACGGACTACACGGTATCTCCCAACGGCTGCTCGGCCAGTGGATCGGCCTGACCCAGCCCCAAGTGAGCCGGATCGAGAACGGCTCGCCGATCCGCAACCTGGACACCCTTGCCTACTGGGCGCGGACACTACGGATACCGGCAGAGTTACTGTGGTTCCGGCTGCTAGGGGACACAGGCCAGCTGGTAGTGCCTGCCTCGGCTGGCACGTTGGAGCTGCCCGCCGGGCTATCGTCCATCGGTGTGCCGAACGGTACGGCCGCGATTGAGCCCACCACTGACCCCGAGCACGATCTGGTGCTCGTTTCACCATGGAGCTCGCGGGGTACCCTCGAGGCAGCCGTTGTGCTAGGTGGTGGTAGCCGCGTGAAGCGTCGAAAATTCGTGCTCTTAACCGGGACGGTGCTGACCGCTCCGGCACACCAGTGGCTGGTGCACGAGCCAGAACCGCTTCTCTCTGGGCTGGCTGGACACCGGGTGTCGGGTGGGCTGGTCACCAGACTCAGCGCTATGGTCGCCGAGCTGCGCAAGATGGATGATGTTGGCGGGGGCGGCAGCGTGCTTGCGATGGCTGAGCAACAGTTCGAGTGGGTTGCCGGATTGCTTGATCGCGCGTCCTATGATGAGCCGATAGGCAAGATGCTCTATAGTATCCTTGCCGAATTGGGGCAGCTTGCTGGATGGGCCGCGTACGACGCGGGGCTATACGGGCTGGCGCAGCGGTACTACATCGCCGCTTTGCGGGCGGCGCACAGCGCTGATGATCGCGCTCTTGGCGGATTCATCCTCGGTTCGATGGCCGAGCAAAGTGCACGTCAGAACCGGCCTGCCGAAGCCGTGACCCTGATAGAGACCGCCGTGGCAGGTACGCGAGGCGCGCAGACACCACGACTTTTAGCCCAATTGTACAATTGGCAATCATATGCGTTTGCGGTATTAGAAGATACTTCGTCCTGTAACGCCGCAATCTCGCGAGCCCGCAGACAGGCCGAGAAGTTTGAGGCTTATTCAGGACGCGCGTACGGTTCAGCATCACCGCAGCTCAGACGTGGTGGAGCATGATCTACTTCTCGCCCGTGAATAAGCCTCTTTGAACAGGGCAACGACCCAGCGTGGCTGTATTGGGTGAACCCGGCCGATATTACTGCTGGCGCCGGACAGTGTCTCTTGCGACTAGGCCTGCCGGATCAAGCGGCAGTCATGCTTGATGAAGGTATCTCCGTGTTTGACGAATCCTTTGTTCGTGACCGCCAGCTCCACTTGACCTACCTCAGCGAGGCCAGAGCCCAGCCGGGCAAGCAGCGCGATCTAGACGCCGCAGCCGGCCACGGATTGACGGCGATCCAGCTGGCCGAGAGCCTCGAGTCTCACCTCAGCGTCGGGCGCATACATGAACTTTGCCGCCTGCTGACGCCGGACGCGGATGTTCCGGCAGTGGCGGAGTTTCTGGAGCGGGCGAAGGGTTTTATGGAGGAGCGGATGCAGGCGTGAGAGCGTTGCACGACTGTTGGGTGGTTATGAGAGTTTCAAGACTGACGCCGAAGTGTGCTTCGGATTTGAAATAGTGCTTGAAGTCAGACCGCGGGTGCACCACGGCTTGACCTGGGGTGAGCGCCGTAAGCTGGCTCCGCGCATCGGGCAGCCGCCCTCTGGTCTGCCCGTATAGCTCGATGTGAGCCCTCACGATGGTCCCAGTTCAAGCTGTGGTGCACCCACCCCCTTGAAGCCAAACACCAAGCCCGATCCGACTCGCCGACCGCCGCGACATCCGTACGAGGTTGTCGCGGCAGACCTACAAAGGGCAGATCGAGTCCGGAACGCTCGCACCCGGGACGCTACTGCCAACGTCGACGGAGGTAGTAGCGCTGCGCGACGTCTCCGCAGGGACGGTCAACCGGGCCATTTCACGCTCCGACGGCCACCTCCGTGAGCACATCAAAGAGATGGCTCACGACATCTGTGACCGCGACGGAGAGCACTGCTTCGGTGTCGGGAAGCGGCATGGGCTCCGAGACGGGCCGCGCGCCTGGCTGAGTTCGAGTGTGATCGTGCTAGACAGTAACGTCAGCTTCTGTGCGAACGAACCGAGGGCAGGGGCGCAACCCGCTGACGCGGTCCCGGGAGGTGGTGGTTGTCGTGCGAGCTGCGGGTGGAGGTCGTGGTGGGTGGTGAGTGAAGGTTCGGGGCAGGACTTCTTCATCAGCTACACCGAGGTCAACAAGGCCTGGGCCTGCTGGATCGCGGTCGAGCTGGAACGCGCCGGCTACACCACCGTCCTCCAAGCCCTGGACTTCCGGCCGGGTCACGACTTCGTGCACGAGATGCACCACGCGATGGCCAGCTCGGCGCGGACGATCGCGGTGCTGTCCCCGGCCTACTGTGCCTCGGAGTTCGGGGAGTTGGAGTGGCGGACGGCCTTCAAGGCGGATCCGTCCGGGGAGAGGGGTCTGCTAGTTCTGGTGCGGGTGCAGCCGTGCCAGCCGCCGGGGGTGCTGGCGACCCGGGTGTATGTCGATCTGATCGACCTCGACGAAGACTCCGCGCGGGCACGGTTGCTGGCCGGGGTCGACCGCACCCCGCCCCGCCCGATCGCCGCACCCTTTCCAGGCGCCGCAGCACCGGTGGCCGGGACGACGAGGCCGCTGGGTCGGTTCCCGGGGGCCGGGCCGATGGTGAGCAATCAGCCCGCCCGCAACCGTGCCTTCACCGGTCGCGACACCGCCCTCACCCGCCTGCACAGCCGCGTTGCGGAGGCAGGGGTGACGGCGGTGGCCGTGCACGGGCTGGGTGGGGTCGGCAAGACCGCGCTCGCGGTCGAGTTCGGGCACCGGTTCGCCAGCGATTACGACATCATCTGGTGGATCCCCGCCGAACAACCCACCACCATCATCACCGCCCTGACCGACCTGGCCGGACACCTCGGAGTGCCTGCGTCGTCGGACCAGGCCGCGACGGTCGCCGCGCTGTTCGCGTTGCTGCGTGGTCGGGGGCGGTGGCTGCTGGTCTATGACAATGCCGAACACCCTGATGGGCTCGACGGCCTGCTGCCACCGGGTGGGGCGGGCAGCGTGCTGGTGACCTCCCGCTGGCCGGCGTGGGGACAGCACGCCGACCCCGAACGCCTCGACGTGCTCGACCGGGCCGAGTCGGTGCAGTACCTGACCGATCGCGCCCACCTCACCGACCCCGACCGAACCGACGAGCTGGCCGAGCTGCTGGGAGACCTGCCGCTGGCGTTGGAGGAGGCCGCCGCCTACCTGGAGCAGACCGGTCTCGGTCTGCCCGAGTACCTCGCGCTGGTCCGTGATCGTACGCGGGAGCTGTTCGGTCTCGGGACCTCCGACGTTGTCGCGGTGGATCGGCAGGAGGCGGACCGACGGCGGGTGGCCACGGTCTGGTCAGTATCGCTGGACCGGGTCCGCGCGGAGGCGCCAGCGGCGGAGGCGTTGATGGCCCTGTGCGCGTTCCTGGGCCCCGAGATCCCCCGTGCCCTGCCCGCCACCCATCCAGAGCTGTTGCCGGAACCGCTGGCCGCCGCGGTGGCCGATCCGTTGGTCTACTCCGCCACCCTGGCTGCGGTGGGTCGCTACTCCCTGGCGGCGCTCACGCCGGGGTCGGTGGGGGTGCATCGGTTGGTCGCAGCCGTGGTTCGGGCCCGCCTTGATCCCGCCGCTGAGCGGACGTGGGCTCAGACTGCGGTCGCGTTGCTTCGTCACGCGTTCCCCGACGACAGCGAGGAGGTCGCGCGCTGGCCCGACTGCGAGCAACTGCTGCCGCACCTGCTCGCGGTGTGCGAGCACGCACAACGACTCGACGTGAGCGGCGAGCAATCCGGGTGGCTGCTCGGTCGCGCGTCGACCTACCTGCGCGAGCGAGGCCAGTACCGCCAAGCGCTCCCGCTGGCCCAGGACGCCGTGGCGGTGACCGAGGCTGCTCTCGGCCCCGACCACCCCACCATCGGCATCTTGCGCAGCAACCTCGGCGACGTACTCCGAGACCTGGGCGACCTGAGGGGCGCCCGCACCCAACTCGAGAACGCCCTCCAGATCAGCGAAACCGCCCTCGGACCCGACCACCCCGACATCGGCATCTTGCGCAGCAACCTCGGCGACGTGCTCCGAGGCCTGGGCGACCTCTACGACGCCCGCACCCAACTCGAAAAAGCCCTCCAGATCAGCGAAACCGCCCTCGGACCCGACCACCCCGACATCGGCACCCGGCGCAGCAACCTCGGCAACGTGCTCCGAGACCTGGGCGACCTGAGGGGCGCCCGCACCCAACTCGAACACGCCCTGCAGATCAGCGAAACAGCCCTCGGACCCGACCACCCCGACATCGGCATCCGACGCAGCAACCTCGGCCGCGTGCTCCGAGACCTGGGCGAGCTCCACGACGCCCACACCCAGTGCAAACGCGCCCTCCAGATCAGCGAAACAGCCCTCGGACCCGACCACCCCACCATCGGCATCCGACGCAACAACCTCGGCCGCGTGCTCCACGACCTGGGCGACCTCCACAGCGCCCGCACCCAACTCGAACACGCCCTCCAGATCAGCGAAACCGCCCTCGGACCCGACCACCCCGACATCGGCACCTGGCGCAGCAACCTCGGCGGCGTGCTCCGAGACCTGGGCGAGCTCCACGACGCCCACACCCAGTGCAAACGCGCCCTGCAGATCAGCGAAACCGCCCTCGGACCCGACCACCACACCATCGGCACCGTGCGCAACAACCTCGGCCGCGTGCTCCACGACCTGGGCGACCTCCACAGCGCCCGCACCCAACTCGAACACGCCCTCCAGATCAGCGAAACCGCCCTCGGCCCCGACCACCCACAAACGGTGACGATCCGGGTAAACAGAGATCAACTCGACGACTGACAGGCGGTCGCAGGCGGCGAAGATAGGAATTATGGGGAGCATGGGACACGGATACTCATGCACGGAGGAGTGCTGTCCTTGCTCACTGCGGGGTTGTTGCGACCGACATCGTGAGCACCACCGTGCGCTCGATGGTCAGGTCGATACCGCCAGCCGCGACCGGCGCGCGGTCAGGCTCACCCGTTGGCCCCACGGACGCGTGAGAGCACCCGCTGCGCGGTGTCGGCGCGATCGGCGGCGGACTCGGGCCAGCCCCCACGACCGACCTGCTCCCCGGCATCCGGGGTGAAGGTCTCCCGGATGTCGGTCGGCGCGGACTCGACGACCGCCGTGTCGCCCACGGATCGGCTCCATCAGGGGCTCCGAGCCGTCCTCGCTCACCACGTGATCTTCCACTGGAACCGGGTTGTCCTGTCTCGCTCCGACCAACTCGCCCTCGCCACCCTTGCCCGCAACGTCATCCTGACACCCGACCAGGACACCACCCCGTGACAAACTTCTTTCGCGACAGCTCGATCCAATGGACCACCGCCCATGATCACGACAGAGATCACGAACGTCGAGAAAATCGGCCGATGTTTCCTGCTGCTGCCCCGCCCACAACCAGCCCGCCCACCGCTGTCGGCCCCGATTGCCGAGGTCGCAGCCCCCGCTTCATCCCAGCGGAACAGACATACCCAACGGTCCTGACTACACTGGAGATGTTGACCTAATGAGCAACCCGGCTACGGACGACCCGCAGCGGCCAGCCATCGCGGCAGCGGTCATTGCACGTGAGGGAAGGGTTCTTCTCGTTAGAAGGCGTGTCACCGAAGAAAGACTGTCGTGGCAGTTTCCTGCCGGGGAGATCGAGACAGATGAATCTCCTAATATGGCAGCTATCCGCGAAGCATACGAGGAGACGGGGCTGCATGTCGCAGCTTCGAAATTTCTCGGGGAAAGAGTCCACCCGACTACCGGGCGGAGGATGTTCTACGTCGCGTGCGAGGTAATCGACGGCAACGCCACCGTGGTCGACAATGAGGAACTGGTGGAGATCGCCTGGTCAACGCTCAGTTGCCTGCCGGACTATGTTCCTTACGGACTTTACGACCCAGTACAGCTTCACCTGAACTCAATTCTCACAC
The DNA here is from genome assembly GCA_038257875.1 of Mycobacteriales bacterium. GTDB lineage: Bacteria > Actinomycetota > Actinomycetes > Mycobacteriales > Pseudonocardiaceae > Pseudonocardia. The sequence goes on from JBBSQN010000006.1 coordinate 9,780, forward strand.
CCTGATGCACCTCGATATCGACGACACTGGAGCACACATCACGGAGCCGAGCTGGCGCACCGACCCCGGGTCTGAGGTCGCAGATGGTCCGCTACGTCGGCACGAGCGACCCGCGGGGAGCCAGTGCGAAGGCGCCCGCGTAGAGCAGGGCGGCGACGAGGAGCAGTCCGGGGAAGCCGACGACCAGCGCCAGGTACTCCAGGCACCCGCCCACCATGGCGCCGAGCAGGTTGGCCCCGAACGCGGCGGTGCCGTCGGCGGTGTCGGTGAAGCGTTTCGCGAACACCACGTTCGCGGCGAAGATCGGCAGGAAGGCCAGCACCACCGCGGTGACCGCGCGCAGCGGCAGTGGCAAGGTCAGCAACCAGGCCTCGGGGACCAGCCAGCTGAGCAGCAGCCCGGCGAACAGCACCCCGTACATGAGCTTCAACGGTGGCGTGCGGAACCGCCGGGTCACCTCGACTGCGGCCAGCACCGCGAGCAGCACGCCGGCGAAGACGATCGCGTTCACCACCCAGGTGGTGCCGAACAGCAGCGCGAAACCCGCGATGCTCTTCGTCTGCAACAACAGGAACCCCGCACCCAGCAGGAACAGGTCGGCATACGGGCGCATCCGCCGGTACGAGCCGCCGACCGCACCCACCGCAACGACGCTGACCAGCAGGATCAGCCCGATCGTCACGAGGTAGAGCGCGGGGATGGTGGCCCCGAACAGGTAGAGGAACGGGCGCCGGTCGGTGGCCGGGGCCGGCGTGTCCGCGGCCGGTCCGGCCCAGGCGGTCGCGCACTGCTGGTCGGCCGGGGTCAGCCCGGCCGTGACCACGGCCTGGCCGAGCTCGCCGCCGACCACGTCGACGCAGGGCGCGTGCCCGAACACGGTCTGCGCTGTCAGCGCCAGCCGGTCGATCAGCCAGCCTTGGCGGTAGTAGTTGTACATCGACAGCGCCCCGCCGGGCGCGAGGTGCTCGCGAGCGGCGGCGAAAGCCTCCTGGGTGAACAGGTAGCTCTCCAGCCGCAGCGAGCTCGCCCCCTGCACGAGGGTGAGCGAGTCGGGCAGCGCGAGCAGGATCAGGTCGTAGCGGGCATCGGTGCGGGACAGGAACGCGCGGCCGTCGTCGACGTGCACGTCCACCCGCGGGTCGTCGTAGGGGCGATCCGGGTGTTGCCGGCGGCCGATCTCGAGCAGCCCTGGGTCGATCTCCACGGCGTCGACGTGGGCGGCGCCGTTGCGCAGCGCGATCGCGACGTCGGTGCCGCTACCCGCGCCGATGATGAGCACGTTGCCCAGCGAACCGCCCGCCACCCGCTCGTAGGGCAGCCCGTACTGGGGCTCGAGCCGCACCCGGTCCTGGGCCGGGATGGCCTGCTGGTGGGGCACCCCGTTCGCCGCGATATCGACGATCGGCACGCCGTTCACGTCGCGAGAACTAGTGGTGATCTTGTAGTACGGCGACCAGCTCGCCCCGGCCGTGTGCGACTCGTCCCACAGGACGACCACCATCAGCACCGACGGCACGGCCACCAGCACTGCGGCCATCAACACCGCGCCCCGGCCGGTGGCGGGCACCAGCAGCACGGCGAAGGCCACCGCGACGATCACTCCCCACCACACCGGCGGCGCGCCGAGGAACGACAGGCCGGTGAACGCCGCGATCCCGAGCAGGCTGCCGATCAGGTCGAAACGGTAGGCCGTGAGCCGGGGCAGCTCGGTGAAGCAGCGGCCCACGAGCTCGGCGGGCCCGGCGGTGACCACGGCGGCGGCCAGGAACACGATCGGCAACACCACCCAGGTGGGCGGGCCGGTCGTGGTGAGGCTGGTGAAGTAGATGACCGTGTCGTCGCTGCCGCGGTCCACCGTCACCGGGAAGGCCTCGACGAACGCCACCAGCGCCGCCAGCGCGATCGGCGAGTAGAACGGCCGGCGCCGCGTACGGCCGGCGCGCAGGAAGCCCAGCCCGATCCCGAGGAACGAGCCGAGCAGCACGAAGTTGGAGAAGTAGCTCAGGTGCACGACGTTGGAGCCGGTCCACCGGATCAGCGCCAGCTCGACGAACAGCATCAACGCGCTGGCCAGCACCAGCCTCGTGTGGACGTCGAGCACCAGTGCGGATCGGGACGGCGCGGCACTGACACCGGCGGGAGCAGCCATGGGCTCGCAGGGTACGGGTAGGGCCCGGGCCGCCCGCACACGATCGCCGCCGGCGGGCGCCGGTCACGGCAGGCGCGTGGCGGAGCGGGCGAGCTCGATGTCGTAGCGCTCTCGCCGGATCCGCTGGTCGATGTAGAGCAGGCCGGTGACGCCCGCGCTGAACGGCGCGGTGAGCGTGCTCGCGATGATCGTGCCGATCGCGGAGACGATCAGGTCGGCGAACGACACCGCGCCGCCGAGACTGTTGCCGGGGTCGAACGGGATGCCGATGACGACGTCGACCACGCCCGCGAGGAGAACGGTCAACAGCAGGATCCCGAAGATCCGCCACCAGGTACCGAGGACGAGCGAACGGGAGCGGAGCAGCGCCGCCACGACTCCGATGTCCTCCAACACATAGGCCGGGGCGGCCATGGCCAGCAACACCCCGACATAGACCGCGAGGACGATCGCCGCCAGGAGCAGGACGATGGCCAGCACCAGGAAGGAGCGCCCACCGGCCGACGCTGCGACGAGCATCACGGGCAGCGTGCCGAGCAGGATGATCCCCGTGATGATCAGGCCGGTGAGCAGGCCCAACCCGATCAAGCCGGACAGCCGCGGCCCGATGGCCGACCAGGCCTCGCGCAGCGCCGTGCGCTGCCCGAGCACCGCACGGTGGACGACCACGATCAGCAGTCCGGTCAGGACGGCGACGGCGACCATGGTGCTGAGGAACGTGAGGAGGTTGGGGACCAGGCCCGGTGTCGAACGCCCCGCGTCGCGCTGCTGCAGCAGGCTGCTCCGGACGATCACGGCGATGAGCTGGCTGACGGTGACGACCGCAGCGGCGAGGCCGAGGGTCACCACCGGGTTGGCCCGGATGTAGCCGACCGCCCCTGCGAAGATCTCGCCGAGGTCGAGCGGGCGCAACGGGACGACCCCGGGTCTCGGGGCCGGCCGGTCCGCCGAGGGCCGATCCGGCTGACCCAGCTCGGGTCGATCGGGCGTGTCGGTCATGGCGGTGTCCTCCGGCCCAGCGCGATGGAGCGGCCATTCTGGCAGCTCAGGCATGATCCGCAAGGCCGTTCGGGGCCCGGGCTTCGCCCTGCTGCGGGCGCGATCGGGGCCTGTTCGGATGCCGCCGCTGCGCTGGGGGAGACTAGCGGCCGTGACTGTCTCGATGTCCACCGACCTGCAGATTCCCGCCGATCTCCTGCCGTCTGACGGGCGTTTCGGCTGCGGCCCGTCCAAGGTCCGCACCGGCCCGCTGTCTGACCTCGCCGGCGAGGCCGGCGCCGCGTTGATGGGCACCTCGCACCGGCAGCCGCCGGTGAAGTCGCTGGTCGGGCGCATCCGGGCGGGCCTGGGCGAGCTGTTCTCGCTGCCCGCGGGCTATCAGGTCGTACTCGGCACCGGCGGGTCCACCGCGTTCTGGGACGCCGCCACGTTCGGCCTGGTCCGGGAGCGGGCGCTGCACCTGGCCTACGGTGAGTTCTCCGCCAAGTTCGCCGAGTCCACCCGCGGTGCCCCCTTCCTCACCGACCCGGTCATGATCACGGCCGCGCCGGGCAGCGCGCCCGAACCCACCGCCGACCCCAGCTGTGACGTGCTGGCGTGGGCCCACAACGAGACCTCGACCGGCGTCGCGGTGCCGGTCCTCCGCCCGCAGGCCGCCACCGACGACCAGCTCGTGGTGATCGACGCGACCTCCGGCGCGGGCGGTCTGCCCGTCGACATCACCCAGGCCGACACGTACTACTTCGCGCCGCAGAAGGGTTTCGGCTCCGACGGCGGGCTGTGGATCGCGCTGCTGAGCCCGGCCGCCCTGGAGCGGGTGGCGCAGCTCGCCGCCACCGACCGCTGGATCCCGCCGTTCCTGTCGTTGTCCACCGCGGTGGACAACTCCGGGAAGGACCAGACCTACAACACCCCCGCCGTCGCGACCCTGTTCTTGCTGGCCGAGCAGCTCGACTGGATGCTGGGCCTGGGCGGGCTCGACGCCTGCGTCGCGCGCACCGCCGACTCGTCGGGCCGGCTCTACTCCTGGGCCGAGCGCTCCGAGTTCGCCACGCCGTTCGTCACGGACCCGGCGCACCGCTCGCAGGTGGTCGGCACGATCGACCTCGTCGACTCCGTGGACGCTGCCGCGGTCGCGGCGACGCTGCGCGCCAACGGCATCGTCGACACCGAGCCCTACCGCAAGCTGGGCCGCAACCAGCTCCGCATCGGTATGTTCCCGGCGGTCGAGCCTGCGGACGTGACGGCGCTGACGGCTTGCATCGACTGGATCGTCGACCGCCTGGGCTGAACCCGCGAGCATGCCACGCTGGGCGCATGGTGGACATATCACCTCGTCGGGTCGGCGCGCCTCCGTCGCGAGGCGACACCTGGCAACTACTGTCACCCGGACGGGAGAATGAACAGAGCGGGGAGGCCGCCGATGCGGGCGCTGCGGGTCGTCGGGTTCACCGAGGGCGGCGACGTCGTCCTCGAGGACCCGGACCGCCGCGAGCGCTTCACCGTGCCGGCCGACGAGCAGTTGCGTGCTGCCGCCCGGGGAGACCGGACCCGGCTCGGACAGATCGCGATCGAGTTGGAGAGCCAGTTGCGCCCACGTGAGATCCAGGTCCGCATCCGCGCCGGAGCGTCCGTGGAGCAGGTGGCCTCGGCGGCGAACGTGCCCCTGCAGAAGATCGAGCGCTTCGCCCACCCGGTGCTGCTGGAGCGCGCCCACACCGCCGAGGCCGGCCAGCGGGCCCACCCGGTGCGCGCCGACGGGCCGGACGCCCGGATGCTCGGCGACGTCGTCGCGCACACCTTCGGACTCCGCGGCCAGGAGTACGCCGAGGCCGAGTGGGACTCCTGGAAGGGCGAGGACGGCAAGTGGATCGTCGCCCTGTCCTGGCGGGCGGGCCGCTCGGACAACCGCGCGCACTGGACGTTCCAGCCCGGCGCGCACGGCGGCACCGTCACCGCCCTCGACGAGTACGCCAGCGACCTCGTCGAAGGCCTGCCGGCCCGGCCGCTGCGCACCGTCGGCCCCGTCATCGACCTCGCGCGCACCGAGGACCCCACCCCGGCTCCCGCACCGGTGGAGGCACTGCGCGCCGCCGCGTCGGACTCCACGCGCAGCGCTGGCGGTGCGCGCCCCGACACCGGGCGCGACCGAACGCCTGCCCCCCAGCCCGGGCGCCAGACCGAGCAGCCGCCCGCCGAGCGCGTCCCGGAGCCCGCCGTCGAGCCGCCGCGCGAGACCGAGCCGGTGCGGGAGGAGATCCCGGCCCACCCCGAGCCCGAGCCCGCGCAGCCACCTGCGGCCGAGCCCGAGATGCCCGCGGCCGAGCCCGAGATGCCCGCGGCTGAGCCCGAGACGGCTGCGGCTGAGCCCACCGACGACGCCGCACCGGCGACGACCCGGCGCACCAAGAAGGGCAAACCCGTCATGCCGTCCTGGGACGAGGTTCTCCTGGGCGTCCGCGGCCAGCGCTGACGATCGTCAGGCCAGCAACCCGAGCAGCAACACCACCCACGCGCAGCCGAACCCCACGGCGGCACCCAGGGTGGGCCAGCGCCAGAAGGGCGTGCGCCGCAGCAGGTACAGCGACGGCACCAACCCGAGCCCGACGAGCAGGTTCACCGGCACCCACAGCAGTCCGAACACCTCGGCGAACGCCCGGCTGAGCACGATGTCGGCCATCGCGACCAGCACCGCGGAGAACGCGGCAACCGGCAGCCCGGTGGCCCACGGGGTCGGGTCGGCCGGTTGCTCCGCGAGCAGCGGCGCCGGGTCGGTGGCGCCGGCACGGATGGACTCGACCACGCCCGTCACCGGATCGGTGAGCTCCACCGGTCGCCCGAGCACCTCGGCCACCCGAGCGGCGAGCTGACGGCCGCGGCGGCGCAGCAGCATGCGCTCCTCCGGCCCACCCGAGCGGGTGACCGTGGCGGCGAACCCGGCCCACTCGCGCAGCGCGTCCTGCAGCTCCGCGGGCAGCGGCGGGTCGCCCGGGTGCCGACCCCCGAGCACCACGCGTCCCGCTCCGGCGAACTCCATCAACGCTCAGCCTACGACGCCGCCCACCGAATGGAAGGCGACAGCCGCCGCAGTGGCGACGTTGAGCGAGTCGACTCCTGGCACCATCGGGATCCGGACGCGCACATCGGCCGCAGCCAGCGCCTCGTCGGAAAGCCCAGGCCCTTCCGCGCCGAGCAACAGGGCCACCCGCTGCGCCGCCAGGCCCGCAGCGGCCAGCGGCACGGCGCCGGTCGCGGGCGTCAAGGCGGCCACCCGCAGCCCGGCGGCGCGCAGCAGGTCCAGCGACACCGGCCACGGCCCGGGCAGCTCGACGAACGGCACCCGCAGCACGTGCCCCATCGACACCCGGACGCTGCGCCGGTAGAGCGGGTCGGAGCAGCGCGGACCGAGCAGGACGGCGTCGACGCCGAGCGCGGCGGCGTTGCGGAACAGCGCACCGAGGTTCTCGTGGTCGTTCACCCCCTCCAGCACGGCCACCAGCCGGGCAGCGCGCAGCAGCGCCGCCGGGTCTGGAGGCACCGCCCGGTCGGCCACCGCGAGCACCCCGCGGTTGAGGTGGAAGCCGACGACGCGGGCCATCGTGACGACGTCCGTCGCGTAGGCCGGGACGTCCAGCCTGGCCAGGTCGGCGGCGAGCTCGTCCAGCCGGCGCGGCACGCCCAACAGCGACCGGACGGCGAACGGCGAGTCGACCAGCCTGCGCACGACCACGACACCTTCGGCGATCACCAGGCCGCGCCCGCCGGGTCGGTCAGGACGGCGATCGGCTGTGGTGAGATCGCGGTAGTCGTCCACGCGGGGGTCGGCCGGGTCGGCGATCGGCGTGCGGGTGGCCACGGTTGCACATCGTCCCCCACGGAGGGTGTCACTACCCGAACCCGGCGCATTCCTCGGTCATCCGGTCGGCCCTATCGGCGAGATCACGCGTGTGTCACGGTTTCAGCACCGCCTGGAAAAGCCACGACCCACGAGACTGTCCTGGAGCAGGGAGGCAGCACACGCATGGGCCAGGACGTCGACCGGGCCACGTTCAGTCGACAGGATCGCCAGCACTACCGGGCGAAGATGCAGCGCTGTCTCGACACTCTCGCAGTGATGCTCCGCGAGCACCCGTTCGCTCGGGACGAGCCGATGACGGGCATCGAGCTGGAGCTCAACCTCGTGGACCACGACCTCACCCCCTCGCTGTCGGGCGTCGAGGTCCTGCGCGTCATCGGCGGCCCGAAGTTCACCTCCGAGCTCGGCCGCTGGAACCTCGAGCTGAAGCTGCCGCCCCGGCGGCTGCCCGGGCATGAGTGGCGGCATCTGGAGCGCCAGCTCCTCGACGAGCTCGCGATGGCTCGGGCGAAGGCGCGGGACTGCGGGGCGCGGCTGGCCGTCATCGGGATCCTGCCGACCCTGCAACACCGTCACCTCGTCGCCGACGCGCTCTCGCCCGGCGAACGCTACCGGATGCTCAACGAGCAGATACTCGACGGCCGCGGGGAACCGATCCGGATCGACATCGCCGGGGACGATCCGTCGGGCCGGCACGCGGTGCAACCCGAACACCTCACAGCCGACTTCGACTCCATCATCCCTGAAGCGGCGTGTACCTCGATGCAGTTGCACCTGCAGGTCCATCCGGACGTTTTTCCCGGTTACTGGAACGCCGCGCAGTGCCTGGTGGGCGTGCAGCTGGCCGTGGGTGCGAACTCTCCGTTCCTGCTCGGCTCCCGGTTGTGGGCCGAGACCCGGATCCGGCTGTTCGAGCAGTCCTGCGACCTCCGCACGCCCGAGCTGCGCAACCAGGGTGTCCGGCCGCGGGTGTGGTTCGGTGAACGATGGGTCACCTCGATCCTCGACCTGTTCTCGGAGAACGGCCGCTACTTCCCGGCCCTCATGCCCGTCATCGAGGACACCGACCCGATGGCCGAGCTCCGCGCGGGTCGGGCGCCACAGCTCGCTGAGCTGCGGCTGCACAACGGGACGATCTGGCGCTGGAACCGGCCCGTGTACGACGTCGCGGGCGGGGTGCCGCACGTACGGCTGGAGAACCGGGTGCTCCCGGCTGGCCCGTCCGCCGTGGACATGGTCGCCAACGCGCTGTTCTTCTACGGGCTGCTGCACGTGCTCGTGGAGGCCGAGCGCCCGCTGTGGAGCTCGATGTCGTTCGAGGCGGTGGAGGGGAACTTCACCGCCGCCGCCCAGCACGGTCTGGACGGGCCGCTGTACTGGCCGGGCACCGGCTGGGTCCGGCCCGACGAGCTGGTGCTGCGCACACTGTTGCCGCAGGCCGCCGAGGGGCTCGCGCGGTGGGGGGTCGCCGGCGCGGTGATCGACCGCTACCTGTCGGTGATCGAACAGCGATGCGTCACCCGGCAGACGGGCACAGCATGGCAGCTCGACGCGGTGGCGGCACTCGAGAGCCGGGGAGCGGACCGCCCCAGGGCGCTGCACAGCATGCTGGCGCGCTACCTGGAGCACTCCACGGCCAACGAGCCGGTGCACAGCTGGTCGCTGCCGTCCTGACCGTCGATGGAGGGTGCCTGGACGGGCGGCCGCTTCGTTCACCATTGCAAAGCGCTGAGCCGTTCTGCCCCACGAGACCGGTCCAGGCTCCTACAGTCGGTCTCGTTCTGACGGTGGCTACCCCGCGTAGTCATTGATCGGCCAGCCATGCTGGCCGATCGCTGGAGAACAAGTCGCCGCCCGCAGTGCCACTGCAGGCGCGATCCCGCACGCCCGTAGACGGGGGAACCATGACCGAGCAACCCACCCCGCCCAGTTCCCGTAGTGCCAACCCCTGTAGTACCCGTCACAGCGCGCCGTGTCTCTGCACGTTTTGGGCTGCGCCCGCCTGCCGCCGGTGACAGCCGTGGCCCGCTTCCGGCTCTTCGGCCGCGCACCGGCACCGGCGCCGGCGCCGGCCGACCCCACTCCACACGGACCACCGCCTTACGGACCACCGCCCTACGGACCACCGCCCTATGGACCACCGCCTTACGGGCCACCGCCCGGCTGGAGGCCGCCCGTGGCCGCGAGCCCGCCGCCAGTGGGGGCCGGGGTACCGCGCTCAGCGCCGGCGGTGCGCGCATCGACGCCGTGGCCCGGTTACGACGCCGGACCGGCCACCCGAGCCGCGCGGCCGGCCCCGCTGCCACCACCCCTCGACGAGCCGCCCACTGATCCGCACGGTTTCCCTCCGATCGCCGAACTACCGGGCGGTGCCGGCCCGTCCTGGACGCCGGCCCCCCTGTGGTCCGGGCCAGCCGCACCCCCGCCGTTGGCGCTTGACCCGGCCGAGGCGGCGGCCCTGGCCGGAGCGTTCGCCGTGGACTACCTGTCCTGGGACGAGGACGATCCCGGACGGCGCGGGCGCGTGCTGCTGGACTACCTGTCGATGCCCGGCAACGACCCGGCTCGGCTGGGCTGGTCCGGCCGGGGGCGGCAGCGCGCTGAGTTCGCCTTACCCGGCCGGGTCCGTCCCGACGGTGACGGCCGGACTCTCGTCGATGTGCGGGTCCGGGTCACGCCCTATCGCCTGGTGGGCGAGCGCATTACGGATACGACCCTCCCGGCGGAACCGGAGCCCGACATCGCCGGCGTCCCCGCCACCGCACCGGCGCCCACCGGTCGCGGCTGGCGCAGCCTCGCGTCGTACTGGATCCGGCTCAGTGTCCCGGTGGTACGCGAAGGCGGTCGGCTGGTGATCGACGCCTGGGAGGAGACCCTGGGAGAGGAGCCCGAGCCCCCACCTCCGGCCGGACCCGCCCCCGACGACCACACCCTCGCCGATGACGATCCGCTCGTCGAACCGCGGCCTGGGGGTACCTGGTGAACCCGCCGCGCACGCCGGTAATCGCTGGTCTGACCGGGGGTGCCGGCACCAGCACGCTGGCGGCGGCCCTGCACGCCAGCGACAACGGCCGCGCCAGCGGTACGGCCGACGTGCTCGTGTGCCGGTCGGCCGAGGCTTCGCTCCGCCACGCAGCGGCCCTGCCCGGTGCACCGCCCGGACCGCGACCGGTGCTGGCGGTGATCCTCGATGCCGCGGTACCCGCACCGGACGCGCTGGCAGCCCGGCTGCGCGGGTTGGAGTCGCGCTTCGGCGCCGTCGTGCTGGTGCCGCACGTCGCCCGGTGGCACGGGCTCTCCGGCCCCTGTGCCGACGCGGCCGCCGTGCTCGCGCAGCCGGTGGAGCACCTCCCACTCCCGCTGCAGCCCTACGCGGCCGCCATGCGGCTCCTCGTCGCTGCCATGGTCAGGTCGGGACAGCTCGGCCGCAGCGCGCCCCCAACCGTGAGCAGACCCCGAACCGTCCAACTGTGGCATGGGTTACAGCCGGTGGAACGGGGCGTATCGCTCCGGTCGCCGCGCGCCGGCACGGTGTCCGCGATACCCACGCTCCGCGTCCCGGAACCCGACGACGACGCGCTCGAGGCCGATCTCCCACGCGCAACGCCCACGGAACGCGCGTCGACACTGCCACCGGCGCGATGGGCGGGGTGAGCCGTGCGCGCGACCACAACGGTGCGCGGTCCGCTCACGGTGGCACTGACAGTGATCGTCGGCCTGCTGCTGCTGGGCGCGGCGCCGACGCCGACGCCGGCGCCGGAAGCGGCGTCGGGGGTGGACACCAAGCGCGTCCCTGCCCTGGCCCGCGACTCGCTGCCGCTGATCACCGAGCTGACCGCGACGCAGTGCCCGGAGCTGCCGCCGCTGTGGGTGGTAGCCCAGGTGCAGGCGGAGTCCGGGTGGGATGCCGAGCTGACCTCGGACCGACCCGGCGGGCCCGCAGGGCTCTACCAGTTCGGGGAGCGCAGCTGGCAAGCCGCGGGCGGGCAGGCCTGGGCGTCGGACCCACCCGGACCGGACGACGACGTCACGTCCGCGGAGGTCCATCTGCGGATCGCAATTCCCTGGGTGTGCGCGAACCTGCGGGCCGTCACGGCGCACCTGCAGGCGACCAGCAAGCCGACCGACCCGCTCGACGCCATGCTGGTGTGCCACATCGCGGGCTGCGGCCGCGTGACCGACAGTGCCACGGGGGTACCCGTGGCGGGCGAGGCAGGCTGCGGCGAGCGCTGCGTGCAGGTGATCGGGCGCTACCTGGCCGCCGTCCACGGCAACCTGGAACGCTTCGCCGCACCGTCGCCGGAGCCGGCAGCCCCAGCCCCGGCGGCTCCCGACCCAGCGGCCCCGGAGCCGGCGGCTCCGGGGCCGGATCCGGCCGCTGTCCCCACGCCGTGGTCCGGCGGCGCCACCGGTTGCAAGCTCCCCGATCCCACCGGCGACGGCTGCCTGACCGGCGCCACCCGGCATGGCCTCGACGCCGCCACGTCGGCGTTCGGGGGATGGTCAGGTGGCCCGGTGATCCGGTCGGCGGGCTGCTGGGACAAGCACGCGTGGAACCCGCGCAGCGACCACTCCCGGGGCAAGGCCTGTGACCTGTTCGCGACCGCGCCGGGCGCCTTCGCCGGCGGCGCCGAGCTGGACTCGGGATGGCAGGTGGCGAACTGGTTCCGCAACAACGCCGATCCGCTGCAGGTCAAGTACCTGATCTGGCAGGGCCGGTACTGGGACCCGAGCGTCAAGGACCAGGGCTCCTGGGGCCGGCGCTACACCGGCGGCGGGGTCTACAACGTCCGCAACGCCACCGGCGGCCACTTCGATCACGTGCACGTGAGCTTCCGGGAGTGACACCGTGAACCGCTCGTCGTTACCCGTCCCGCTGCTGGCCACGGTTGCCGCCGTGGCGGTCGCGGTGGTGGCACTGGTGCTCGTGGGACACGTCACCGCCGAGGTCCCACCGCCGTCGGACGATCCTCCGCTCGGCGCGGCGCTCAGCGAGGGGGACCGCATCGCGCTGGACGCCGCCCCGGTGCTGCGCGGACAGGCCCCGGCCCCGGTGGACCCCACCGTCGACCTGACCGACCCGCAGGCCGTGGCCCGGGCCTACCTCGCCGCCGCCCACTCGATCACCAGCGATGACGCGGGCCACACGCACCTGCGTGCCGCCGGCTACGCCGTGCCGGGTAGCCCACCGGCCACGGTCGGCGTCGTCGTCGTGGACCCACCACCCGCCGGGTCGGTGCGCACGGCGACGGTGACGGCACTCGACCTCGTCGCCGCCGACCAGAACAACCAGCGGCGCGGCTACCGGGCCGAGGTGGGCACGGCGACCGGCCCGCCCGGTGAGACCGTCGCCATCGACCTCGTCGCCCGCTATGTAGTACTGGCCCGTCAGCCGGACGGTCAGTGGCTCGTCGCCCTCGACTCACCCCCCACCCCTGATCTTCCCGCCGGGGAGGACTGATGCGACAGGAGTGCCCGTCATGAACTTCGATGATCTCGAGGAATTGATCCGGCGGTATCTCTCGACCGGCTTCGCGGTGGTAATCATCCTCGTCTCGCCCGGCACCGACCCCGGCACCAGCGATCCCGCGCTGCCCGCCGACCCCTCGATCACGGTCATCGAGCCGGACGGGTCACAGGTCACCGAGCCAGGCCGACCACCGACCACCGAGCCATACCCACCACCAACCACCGAACCCGACCAACGACCGACTGAGCCATACCCACCACCGACCACCGAAACCGACCGACCACCAGCGACCGAGCCGTACCCACCACCAACGGTTGAACCCGACCGACCACCAGTAACCGAGCCCTATCCACCACCGACCACCGAAACCGACCAAAGACCGACCACCGAACCCGACCGACCACCAGTAACCGAGCCATATCCACCACCGACGGTTGAACCCGACCGACCACCGACCACTGAGCCATACCCGCCACCAACCACCGAACCACCGCCCGACCGGAAAGCTCCTGTCGAGCCACCGCCACCGCCCCGCAGCACTAGTCCACCCGAGAACAGCGCAGCCCCAGGCGGTCCCGGGGACGGCAACGCCGGAACCGACACGGGAAGCGCCAAACCGAACGACCCCGGCCCCAACCGCGAGGCTCCCGCAGCCGACGGGACCGGGAAAACCGACGGTCGCGTGGGCGCAGGCGGCTCGGATCCGGGACGCGAGGGCGACCAAACGACCATCGACACCTCGACCAGCCCCGACACAGGCACCGGCAAGGACACCAGCGCCGCCGAGCGGCACGGCTGGGGCAAGCCGAACCGTGTCGACGACTTCTCCGACGGCACCGAGCAGTGGAACGTCTATGACGGCCCGGGCCACGCCGGGCAGGGCACCAGGTCACCATCGGCTGTGTCGATTCAGGACGGCATCCTCACGATCACGGGTGACCCGTCCGGCACCACCGCCGGAATGGCCTGGAACTCCGGGCAGAAGTACGGTCGTTGGGAGGCCCGCGTGCGGGTGCCGGCCGTGGACTCGTCCTACAGCCCGGTGTTGCTGCTCTGGCCCGACGCGGAGAACTTCCCCGCCGGTGGCGAGATCGACTTCCTGGAGCTGCTGAACCCCATCGGCCTGACGGCCAACATCTTCATCCACTACGGCGCCGACAATTTACAGATCAACGGTCAGGTGGAGATCGACACCACCGAATGGCACAACTGGGCGCTGGAATGGACCCCGGAGGCGATCACTGCCTACGTCGACGGCGAGGAGTGGTACCGCACCACCGACACCAGCGTCTTTCCGACCGGACCGATGCACCTGGCCATCCAGCTCGACTGGTTCCCGCAGGGTGGCGCGTCACAGGGGTCAGCCATCCAAACCGACTGGGTGAAGCAGTACCCCCTGGACGGCAGCATCAACAGCGAGGGCGGAAAGGGGTTCCACGCGGACCCGTCCACCGAGAGTGGAAGCGCTGTAGCGGGCGCGGCCAGCGTCGGCAGTGGCGACAGCGCGCACGGCGCGCAGACGACATCCGTGCGGGAGGCCCTCTGGCGGATGTTCTTCTGGTGGTGGTGACCGGTGCGCGGGAGGCCGATCGGGGTCCTGGCCCGGCTGACCAGGACCCCGATATCGTTCCCGAACTGCTACGGCGCTCCCACCACGAAGCGACGTGCAGTGAAGGTTAGCCTAACCTCTACTGCTGGGCAACCCGGGGTCGCGCAGCCACGACTCGGCCGTACGCTGGCCCTGTGACTGATCCCCCACCGCTGCCGCGCCGGCTCGATGACACGAGCACGGTTGCCGGCGTCGGCACCGGGGTGTGGCTGGTCGGGGCGCTCGCACTGCTGATCGCGTGGCTGGTCGGCGGGCGACCGCTCGACATCTGGTTCACCACCTGCGTGGCCGGCGCGGTGCTCGGTGGGATGGGTTACGGCATCTTCTCCTGGCAGCGCGCGGCGGCGCGGCGCGGCTCGCGGACGGCCCAGCACGGCCTGGAGTGATGGTGATGCGCACCGCCATGACGTGGCCCGGCATCCAGCGCGACCGTCGTGAGGAGTAGCTCGTCGTGAGCAAGGACCGTCCCACCGCCGTCGTCACCGGGGCCAGCTCGGGCATCGGCGCCGCCTCCGCCCGCGCGCTGGCGGAAGCCGGCTTCCACGTCGTGCTGGGGGCGCGACGGGTGGACCGGTGCGCGGAGATCGCCGCGGGGATCGACGGCACCGCGGTGCGGCTGGACGTCACCGACGCCGAGTCCGTCGCGGCGTTCGCCGCCGCCGTGCCCGACTGCCGGCTGCTGGTCAACAACGCCGGCGGCGCGAAGGGTCTGGAGCCGGTCGCCGAGGCCGACGAGGAGGCCTGGCGCTGGATGTACGAGACCAACGTGATCGGCACGCTGCGGGTGACCAAGGCCTTGCTGCCTGCGCTGATCGCGTCCGGCGACGGGCATATCGTCACCGTCACCTCGATCGCCGCGCTGGAGCCCTACGACAACGGGGCGGGCTACACCACCGCCAAGCACGCCCAGGCGGTGCTGCACCGCACCCTGCGCGGGGAGTTGCTCGGGCAGCCGGTTCGGCTCACCGAGATCGCCCCGGGGATGGTGGAGACGGAGTTCTCCCTGGTGCGTTTCGGGGGTGAGACGGAGAAGGCGGCTGCGGTGTATCACGGGCTCACCCCGCTTGTCGCCGAGGACGTGGCCGACGTGATCGCGTTCGCCGCGACTCGCCCGTCGCATGTCAACATCGACCAGATCGTGCTCAAGCCACGGGCGCAGGCCTCCGCGATACGGGCGCACCGCACGGGCTGACCAAGCTGGCGCGACGCTCACAACCGACACCCGACCAGGACAGGCTCGGCCACGAGGTCCACCCCGACGCGCGCGCACACCCCGTCGCGCACCTCGCGCGCCAGCGCAAGCAGGTCGGCGGTCGTGCCCGCACCCCGGTTGGTCAGGGCGAGCACGTGCTTGTCCGAGAGCGCGACGCGGCCGCCCGGACCGGGGTGACCGCGGCGGAAGCCGGCCCGCTCGATGAGCCAGGCGGCGGGCAGCTTCACCCGGCCCGGCCCGGCCGGCCAGCTCGGGAGGCCGGGGACCGGTGGCACGTCCGCCTCCGGCAGCACCGGGTTGGTGAAGAACGATCCGACGCTCCAGGTGTCGTGGTCACCCGCGTCGAGCACCATGCCCTTGCCGCGACGCAGGGCCAGCACTGCCTCCCGGGCGGCGGCGGCCGGCACCTGCGCGCCGGGCTCGACGCCGAGCACGCGGGCCAGTTCCGGATAGCGGATCGGCGCGCTCGCGCCGTCGCCGGGTAGGGCGAACCGGACCCGCAGCACGATCGCCTCGGCGCGGCCCTTCAGCACGCTGGTGCGGTAGCCCAACCCGAGCTCGGCGGCGGGGACGTGCGCACGAACCGCTCCGGTGCGGCGGTCGTAGAGGTCGACGTCGACGAGCAGGTCGGCGATCTCGACCCCGTAGGCACCCACGTTCTGCACGGGCGTCGCGCCGGTGCGTCCCGGGATCCCGGACAGGCACTCCAGACCGCCGAGACCGTCGGCGACCGTCGCCGCGACGACGCCGTCCCAGTCCTCCCCGGCCTCGACGGTGAGCAGCACCACACCGTCGTCGAGGCGCTGCACCCGGCGTCCGGCGCTGGTCAGCAGCACCACGGTGCTCGGCACGCCCTCGTCGGCCACCACGACGTTCGATCCGCCACCCAGCAGTAACAGCGGCTCGCCGGCCGCGTCGGCGGCCTGGACTGCGTCGACGAGGGCATCCGCAGAGGCGGCCTCGACCAGTCGCCCGGCTGGCCCGCCGAGGCGCAGCGTGGTGTAAGGGGCCAAAGTGGCGAGCGACATGGTCGTCAACGGTAGCCTCTGTACATGGCACGATCGATCGACTACCGGTCCACGTCGCCGTTCCCGGCGGACGAGGTCTACGCGACGATGGTCGACCCGGAGTATCTACGGGCCCGGCTCAGCGCGATGGGTGGCCCGGGCGCGGACCTGCTGGAGCACACGGCCGACGAGCAGGGCGCCCGCTACCGGCTCAAACACGGGGTCTCCGCCCGGAACCTCCCACCGATCGCCACGTCGATGGTGCGCGGCGACCTCGTCATCGAGCGGACCGAGTCGCTCACCCGCGACGCCTCGGGCCAGTACAGCGGCAAAGTGGCCGTCGCCATCCGCGGCATGCCGGCATCGGCGGTCGGCCGGATGCGCCTGGCTGACCAGGACGGCAGCGGCAGCGAGTTCGCGGTCCGCGCCAACGTGACGGTCAAGGTGCCGCTGATCGGCGGGAAGATCGAGGATGTGGTCGCCGATCAGGTGCGGAACCTGCTCGCCGCGGAGATGGCGTTCACGCTGCAGTGGATCGAGCAGAACCGCTGACGGCACGGCGGGCTGGCTGGAGGTCCCGGCCGGTCCGCTCGCTGGGAGATGCAACGATGCTGACCGTGGATCTCTCGGCCGAACGACGGTACGTCCTCACCCTCAGCTGCCCGGACACGACGGGCATCGTCGCCCGCATCGCCGGATTCCTGGCCGACGCGGGCGGGTGGATCACCGAGGCCGGTTACCACTCCGACCCCACCAGTGGCTGGTTCTTCACGCGCCAGGTCGTGCGCGCCGACTCGCTACCCTATGACGCCGATGAGCTCCGCGACCGGTTCGCCGGAGTGGCTGCGGAGCTCGGCGGCCAGGCCGACTGGCACGTCACCGACACCGGCGTACTCAAGCGGGCCGTCGTCCTCGTCACGAAGGAAGCGCACTGCCTGCACGACCTGCTCGGCCGGGTCACCACCGGTGAGCTGCCGGTGCAGCTCGACGCCGTGATCGGCAACCATGACTCGCTCGGCGAGATCGTCCGCGCGCACGGCGTCCCGTTCCACCACGTGCAGTTCCCGACGCCCGGCAACGGCTCCCGCCAGGTCGCGCGGGAGAAGGCGTTCGACGAGCTGCGCGGCCTGGTCGAGCAGCACGACCCGGACGCGATCGTGCTGGCCCGCTTCATGCAGATCCTCCCCCCCGAGCTGTGCACGGCGTGGGACCGGCGCGCGATCAACATCCACCACAGCTTCCTGCCCTCGTTCGTGGGCGCACGGCCCTACCACCAGGCCTACGCCCGTGGCGTGAAGCTCATCGGCGCGACCTGCCACTACGTCACCGCCGACCTGGACGCCGGACCGATCATCGAGCAGGACGTGATCCGGGTGGACCACGGCGACACCGCCACCGACATGGTGCGCCGCGGCCGCGACATCGAGCGGCTGGTGCTCGCCCGGGGCTTGCGCTGGCACCTCGAGGACCGCGTGCTGGTACACGGCAACAAGACCGTCGTGTTCCGGTAGCCGCTCCGCTCGCGAAACGGGTCGAAACGGCGACGGATGCTCGTCAGTCTCGTGTTGCGCCGTCGGGCCAGATGATGGTGACGGGGACTGCGCGGTCCTCGGCGGCAGCGACGACGTCGGCGGTGCCGCCGTAGCCGCGTGCTGGTTCGCCGTCCCAGACGGCGATGAGCTCATCGGCTTCGTCGATCATGCACAGGCTGGCATCCATGTGCGCTTGTGGGTCCGACTCCGTGTGGTCCAAACGGATCACGTTCGTGGCTTGCTGCAGGATTGCGTCGTAGGTCGGGTGATGGTTCTCGGGTAGGCCGTCGCGGTACTGGGTGGCCGGAACGATCACGATCAGCGTGCCACCTGCGTCGAGCACGGCTTGGGCGAACAGGCTGTCCACGCCGTCAGCAAGGCAGGACAGACCCACCAGCTCTGGATAAGCGCGCTGCGTGAGGGTGCCCCGAAGAGCGGTATCGATGAGATTCTCGGTCATCGGCGGCAGACCACGGTGACCGGTGATGGCGAGTCGGGTCATCAGATATCCTCCTCGTGGAACGCGGTCAACGCCTCGCGACGCATAAAATCCTCACTATAACCGAGCGATGCGCGTGATCTTCATGAGTTGTGACCGAGTGGGTTGCGATGGTTGAAAGTCGTTGCCGCCGACAGTTGTGATCGGCTGAAAACTGAATTCCGGCTTCAGCTTGTCGAGTACTGCACCTTCGCGTACAGCTACTACCGTCACCCTTGGCGGCAGGGTTGGCAGTAGATCGATCAGGAGTTCCGTGGCTGCGGCAGGGAGGTTGCTTATTAGTACATCACATGACATGCCACGAAGGAGAACTAAAGCGTCCCCTTGGATGATATGCGCATTCGGCACGTTAGCCCGGAGAGCGTTGTTGAGTCTAGGGTCGAGTTCAATCAGAGTGAGACTTGCGCACGATGGCAACACTGTTGCGACCGTACCTACACCAGCGCCAGCTTCGACAACGTGATCAGTTGCCTTGATTCCAGCAGCAGCTACGAGACGCGTAAGCTTATCTGGCGCGGTGAGGAAGTACTGATCGCGTGTCGTGTCGGCAAGCGCGACAATTTCTTCGTCAGTCACGGCTATATTGTACCGGCGCGCTGTCCAACGTGCTGCGCGATGGTGATGGCGAGTCTGGTCACCAGGTCTCCTCCTCGTAGAACGCGGTCAACGACTCGTCCAGAGCGCGGATGTCGGCGGCGCGCGAGGGCAGCTCGGCGCGAAAGGCGCGGACGCCCGCGATGATGCGTTCACTGCCGTAGTCGCGACCGATCTGTAGCGCCTCGGTTGCCAGGGCACAGCCGTGTGCGATCTGGCCAGTGCGGACGAGGACACGGGCGTGGTCGAGCACAATCAGGGCCCGGGGTTTCGGGCTGATGAGCGCCGGCTGTGCGGCGTGGAACGCGGTCGTGGCCGCGCGCGTGTCACCGAGGCGGGCGAATGCTGCGGCGTGATAGCGGCTCGCTTTGGCCTCGTCGAAGGTGAACACCCACGGCCAGGCAGGTTCGCCGCGCTGACGGCTGGTCAGTGTCTCGGCCGTGCGCAGGCTCGCATAGGCGGCGGTCCGGTCTCCGAGTTCGGCATACGCCACCGCACGCAGCGACGCCAACCAGGCGCGGGCGCTGTCCGGTGCTGAAGCATCGAGTTGAGTGTGGGCGCGGTCAAACAACACGACTCCCCGGCGAGGGTCACCGGATTCGACGGTGAAATGACCCAGGCTGGCGGTCATGTACGACACCAGAAGCGGGTGGTGTGCACGTTTGGCATGCTGCACGGCTTCGGTGTAGCGCCGTCGGGCGCTGGCCTGGTCCCCGCGGTCAGCGGCCAGCCACGCTGCCAGTCCCGCGATCTCGGCCAGGGCGGCGAAACCGGTGGACGTGCGCAGCCGCTGATCAACGATGCTACGAGCCAGGGCGAGGTGGCCCTCCACGGAGGGTGCGAGTTGGTGCGAGGAGACCGCCTGCTCCATGCGGCGGTAGTGCACGGTCGGCCCCGACAGCGCCGTCTTCAGATCATTCACGTCGTCAGCCGCTGGTGCACCGTGATGACCAGACACCAGCATGCCTGTCCCGACACTCAGGGCAGCCTTGAGGAATCGTTTACGATCCACGTCATCACGTGCCGTACCGGCAAGCGCGACAATCTGTTCGTCAGCCACGGCCATATTTATATCGGTGCGATGTCCAACGCGCGATCGAGGTGCTCCCCTAGTTCGACTATGCACGTCGGAACTTTGGTTTCAAACATCCTTAGCTTGCCAACGACACTTCGAAGGTAAACGACTGTCCTCGTAGAGGCGATCTCGGTAACCAACGGTTGGAGGTCCTGCATTGTCCGTTCAACAGCAGTCCACGACTTCAGATCGACTTGAGCATTCAGCAAGTATGCGCGGTTGTTGTAGTGACCACGAACTTGCGCCGGAGGTGTTTCCTCCACTGATCGTTCGAACTGAACAATAGCTTCGCCGCTGTAACCAAGTGCTTGTTGACACATTGCCTCGTGCCATGCCAACTCACGCTCATCGATCCACCATGTCCAGGCTGGATCGGCTTCTTGCACACCTTCCAAGTACAGCGATTGAACTTCTTTAAAAATACGGAGAGCACTTTCGTCACCACCTTGAGCCAAAGCACGCGCTTTGCGGGCCAAAAATAGAGCCCGCATTCGTGGCGATAAATTGTACTCCCCATCCAATACCGACTCCGCTATGGTTAGCGCTTCGAGTGGTTGATTGAGGAAGCCCGCGTGCATACTGATGTTCTGCAACGTCAACAGTTCGGTCTTTTTGTCACCGGCCAGTCTGGTGAAATAGAGCGACTCCTGGTTCAGTCGACGTACCGCGTCTTGCTGATCGGCATCGTAAGACAGCCATCCAGCCACTTCGGACAGCTCTCCTGCAGCGGCGAAGAGATCCCGACTCTTAACGGGTTTAAACGTCTCGACACTGAGTTGGCTACGAAATGTTCGAAAGAACCGCTGTGCAAGTCTTGCAAGATCGGCACCACCAAATCGATTATCAAGATCTATGAGCTGTTCGATGTATTTGTAAACACTTTCAAGATAGGTTGCATCAATACGCTCAGGAATCCACACCGAAGGGATGTCAAGTAGCACCGACGAGGACGCAGACTGCTGATTTGACGATGGTGGCCTGGTTACAACGATTCGTAAACCGAGCTCGACCTCGCTTGCATTGTATAACGAGCTATACCGCTCACGGTACTTCGCAATTGGCAGCGAGATGCTTTGTTCGTGTCGCCGCACCATTTCGGCGGAGATGCCTATCTCCTGGGCTACTTGTTCCTGGGTAAGGCCAGCACGATCACGGAAGTCGGCCAAGCGAGAGTCGAATGGGGGGCGTCGGGGACGAGCCATGCTGTCTCCTCATCATGTACAGCAATCCTGTTGGGGTCAATCCTGCTGTCTGTTGCCGGCTAGCTGCGCATCTAGAGTCTACCGCGGGGGTTTCGCGAGGGGTTAGTTGCAGGGTTTTTAGATCTGGTAGTTGCCGGTAGCGAGTGGTTTCCTTGCCTGCACGCCCATCCGGGCGTACGTCAACTGTGAGGTGGTAAGATTGAACAGAACCAGTGACTTTTCCCCTGTCAGCACAAGCCAGCTGTACGATACCAGCTACCAGTCCGCCTTCCCCACGCGAGCCTGCCTACCGCATCGCCATCACGTCCCTGCCCAGCAGGGCGTAGCTGCCGATCATGCCGAATTTCGGCACCTCGTCGTCACGTGCGCAGGCCGATCCTACTTCGGTCGAACCGCAGCCGCACACCTCGTGGCCGGATGTGGGTTGAGGAGCTCGCGATGAGGCCCCGTACCGTAGTGTTCCTCCGGTTGACGCTATGTAAAGCGTCGACCGCAGCGTTTCATCGTGTGCATCGGCTGTGCGTTTACTGGCTCCAGCGGTTCGCTGATGTGTGGAACAAGGGGCGGCACGGAGCCTCCCCCGGCATGTCTGGGTATGTGTCGGACCGAGATCGTTCGTGGATCACATGCGCGGTTGACGAGCAAGAGCACGCAGTCTCGGATGTAGCCTTTTGGCCGGTTGGGCCGGGCCTCCGCGCCAATTGCGGACACATCGTCGTACCTGCCGCGTTATGCGTTCCGCCGGGTCTTACTTGTACGCGATGCCGTATCCTCGGTGTGCACCCGGGAATGCGGTGAGTGTCGCGGGCGACTTTGTCGAATTCCTCGTCGGTCGGGCGAACGCCGCCGCCAAGCTACTGAATTCGGTCGAGGTTAGAGTATGAGTCGCTCTGCCTACGTGACTGCGTACCGGGTCTTCAGCAATGAGTTGTCAGAGCTTCTGGATACGGTGTTGGTCGGTGAGGTTGTCGCCGATCGGGCTGTCGCTGAACGTCTGGTGCGATCGATGGGTGCGCTGGTAGACCTGCACGAGCAGCACCGCATCGACGGGCGGGGCCGGTGCGGGGTGTGTTGGCCGGTGCCGCGTCGCTGGTGGCGTCCATGGCGGAAGCGGTCCACCTGCACGGTGCATACAGCGTTGAGTTCTTTCTGCGTCAATCCTCAGAGGTGACATGATGATTCGTATCTTACCGGCAGTAGACGGTCTACTTCACTTGCACATCGACAGTCCGGCTCGGTGGAGCTGCTGGCCGGGGCTCGAACTGGCGATGTCATGAGGGGCTGGAGAAGGTTGCTGGCGCCGTTGCAGTCGGAGCTTGTCACCACGGGCCGGGTGCGGATGCGTCGGCTTGTCTGCGTGTACTGCGGACGGCGTGACTGGGTTGTGGTCGGCCCACCGCGATGCGCCGATTGCGCGAATCATCGGCGTGCCGCTGGTACGAACGGCGAGTCAGACCGACCAGCGGACCAGGGCCGAGATTCTGTAAAACTACCGCCCGCGCGGCCGCGATCTCACCGATTAAGAGCACGCTAATAAACGACCCAAGCACCACCGATGCTCGTTGGTCACGGCCGGGTATCGGGTGTTATCCGATCACCCCGCGTTGGTGTGCGAACGCACGCGGCATCAGCTGCGGTTGCGGTCTGGGCTGGGTGAGTACCTCCTGGCCGCGCTCGTGGCATTCGACGACCTCACCACCCGCGACGTGCTGGAGCTGCTGGGCAAGGCCCTGGACCCGTAGCCGGGTGCCCGCCTGACCCGGGCCCGGATCGCGGCCGCGCTGCGCCGACACGTCGCCGATCACGCGGCAGTCGGGGAAGACCGTGCATGCCGGTTCGGGCACAACACCCCCCTCGTCGACGCGCTCAGCCGGCAGGCTCAGGGCGCTGTCGTGTTCCCCTGTCAGGCGCATGGCGGTAAAGTCGCGGACACGCTGTGCGATCTTGATTCGCGGCAGGTCGTCGGGGACTTCGGCTGGAAGGCGTTGCATGGGGGTGGTGGACCCGAAGGTTCGTGCGCTCGCCGACAGCGCGACGAACTTCGGCTACTTGCTCGAGCACGAGCAACTGCTCGTGCAGTGCGGGGCGGGTGCCGAGGCGTTCGTCTACTCCGACCCGAACACGGCGATGATCAAGTGTCGGCAGTTCGGCGAGGCACTCGTCAAACACGCCTTCATCCAGTTCGGCATCCCCAGGATGCCGAACACGCAGCACCGGCGGGTCAACGTCCTGAGCGACCAGGGCTTTCTCACGAGTCGGGTGCGCCAGTGGTTCGACGACGTGCGGATCACCGGCAACAAGGCCGCCCACGAAGGCTACGACGCCCAGCGCGACGCCCTGCTGCTCCTGCGCGCCTGCTACGAGCTCGGCGCGTGGTTTCACCGGACAGTGGTCACCGCCGACGCGGACGTCCCGCCGTTCGTTCCGCCCCAGCCGGTCTCGACCGCGCCGAAGGGGGACGACGACGCGCTCGCCTATCAGGCGCTTCAACAGCTGCTGAGCACCTACCACACCGAGCTCGTCGAGATGAAGACCTCGGTGGCGCAGCACCAGGAGCATGCGGCGGCCGAGGCTGCGGCACAGTCCGCGGCCAACGAGGCGATCCTGCAGGCGGTCCGGGCCCAAGCCGGTCTGCAGGATCTGGTGCAGCAGCTCTCAGGCAAGATCGACGAGCTGCAAGAGCAGCTGACGACGCGGGCCGAGGCCGCCGCCCCGATCGACGCCGCGATGCGCGACCAGTTCGTCGAGCAGGCCACGGTCGCGAGCAGGCCCCGGCTCACCGAAGCGCAGGTCCGGCGGATCATCGACCGGATGCTCGCCGACGCCGGTTGGGCCGTGCAGGGCCGGGCCGCCACGAACGTTCACACCGCCCAAGGCGTGGCCGTGCGCGAGGTGCCCACGGCGGACGGCCGCGCCGACTACCTCCTGTACATCGATGCGAAACTGGTCGGCGCGATCGAGGCCAAGCGGGAGGGCACCAGCCTGGTCGGGGTGGACCAGCAGACCGGTCGCTACGCGGCGAGCCTGGACGCGGGACAGCAGCTCGCGGCATGGCGGACCCCGTTGCCGTTCCGGTACGAGTCCACTGCCGCGGACACCCGGTTCACCAACATGCTCGACCCGATCGCTCGCCCCCGGCGGGTGTTCTCCTTCCACCAGCCGGCGACGATCGCCCGCTGGATGCGCGCCGCGGAGGATGATCCACAGGCGCCGACGCTGCGGGCCCGGTTGCAGCGGATGCCCGAGCTGCTCGCCGACGAGCTGCGGGTCGCGCAGGTCGAGGCGGTCATCGGGTTGGAGGCCTCGCTCGCCGAAGACCGTCCGCGGGCGCTGATCCAGATGGCGACCGGTGCGGGCAAGACGTTCGCGATGGTCACCGAGTCCTACCGGTTGCTGCGCCACGCCGGTGCGCGGAAGGTGCTGTTCCTGGTCGACCGCAACAACCTGGGCAAGCAGGCGGAGAGCGAGTTCACGAACTACCGCACGCCCGACGACGGAACCCCGTTCGCCGCGCTCTACAACGTGCAGCGGCTGCGCAGCGACATCGTCCTCGACTCCACCCACGTCGTCATCAGCACGGTGCAGCGGATGTACGCCATGCTGCGCGGTGAGGAGGTGCCCGACACCGACGAACAGGACGAGTACGAGGTCGACGACGCCGTCGAGATCGAGTACAATGCCGCGATCCCGCCGGAGGCGTTCGACCTCGTCATCGTGGACGAGTGCCACCGCTCGATCTACGGGAAGTGGCGCGCGGTGCTGGAGTACTTCGACGCGTACCTGGTCGGGCTGACCGCCACCCCGGTCGCGCAGACCTTCGGGTTCTTCCACGAGAACCTCGTCAGCCAGTACACCTACCGGCAGGCGGTGGCCGATGGCGTCAACGTCGACTTCGACGTCATGCGCATCAGGACCGAGGTCGGCGAGCACGGCGGCAGCATCCCGGCGAACGTGCCGGTGCGGATCGTCGACCTGCACACCCGCGCGGAACGCTTCGAGCAGCTCGACACTGCACTCGACTACGGCGCGGACGCGATCGGCCGCACGGTGATGAACCCGAGCCAGGTCCGTCAGGTGATCCGGCAGTTCCGCGACGAGTGGCCGCAGTACTTCCCGCAGCGCACCCACGTGCCGAAGACGCTCATCTTCGCCAAGACCGACCAGCACGCCGACGACATCGTCGACATTGTGCGCGAGACCTTCGGCGGCGACGCGAAGATCTGCACGAAAATCACCTACAAGGTCGACAACCCGGAGCAGCTGATCTCCGACTTCCGCAACGACGCCGCATTCCGCGTCGCCGTGACCGTCAACATGATCGCCACCGGCACCGACGTCAAACCGCTCGAATGCGTGCTGTTCCTGCGCGGTGTGTCCAGCGCGACGTACTTCGAGCAGATGAAAGGCCGCGGGGCGCGCACGGTGGATGCGGACGAGTTCCAGCGGGTCACCCCGGACGCGTGCACACCCTCCTCCGCCTGCCCACCGGAATCTTCTACGCCGGCGGGGTGAAAGCGAACGTGCTGTTCTTCGACGCGAAACGGGCGCGTCCCGGGGTACCCTGGACATCGAAGCTGGGGGTCTACGACTTCCGCACCGGCCAGCACTTCACCCTGCGGCAGAACAAGCTGGCGGCCCACCATCTCGACGACTTCGTCGAGCGCTACTACAGTCGCGAGGAGTCGGAGCGGTTCAAGAGCTTCACCTACGAGGAGCTACTCGCCCGCGACAAGGTCAACCTCGACATCACCTGGCTCCGCGACCCCGACGACGACCATGACCAGCTGCAGCCGCCCGAGGTCATCGCCCAGGAGATCGTTGAGGACCTACAGGCCGCGCTCAACGAGTTTGCCGCCGTCGCCGAAGCACTCCAACTCGCCAAGCTCGAGCGTGACGGCAATCGAAGCTGACCGCGTGAGCCCGACACGAAGTAAGCTATAGCTTCGTGGGGTCGTCCTCGGAGGGCGCCCACGGTGAGCCGGGAAGCCTGGTCGGCATCGTTGTCGGCCTGTGGAGGTTCACTGTGAAGGTTCTCGTTCTGTCCCTGGGCACCCGCGGGGACGTGCAGCCGTTCCTCGCGCTCGCCGTGGCCCTGCGGCAAGCCGGGCATGACGCGGTCTTGGCCGCTCCGCACCGTTTCGCCGCCGCGGCGGCCGCGCACGCAGTGCCGTTCGCGGGACTTGATGAAGGCCCCTTGCAACTGGCGGAATCCGGCGGTGCGGTTGCCGATGTCGCGGGCGGTCGGTTCGGTGCCCGGCTGGCGCTGATCCGTGAGCTCCCCGCGACCTTCGCCCGCGTGTTGCGGGACTGCTGGGCCGCAGCAGGGCCGGGCGGACCCGGAGCGGGCGCGCAGCTCGTCGTGCACAACGGCCAGGTAGTCGGTGGGCCGCACGTCGCGGAGAAGCTCGCCGTCCCGGCCGTGCTGGCACTGACGCTGCCGATGTATGTGCCGACCCGGGCGTTCCCGTGGCCCGGGCAGTCCTTCCCCGAAGGGCTGCCTTCTGTGCTGAACCGCGTGACCTACGCGGGCATGAAGGCCCCGGCGATGATGTTCGGCAAGGTCGTCGACGCGTTCCGGGCTGAGCTGGGGCTGCCGCGCAGCCGGGGCCGGCACGACCCCACACGAACGCCCGACGGCGCTGCTGCTCCCGTTCTGCACGCCGTCAGCCCGCAGGTGCTGCCCCGCCCCGCTGACTGGCCGGACACCGCACTGATGACCGGCTACTGGCAGCTGCCCGCCCCCACCACAGGTCTGGCTCCGGAGCTGGAAGCCTTCCTCGCTGCTGGCCCACCACCGGTCTACGTCGGGTTCGGCAGCATGACCGGAGCCGATCCGGAGACCACCACCCGGATCGTGCTCGACGCCGTCGACCGGGCCGGGGTCCGCACAGTGCTCGCCACCGGCTGGGGCGGACTGAGCGCAGGACCACAGCGCGACGACGTCCTCGTGGTCGACGAGGCCCCGCACGAGCTGCTGTTCCCGCAGGTCGCCGCCGTTGTGCACCACGGCGGCGCAGGCACCACCGCCGCCGCGGTCACCGCAGGGCGACCCCAGGTGATCTGCCCGTTCGTCGCCGACCAGCCCTTCTGGGGACGGCGGATGCACCAACTCGGCGTTGCCGCTACGCCGATCCCGCAGCGGCGGCTCTCCGCCGCCGGGCTCGGCCAGGCCATCGCCGAAGTCATGGGCGATCCGTCTTACCCGGCCCACGCAGAGGCCCTTGGCCACCTCGTGAGAGCCGAGAACGGCGTCGCCGTCGCGATTGCCGAGCTGGAGCGTATCGGCACGACCACGACGACACCGCACACCGGCACAGCAGGTGGATCTCCGGTATGACGCACGCCGGCTCGCCGGAACCGTCCGCGACCGGCCGGAGTTGGACCGGTGTGACGACCGTGCTCACCGACCTCGTTCCGGGTGCGAACCTCGCGCTGCCCGACGGCGTGGTCACGCTGGCGCTGACCGGCCCTTTCGACCTGTCGGCCCTGGTCCTCGGCCCGAACGGACGGGTCGGGGGTGACGGCGACTTCATCTTCTTCAACGCCCCCTCCGCACCGGGTGTCGTGCTGCGCCCGGGCCGGGTGACGGTGACACCCGCGCAGCTGCGCGTGGGAGCCGCCCGGCTGGTGGTGGTCGCGAGTCCGGAGGAGACGGGACGCACCTTCGGGACGCTGCCCGCGCCTGCGGTGACGCTGTCCGGCCGGTCCGGCACCCCGTTCGCCCGGCTGGCGCCCTCGCGGCTGCGTACCGAGACCGCGGTGCAGCTTGCCGAGGTCTACCGGCGCGACGGCCGCTGGCGCGTGCGGGCGGTCGGGCAGGGGTACGCCGACGGGCTGGCCGGCCTCGCCCTCGATTTCGGGGTCGACATCGAGGACGAGCCCGCAGGGGCGGCTGGGTCGGCCGCGGGAGTCGTCGCGGAGGTCGTCACGGCCACGAACACCGAACGTTCCCGGCACGGCCTGCGCCCGCTGGTCGCCGATGCCCGGCTCATCGCGGCCGCCCAGTCCCACACCCAGGACATGGTGCGCCGCAGTTTCTTCAGCCACCAGAACCCCGACGGTGCGCAGGTGTGGGATCGCGCGGTAGCCGCCGGCTACCCCTACCGGAAGGTCGCCGAGAACATCGCCGCCGGTCAACGCACCGCCACCGAGGTTGTACGCGGCTGGATGGACAGCCCCGGGCACCGCGCGAACATCCTCGACGGCGAGCTCACCCAGATCGGCGTCGGCTACGTCGAGGGCGGCTCGTACGGCACCTGCTGGACGCAAGTGTTCGGCACACCACGCTGACAACCCGACCCGACTACACGGTACGGGCCGGTTCGGCGGTTCGGGCCCGCAGATCACCTTGCTACACGTGTTCTGCGTCGTGCTGGTGGTCGTGATCGCGACCGGCCAGACGCTGTGCCGCGGCAACCATCAACCGTGGTTCCAACGTGTAGAACGCCGTTGTACGCTGGGGTGGTGCGGGACGACGTCTACGACGGAGTACCGGTCGTCGATCTTGCGATCACGGAGGTGGACGTACCTGATCCCACGCATCTGCGACGTTCGCTGCGATATCCGAACGCCGTCGACGTCAAGCCGGTGTCGGCAATCGCGGCTGCCCTCGACCCACGCGGACTGATCGCGCGGGACGGGAAGTCCCGGACTGGTGAGGCGATCCGGGTCATCGGGTACTCGCCGACCGCGGATCGCGTGCTGGTCGTGGTCCTGCCGCCTGACCAACACCCACCGCGTGGTCTGTGGCATGTCGCCACTGCGTGGCCAGCGAGCCGTGCCCTGCGTGACGCCTACGTGGCCGAGGATGAGGAGCAGACGCCATGACCCAGGAACACCGACAGCTTCTCGAGTCGATCGCGGCCGAAGCCGAACATGCCGAGTCGACACGTGACGCAGACCTGCCCTATCAGCGTCGGAGCAGCGGACCGCATCTGGTCTACGGGTTGAGACTGCCCGCCGAACGGATCGCGCAGCTCAGGGAGCTCGCCGAGGCACGCGGCGTCGAGCCGAGCGTGCTGGCCCGCGGATGGGTGCTCGACCAGCTCGATGCCGCCCAGCGCGCCCGGGACGAAGACCGCGATCGCTGGGAACGCGACATCCGTGCAACGACCGATCGACTGCGGCAACTGCTCGACGAACGCCCCGGCGCTTGATCACGATCTCGGACTCTGTCCGACCGCCCACACGCGCCAGCAGCCGTCGCTGACGACGCGACCTGGCAACGCGGTGCGGGCCGGGCTCGCTGCGATCCTGCCGGCGGACCGCGAGGCCCTGCTCGTGCGCAGCCGGCTGATCATGGAGACACCCGCTTTGCGGGCGCGTCAAGCTGACAATGAGCACACCGCCCGCGTGCTGCTCGCCGGCGCGCTGGCCACCTGCGCCGGTCTCGCGGTACCGAGCTTCACCCTCGAGGTACTTGCCGCAGCAGCGCTCGCAGCGCTGACGACCGCCGTGACCACCTGGACCCGTCGCGGCGGCGACGAGGATCTGGTGACACTTGTCGACGAGGCCTTCACGGTGCTCCACGAGGCACCCCGCTGAGCCGCCCCGCTGAGCCTGCCAGTCCTGGCCGGTCCAGTGCCGTTCCGGACCTGGCCAGCACGGAGTGCGGCACTACCCTCGCGCGTATGACACGAGTATTGGAAGTCTCGACCACGACAGCTACCCGCGAAGCGGGCTTGACACTCGCCGCGTCCGCTGTGACGGCAAGACTCGCCGCGGGTGGACAGGTATCCGGGCCGATGACATCGTTCTTCTGGCACAACGGCGAGTTCGGCCAGGGCGAAGAGTGGAAAATCACCCTGAAGACGACCGCGGACCGCTACGCCGAGTTGGAAGCACACTTGACTGATAAGCACGAGTGGAAAAATCCGGAGGTCACCGCTGTACAACTCGCGGAGGCGTCAGCGCCCTACGTCGCGTGGCTGGAACGCGTCACTGCTCAGGAGATCGGCCACGACGGGTAGCTCACGAAACTCGACGAGACGTCCCGCGACTTCGCGAAGCCGTCGCTGAGGGCGTACAGAGGCGACGTCGCGGACGAGTGCCATGCTCGCAGATAAGACCTCGGTAGCCTTCTCAACCTCCCCGGCATCGATGTACGAATCCGCCAGCCATGAGGAGTAAAAAGCCTTGTCGCGCGCATGGACGTCACTGTATAAATTTAGTGCCATCTCCAATATGGGTACCGATCGCAGCGGCCGTCGCAATTCCGCCCAGCAGCGGCCCTTCATGATGAGGAACTCGGTCTCGTTTATCCAAGCCGCATAGTCTAGTACCAATTCATCAGCATTTCTGCTACACCGGCCGAGCGACTCCTCCGCCCGTTCCAGCGCCTTCGCCGTGGCATCGGCATCGCCGACTCGACTGAACGTCCACGCCCCTCGCACGTACAGCAATGCGCCCACACGCGCGTGCACCGCGATCTGGGACCTACCTCCTTCTCCGATGATCAGGCCGCTGACGACGCGACCTGGCAACGCGGTGCGGGCCGGGTTCGGCGGTTCGGGCCCGCAGCGGTCGGGTAACTGGCAGCATGGGCCGCCGTGACGACCACGGCGACCCGCCCGCAGATCACCTCGCTGCACGTATTCTGCGCCGTGCTGGTGGCCGCGATCGCAGCCCGGCCACTGATCACCGAAACGCTGGCGGCGCCCGTCCTGCGCACCGCGGCCACCGTGTTCGTGGCCGTGTGCGTGCAGGCGCTGCCGTTTCTTGTGCTGGGTGTGCTGCTCTCGGGCGCGATCGCCGCGTTCGTCTCACCCGCCGTGCTGCGCCGGGCACTGCCCACCCGGACCGCCGCGGCGGTGCCGGTCGCCGGTGCCGCCGGTCTCGTGCTGCCCGGCTGCGAATGCGCCTCGGTGCCGGTGGCGCGGCGGCTGATCGCCCATGGCGTGCCCGACGCCGCGGCTTTGACGTTCCTGCTGGCCGCGCCCGCGGTGAACCCCGTGGTGCTGGTCGCCACCGCCGTCGCCTTTCCCGGCGAGCCGCGGATGGTGCTCGCACGCTTCGTCGGCTCGGTCGCGACGGCCTGCGCGATGGGCTGGCTGTGGCAGCGCAGCGGGCGGGCAGAGTGGATCGCCGCCCGCGCCCGACGCCCGGTGGCGGCGCCGGCGGGAGCGAGCCGGTGGGCCGTGCTGGGCGAGGCCGCGCGGCACGACCTGGTCTCCGCGGGTGGCTTCCTCGTGGTCGGCGGGCTGACCGCGGCCACCCTGTCGGTCCTCGTCCCGCCGGAGTGGATGGCCGCGCTCGGCGGGCAGCTGCTGCTCGCGATCGTCGTGATGGCCGTGCTCGCGGTGGTGCTGGCCCTGTGCAGCGAGGCCGACGCGTTCGTGGTCGCGTCCCTGTCGACGCTGCCGCTGCTGCCCCGACTGGTGTTCCTCGTGGTCGGACCCGCTGTCGACGTCAAGCTGATCGCGATGCAGGCCGGGACGTTCGGCCGCGCGTTCGCCGCCCGGTTCGCCCCCGCGACGTTCGTGGTGGCGGTGGTGTGCGCGGTCGGGGCGGGGCTGGTCGTGTTCGGTGGTCTGCGATGAGGCGCGAGACCCAGCACGTGCTGTTGGTGCTACTCGGCGGCGCGCTGCTGCGGATCGCCGCCGACGAGACCTACCTGCGCTACGTCCGCCCGACGCACCGGTGGCTGCTGCTCGCGGCGGGCGCGGCGATCGTGGCACTGGCCGTCGTCGCGCTGCTGCGGGACCTGCGGGGCACGCCCACCGCCGAGGCGCACGATCACGGCGCAGCGCAGCGGTATGCACCCTGGCTGCTCCTCGTCCCGGTGCTGGTGATCGCGCTCGTCGCCCCGCCCGCACTGGGCGCCGACGCGGTGGCGCGATCCGGCACCGGCAATGCGGTGGTACGTGACACCGATGTGTTCGCCCCGCTGCCACCCGGACCCGCGCCGGAGCTGGCCGTCGCCGAACTCGTCCAGCGCGCCGCAGAAGACTCCGCCGGCTCGCTCGACGGGCGCGAGGTGACGCTCACCGGGTTCACCGTGCGCCGCGGCGCCGCCGTCGACCTGGCGCGGATGACCATCGCCTGCTGCGCGGCCGACGCGCGGGCGAACCGCGTGCGCCTGGTGGGCGACCTGGGCGAGGTCGCGCCGGACACCTGGCTGCGGGTGCGCGGCACCGTCCAACCCGGGAGCGCGACGGTGGCCACCGGCTACGTGCCGGCGATGACGGTGAGCACCGCCGAGGTCGTGCCCGCCCCGCCGGACCCCTACGAGTACTGAGCCCGGCCCCGACCCGGGTCATCGGCGAACATCCCGACGCGGTGCACCCCGGTCGCGTCCACCGCGCCCCGGAACATTCCCGCGCTGGTGAACGGCATCGCCACGGTGCCGTCCGGTCCCACGGCGATGCAGCCACCGGTCCCCGCCCTGTCCCCGACCTCCCGCAGCGCACGCTCGCAGGCCGCACCCAGGCTCAGACCGACGAGCCGCACGAGCGCGTCGATCTCATGGGCGAACACACTGAGCATGAGTGCCTCGCCGTCGCCGGTCGCCGAGACCGCGCAGGAACGGTCATCGGCCCAGGTGCCGGCACCGATCAGCGGGCTGTCCCCGATCCGGCCGGCGAGCTGGCCGATGGTGCCTCCCGTGGAGGTCGCGGACGCGAGATGTCCCTCGCTGTCCAACGCGACAGCACCCACCGTCCCGCCGGTGGAGTCGGACTCGGCCCGCCCGCTGGACTGGAGCCTCGCCAGCTGTTTTTTCCGGTGAGCGGTCACGAACCAGTCGGCCGGCATGAACGCAAGCCCCTCCCGACGGGCGAGCGCTTGGGCGCCCGCGCCGCTCATCAACACGTGCGGTGTCCGTTCCAGTACGGCGCGCGCAGCAAGCACCGGATTGCGGATCTCGCGCACGCAGCTCACACCCCCCGCGCGACGGCTCGCTCCGTCCGCCACCGCCGCGTCATGCTCCGCGCCACCGTCCGCCGTGAGGACAGCCCCCCGACCAGCATTGAACTGTTCGTCATCTTCGAGAATCCTCACGGCCGCGACCACCGCGTCGAGCGCGGACCCACCGTCACGCAGCACTGCCATGCCCACTGTCAAGCTCTGCCTGAGCCCCCGCCTGGCCGCGGCAGCCCGCGGCACGTCGAACTCCTCCGGCACGATGCGCCCAGCACCACCGTGCACAGCCAACACCGGCGCGGTGGCCCGCCAGACAGCAGCACCGAACCCGTCCCGCACCTCACCCTCCCCCTGCTGGCCGCACCTCGCACAGCTTCTGAGGTCCTCGCAGCGTGCCGGAGCTATGCGAGGACCTCAATAGGTGTGCGAGGTCGCCAGGGGGTGGAATGGGGGTATGCGTTTGGAGTTCTTCTTTGATCCCACCTGCCCGTTCGCCTGGGTGACCTCGCGTTGGATCGTCGACGTGGAGCGCCAGGGTGTAGTCGACGTGACGTGGCGACCGCTGGCGCTGCGGCTGCTCAACGAGCCGATCGGCTACGAGACCCGCCCTCCGGACTACCCGCACGCACACCAGCGCGGTCTGGAGATGCTGCGTGTGGTCGACGCGGCGCGGGATCGGTATGGCGAGGGCGTCGTGGGGACGCTGTACACCGCGATGGGCGAGGAGATCTGGAACGGTGACCCGCCCGCGGAGGCGACCTTCGAGGCGGTGCTGGCCGAGGAGGCCCGCCCGCGCGACCTCGGGGCTGTGCTGGAACGGGCCGGGCTGCCGGGCGACCTCGCCGAGGCAGCGACCGACACGGATCGCGACCTGGCCCTGCGGGAGGAGACGTTCATCGCGGTCGACGGGGGGGGTGGGGACGTCGGCACACCGATCCTGTGGTTCGACCCGCCGCGAGGGCCCGCGCTGTTCGGCCCGGTCATCGACGAGGTCGTGACCGGGGACGCCGCCCGGCGGCTCTGGGACGCGGTGGTGACGCTGGCCCACGCGCCGGGGTTCGCCGAGCTCAAGCGCACGCTGCGCTCGTTCCCGCACACCCCGCTGAGCAGCCGAATCGCAGGTGAGCCGACCCGAGTTCGCTGAGCGACCAGCGGCGCAGTACCGAATCCACAAGACAGCACGGACGATGAGCACACCCCGACGCCCTACCCGTCGATGACCACCGGCGGTCCCACGAGTCAGCCTGGAGGATCGGCAACCCATTCCATCATATCGCCACCCGTTCCAGTTGATGTCTCCAGCCGATCTTCGTGGACGTAGAACTCGACCGAACCGTCATCGGCACGCCGGAAGCCGAGTGCCGTTGTCGCGTTCATGCCGTCACCGTGGTCCGAGGTGAGCGACTCGCCCACGTGCATCACCGCCATCGACAACGCCTCCAGCGCCGGATCAGGTCTATCGTCATACATTCGACTGGCCGCACTCAGATACTCATCGAGGAGTTCCAGCGGAATCGTTAGTACGGGAACGTGGATGAACCGGCCACGGGCCCCCGCGCTGAGAACATAATCGTCGCTCGATCCGACCCGATCGAACAGCAGGCCTTCGCGGCTCAGATGATCGAAGATCGCCTGACGATGATCGGCGGTCGCCTCCATAGGATCTCCTTCACATCGGGCAGTGCGACCTCAGGGGCACTGCGTACCCGCGGGGTAGACCGTGGCGATGTTGTTGTCCCCGTTCCTGACATACATGCGAATGATCTGCTGTCGGACGACCTGGTTGGTCCGAAGGTTTCGCAGAAAAATGACGCGCGAGAGACAGGACTGGTTGCCCCCGGCCAGCTTGGCGGCGTCAGGGTCGCGGGTGATCGAGTCCATCGCCAGGTCGGCTATATCGCGCCAGTTCTGATACGTCCCGGCAGCGAGCCGTTCGAAGTCGGCCCTGTGGCGGATGAGGATGTGGCGGTACCCGTGTACGCCTCGGTTCCACAGCGGAGATAGTAGTAGGAGCGGGGCGAGGCGGTGTACCTTGTCACCTCCTTGGACTCGGGGGTGCCCCTTCCGCACGCTCCCCATGGCGTCGAGGCCTGCGTAATCGTCACCGTCGAGAAGGTGAGCGCCAGCGCCGCGCTCATCGTGAGAATCGCAGATAGACGTACTCCATTGCTCATGACTGCATACCCCCGATTGCTGCGAAGCGCGTTCCATGACTTGAACCTGCGGTCAGCCTACATCGTGTGAGGTCGTCGATGGCCCACCGGGCGCCGGCGAGACAGATCAGCTCGAGCACCGGCGTAGCTGTCGGGCCGGTGCAACGGTATAGAACGCCGGCTCGGAGTCCTTCCCGGGCAGCGGGGTGCTCTGGCGGCAAACCAGCGCCCGTTCCCGCGCACCCCGTTGAGCAGCGGAATCGCGGGCGAGCCGACCCGGGTTAGCTGAGCGACGTGCCGTGCGGTACTGGATCCGCGAGGCAACGCGGCGGTTCGGGAGCGTCAGTCCACGTAAGAGGACGCTACTGTCGGAGACTTCGCCGACACGCTCCACAGATCCTCCGCGGTCCGAGTCGCCGCCTGTGCCTGTGCGAGCCCCGAACACCCCCACCCCAACAACCCGGGGGCCTCGGCAAGCGAGGTCATCAACCGCCGAAGCAACCGACCGCCGTCAGGGTCGGGCTGGCGTGGATGGAACTCGCCGATCTTGCCGACCATCCGCACCCATGCCTGCGGCTGCCCCGCGTGCTGCAGCTGCTCGTACCCGAGGTATGCCAACTCGGTGACCGTGACCTGGGACTCTTCCATCGCCTCCCGAACCAGCGTGGCCGCCAGATCAGCATCGCCGGGCTCTGGCGAGCCACCAGGCAGGTTGAATCCGCTCCCGGTGTCCTGCACCAACAGCCGGCCCGCGTCATCCAGCAACCAGCCGTACACCTGCACCACCGGAACCCCCTCCGGTACCGGCCTCGGACACCACACGAAGCCCTCATCGATGTTCTGTGTCACGGTCACCGACCGTAAACGATGCCGTGGACTCACAGCGCTTTTAATCACATTTTACTTATATAACCGAATGGTGGTACTTTCGCTGGGTGCACGCGTTCGACGTCCTCGGCGATCCGGTACGGCGCCGGATCTTGGAGCTGCTCGCCGACGGTGAGCAGAGCTCCGGCGCGGTCGTCGCGGTGATCCGGCAGGAGTTCGGGATCTCCCAGCCAGCGGTGTCACAGCATCTGCGCGTGCTGCGGGAGTCGGGGTTCGCCACCGTCCGCGCGGACGGCACCCGCCGGCTCTACTCCGTCGACACCGCTCCCCTGCAGGAGGTCGACCGCTGGCTGGAACGCTTCCGCCGGTTCTGGAACCAGCACCTGGACGCCCTGGCCACCGAGCTCGCACGAGGCAGGCGCGAACGCCGCACGAGCCCGACCGCGAACGGCGAGCCATCTAGCAGCGAGAAGGACGAAACATGATCGACATTGTCGATGAACTCACCGCGATCCACCGCGAGGTCTCCAGGCGGCCGACCGCCAGCGGTGACACCGTCGCCGTCGCCGTGCGGCGCACCTATCCGGCGGCGGTCGAGGACGTCTGGGACACCATGACCGAGCCCGACCGCCTGCGGCGCTGGTTCCTCCCGGTCAACGGAGACCTGCGGGTCGGCGGGACGTTTCAGCTCGAGGGCAACGCCGGCGGCGACATCCTGCACTGCGAACCGCCGCGGCTGCTCCGGGTGACCTTCGGCGGAGCGACCAGCGTGGTCGAGGTACGCCTGGCACCCGACGGCGGCCAGCTCACCGGAGGTCCAGGACTTCTCCATGCAGTCGGTTCACGCCTGGGCGGCGGTGACCGAGGCGTCGGGCACGGCCGCCGCCGAGGAGATCGCCGCGGCGACGCAGGTCTCGCTGGCGCAGTTCGTCCCCGACGTCGTCGCCGCGCAGAACGGGAACCCGGGCGACTGACCAGGCAGCTCGGCCACGGCCCGGCCGTCAGGCAGCGGCGGCGCCCGCGCGGGCCCGGAGGGACTCCGGTGCGGTGAAGCGAGGGCCGTACTTCGCTGCCAGCTCGTCGGCGCGGGCCACGAACCCGGCCGGACCGCCGGGGTAGCCCTCGATGTACTGCATTACGCCGCCGGTCCAGGGTGGGAAGCCGATGCCGAAGATCGAGCCGATGTTGGCGTCCGGGACCGAGGTGAGCACGCCCTCGTCGAAGCACCGGACGGTCTCCAGCGCCTCGATGATCAGCATCCGCTCGGCGAGCTCGTGCAGGTCGACGTCGTGGTTGGTGGCGCCGAAGTGCTCGCGCAGCCCGGGCCAGAGCCCCACCCGCTTGCCGTCGGCGTAGGAGTAGAAACCGGCGCCGGAGTTCTTGCCCTTACGGTCGAACTCCTCCACCAGGCGGTCGATGACCTGCTCGGACGGGTGCGGCTCCCAGGTGCCGCCGGTCGCCTCGACGGCCACGCGGGTCTCCTGCCGGATCTTGCGGGTCAGCGTCAGCGTCAGCTCGTCCATCAGCTGCAGCACCGGCGCCGGGTAGCCGGCCTGCGAGGAC
Source organism: Mycobacteriales bacterium (assembly GCA_038257875.1). Lineage (GTDB taxonomy): Bacteria > Actinomycetota > Actinomycetes > Mycobacteriales > Pseudonocardiaceae > Pseudonocardia. The sequence continues at coordinate 47,388 of JBBSQN010000006.1, forward strand.
GCCTGCTCGATCGTCTGCGGGTCGATACCCTCCGCGATCATCGCGACGCCCTCGTTGAGGAAGGTGCTGATCACGCGGCTGGTGAAGAACCCGCGGCTGTCGTTGACCACGATCGGCGTCTTCTTCATCCCGATCGTCACGTCGAACGCCTTGGCCAGCGTCGCATCCGAGGTCTGCGCACCACGGATGATCTCCACCAGCTGCATCTTGTCCACCGGGGAGAAGAAGTGCAGCCCGATGAAGTCCGACGGCCGGTCAACGCCTTTCGCGAGCTCGGTGATGGGCAGCGTCGAGGTGTTGGAGCACAGCAGTGCGTCCGGCGCGACGACCTTCGTGACCTCACCGAACACCTGATGCTTGAGCTCCGCCGACTCGAACACCGCCTCGATCACGAGGTCGCAGCCCGCGAGGTCGGCGTAGTCGGCGGTCGGGTGGATGCGCGCGAGCAGCGCGTCGCCGGCGGCCTGCGTGGTCTTCCCGCGCTGGACGCCCTTGGCGACCAGGCCCTCGGAGTACGCCTTACCCTTCTGCGCCGCCTCCAGCGAGATGTCCTTGAGCACGACATTCCAGCCCGACAACGCGCAGGTGTAGGCGATGCCCGCGCCCATCATCCCGGCGCCGAGCACCGCGACCGCGGTGGGCTGCCAGGTGTCGTAGCCGTCGGGGCGGGAGCCACCGCCGTTGATGTGCTCCAGGTCGTAGAAGAACGCCTGGATCATGTTCTTGGCGACCTGGCCGGTGACCAGATCGGTGAAGTAGCGGGCCTCGATCCGGAACGCGGTGTCGATGTCGACCTGGGTGCTCTCGACGGCCACGGCGAGGATGTTGCGCGGCGCCGGCATCGGCGCGCCCTTGAGCTGCTTGCGCAGGTTCGACGGGAACACCGGGAGCACGGCCGCCAGCTTCGGGTTCGACGGGGTACCGCCCGGGACCTTGTAGCCGGGCCGATCCCACGGCTGCGCGGCGTCGGGGTGGGCAGCGATCCAGGCGCGCGCCACGTCGAGCATCTCCTCGTGGCTCGACGCGAGCTCGTCGATGATGCCGATCTCCAGGGCCGCGGCGGGCTTGTGCCGCTGGCCCTGGGCCAGCACCTTCATGAACCCGTCGGCGATGCCGAGCATCCGGGTGATGCGCACGACACCACCACCGCCGGGCAGCAGGCCCAGCGTCACCTCGGGCAGCCCGTAGACCACGCCCTTCGCATCGAGGCCGATGCGGTGATGGCAGGCCAGCGCGATCTCCAGCCCGCCACCGAGCGCGGTGCCGTTCATGGCGGCGACCACCGGACGGCCCAGGGTCTCCAGCCGGCGCAGCTGACTCTTGACCCTCATGGAGGTCTCCATGACGGTGGACGCATCGGCCGGGGTGGCCTTGCGCATCGTGTCCAGGTCACCGCCGGCGAAGAACGACTTCTTCGCCGAGGTGACGATCACGCCGGTGATGGCGTCCTTCTCGGCCACCAGCGCGTCGACGCACGCCCCCATCGCGGTGACATAGCGCTCGTTCATCGTGTTGGCGCTGCGACCGGGGTCGTCGAGGGTGACGACGACGATGCCGTCCTCGCCGCGCTCCCAGCGGACGGCCTGCTGTTCGCTCACTGCTCCGGGTATCCCTTCAGGAAAGGCGCTCGACGACGGCGGCGATGCCCATGCCGCTGCCCACACACAGCGTGGCGACACCGAAGCGCTGGTCGCGGCGCTCGAGCTCATCAAGGAGCGTACCGAGGATCATGGCACCGGTGGCGCCGAGCGGGTGGCCCATCGCGATGGCGCCGCCGTTGACGTTGACCTTGTCGTGCGGCACGTCCATGTCCTTCATGAACCGCAGCACGACCGCGGCGAAGGCCTCGTTCATCTCGAACAGATCGATCTGATCGACGGTCATGCCCGCCTTGGCCAGCGCCTTGCGGGTGGCCGGGGCCGGGCCAGCCAGCATGATCGTCGGGTCGGCGCCGGACAGCGCGGTGGCGACGATGCGGGCGCGCGGGGTGAGCCCGGCGGCCTTGCCGGCGGCCTCGGTGCCGACGAGCACCAGCGCGGCGCCGTCGACGATGCCCGAGGAGTTGCCCGCCGTGTGCACGTGATCGATCTTCTCGACCCAGTGGTAGCGCTGCAGGGCCACGGCGTCGAAGCCGCCCGCCTCACCCATCATCGCGAAGGACGGCTTCAGCGAACCGAGCGCCTCCATCGTGGTACCGGCCCGGACGTGCTCGTCGCGGTCCAGGATCGGCAGGCCGTTGCGGTCGCGCACACCGACGACGGAGCGGGCGAAGTAGCCGTTGGCCCAGGCCTTCGCCGCGCGCGTCTGCGACTCCAGCGCGTAGGCGTCGACGTCGTCGCGGCCCCAGCCCTCGAGGGTGGCGATGAGATCGGCGCCGATGCCCTGTGGGACGAAACCGGTCTGGTAGCTGGTGTCGGGATCCATCGCCCAGGCCCCGCCGTCGGAGCCCATCGGCACCCGGGACATGACCTCCACACCCCCGGCGAGCACCATCTCCTCCATCCCGGAGCGGACCTTCTGGGCGGCGATGTTCACCGCCTCCAGGCCTGAGGCGCAGAACCGGTTGAGCTGCACGCCCGCGACGGTGTCGGGCAACCCCGCGAGGATCGCGGCGGTCTTGGCGATGTCCCCGCCCTGGTCACCGATCGGCGAGACGACGCCGAGCACGACGTCGTCGATGGTGGTCGGGTCCAGCTCGGGGAACCGGCGCCGGAGCTCGTCGATCAGCCCGACGACCAGTGAGACCGGCTTGACCTCGTACAGCGACCCGGAGGCCTTGCCCCGGCCGCGCGGCGTGCGGATGGCGTCGTAGACGTATGCCTCGGGGATCTCGCTCATACCTCTTTGTTACAGCAGCACTGTCACATAGGTCAAGGTGTGCCGTAACCTGCGCCTCATGGCCGCACCGTTGCGCCCCGACGAGGACGACCTGCTCACCATCGACCAGCTGGCCCAGCGCAGCGGTACCACCGTCCGCACCATCCGCTTCTACACCGGACGCGGGCTGCTGCCGCCGCCTCAGCTGCGCGGGCGCACCGGCCTCTACGGGCCCGATCACCTGGCGCGGCTGGAGCTGGTCGGCGAGCTGTCCGCGCTCGGATTCTCCCTCGCCGCGATCGAGAGCCACCTCCAGCGGCTGCCGGCATCGGTGGGCGCGGCCGAGCTGGCGCTGCAGCTGGCCCTGCTCACCCCGTGGGTGCCCGAGCAGATCGAGGAGGTGGAGCGCACCGAGCTCGACCGCCGTGCCGGTCGCGCCCTCGACGCCGCCGACCTCGACGTCCTGGAAGATCTCGGGGTGGTGACGCTGCTCGACGACGGGCGGGTGCGGTTGCACGGCCCCGGCACCCTGAGCGGCGGGCTCGCCGTGCTCGACGCCGGACTCCCGGTGGACGTGTGGCGGCACGCGCACCGGCTCATCGAGCACCACACCACCGCGCTGGCCGCGGACCTGATGGAGATGTTCCAGGACGAGGTGCTGCAGCCCTACCGCGACCGCGGCCGCCCGGCCGACGAGCGCCGCCGCCTCGCCGAGGCCCTGTCCCAGCTGAAGCCGGTAACCGTACGCGGCGTAGTCACAGCCTTCGGCCGCGCAGTAAACCGCACCATCCGCGACCGAATGGATTAGCGGGCTGACGCTGTACAAACTGTGCAGCCTCATGTGTCCCCAGCCTCGTTGCGCCACTTACACTGAGCAACCGCGGCCCGCGAATCCGAGAACGGCAGACCAGGAATGACCAGCGCCGATGAGCACGACGACCAGCAGCAACGCCGCCAGGTGGCCGACCGGGTCCTCTACTGGACACGCCGCCGGGGCCTGACCCGCCAGATCTTCGCCGACCGCCTGGGCAAGTCCCTGAGCTGGGTCGATAAGATCAAGAACGGGGACCGCCAACTCGACCGCCTCAGCGTGCTGCGCCGGATCGCCCACGTCCTCGACGTGCCACTAGCGGTGCTCATCGACCTCGACGTCGCCGAACAGAACCAGCTCTGCCCCGACAGGCGCGAGATCGACGCCATCCAGGCCGCGCTGCAACGTTACGACGTCATCACCAACGTCTTCCGACCGAACGGCGACGTGCTGCCCGAACCCAACCTCGACCGGCTCGCGCGCAACGTGCGCTACGGGTGGATGGCCTCTCAGGTCAGCAACTACGGCGTCATTGTCCGGCTCCTGCCCGACCTCATCCGGGACGCGCAGGCGGCGGTATGGCAACTCGACGGCGACGAGCGCCGCGAAGCGCAGACTTGGCTGACCTGGACCTACCAGCTGACCACCTCCACGGCCATCAAGCTCGGTGACGCCCCACTGGGCTGGGTGGTCGCGGACCGCGGCATTCAGATCGCGGAACAAACCGAAGACCCGACACTCATCTGCAACTCTGCCAATGACGTAGCCCACGCGCTGAGCGCGACATACCACGGCAGCGATGCGGTCGCCCTGGTGCGCTCGGCCGCCGACCGCCTCGCACCGCATCTGGCCACGGCCGATCCGGCCTTCCTCTCGGCCTACGGCATGCTCCTGCTCATGGGCAGCATCGTCGCCGCCCGGTTGGACCAGGCTGCGGACGTGCGCGACCTGCAGAGCGAAGCCCTGACCGTGGCCCACCGGCTCAGACCAGGAAGCGACGAGAACTGGAGCTCCTTCGGCGTCACCAACGTGCGCGTGCACCAGGTGTCGGCGCTGGCGGACATGCACAGCGGCGGCCGGGTGCTCGAGGCAGCCGCCACCATCCCGCTCGAGGACCTCTACCACCTGCCCAAAGAACGCCGGGCCACCCACCTGCTCGACATGACCCGCGGCTACCTCCAAGCGGGCAGGCGCGACGAGGCGGCCACGACCCTGCTCGACGCCCACCAACTCGCCCCGGAAGAGGTGCGGTGCCGCCCGAAGACCAGACGAACCGTGACCGACCTCATACGGAGCTACCCACACAACAGCAGCGCTCCGAGACAGCTCATCCGGGTGGCCGAGGCGATCGGCGTGCCGGTATGAACGAGCCACCTCGGGTGGCTTCGGCGGTCATCGTTACCTCCGGGGCGCACCGTCCGACTAGGCCCGACGGTGACGACCTGGCTACGCTCGTCAGGTGACCCGTTCGATCCGTGGACAACTCCCGTCTGTGGCGATTCTCGATGAGCTGTGGTTGACCGGGTTCAAGAGCTTCGCCCACGCCGTGCTGCCCTTCTCCGAGCTGACCTTGCTGATCGGCAAGAACGGCAGCGGGAAGTCCAACGCGATCGACGGCTTGACCGCGCTCGCCCGCCTCGCCGAGGGTGACGACGTCCGTGACGCCTTGGACGGGTCCCGCGCGGACTCCGAGCCGATCCGCGGCGGCGCGGAAGGGTGCGCCCCGCACGGCCAGGACGAGTTCGAGCTCGGCTGTCGGGTTCGATGGGGCGACGCGGTGCTGGACCTCGAGGTGGCGATCCAGGTGAAGCCTGAGGTCCGCGTGCGGTGGGAGAAGCTCTCGGCGGTGCGGGGACTCAGCCACGGCAACCGGTCGCTGGACGGCCGTGTCCTACTCGAGACCGACCGCGCCGACGACCGCCGCAATGACCTGACCGGCCGGTGGTTCAACGGAAAGCGCGGGATCGATCCCGGGGTTCCGTTCACCAGTAACCGACTCCTGGTTACCCAGAGTCCGACGCGCATTCCCACCGAAACAGCGGCCGCTCGAATCGTCCACTCGGCTGCAGCTGCGGTGCGTGCCGCCTTGCGGTCGGTGTTCATCCTCGATCCGGTGCCACACCTGATGCGTCAGTACGTGCATGATCGAGACAGCGATCTGCGGCGAAACGCCGAGAACCTCAGCGCTGCCGTCGCTGCCCTTCACCGAACCTCACCCGACGACTTCGCCGAGCTACAGGCTCTCCTGCAGGCGATGCCCGACCGCCCCTTCCAGAACATCTCGATCGGCCGGTCCGACCTCGGCGATGTTCTGGTCGCCCTGGCTGAGACCGACCCGCGAACTGGTGAGACGAATACCGTCCCTGCCCGCCTGATGAGCGACGGAATGTTGCGCTTCCTCGCGGTCGGGACAGCCCTGCTGTCGGCGCCACTAGTGGGCGATTCCACAAGCGACGCAACAGCGGATGAGGTCGGGCAGCGGCTACTCGTGATCGAAGAGGTCGAGAACGGTCTGCATCCGGAGATGGCCGCCAGAGTGGTCTCCCTTGTCCGCCGTCAGTCAGAGCAACGGAGCATCCGAACCCTTGTCACGACGCACAGCCCTGCGCTGCTCGACGCGCTCGAAGGCAGCGACCACCGCGGTGTGATCGTCTGTGATCGAGATCCACGGTCCGGGGGCTCACGGTTGACTCGGTTGGTTGAGCTGCCCGGATACCCGACGATGATGGCTCGCGGCTCGTTGGGCGAGGTCATCAGCCGCGGCCTGATCGCGGCGGCTGCGGCCGGGCGCCCAGCGCCGTCCGAGCGGTTCGCTGAACTGCTGAGGAGTATCTGACCGATGCCGCGCTCGACACCGACCCGCCGGGTCGTCGAGTTCGTCGACACGTCGATCCTCCTCGAGATCCTCGGTGTACCGGGAAAGACACAGCGGCAGGAAGAGGTGCTCGCCGAGCTTCGCGATCGCGAAGATCGGCGTCAGGACCTGATCCTCCCCACTGCGGCTGTGATCGAGACCGGCAACCACATCCATCACCTGCCCGACGGCACGGCGCGGCGCTCATGCGCCCAAGCCTTCTCCACGGTGCTCGAGTTGTCGGCGCGCGGTGAGGCGCCATGGGTGCTGCATGATGCGACGTGGGACGGCCACATCCTTGATCGGATCCGGTCGGGTTGCTCCACGGGCGCCGATCTCGTCGAGCATGCGACCAGAGGCCGAAGTGGGTTGGGGACGGGAGACCTCAGTGTTCTGGCCGAACGTGATCTCTACCGGGAGAAGCGGGTGGACCCGCGATACGTCGAGGTGTGTGTCTGGTGTTCTGACCAGCTGCTGAGCAACTACGCGACGGCCTCACCGTAGGCTCTGATGAGCACGACGGGCGTTGCAACCCGCGCCGTGTCTCAGGCGCGTCTCAGATGCTGCGTCCACACTGGCCCGCATGCGCATCCTCGTGGTCGACGACGACCGGTCCGTCCGGGAGTCGCTGCGACGCTCGCTCGCGTTCAACGGCTACCAGGTCGAGCTTGCGAACGACGGGTTCGCGGCGCTGGACGCCATCACCGCGCAGCGGCCGGACGCGATGGTGCTCGACGTGATGATGCCGCGACTGGACGGCCTCGAGGTGTGCCGGCGGCTGCGCAGCAGCGGTGACGACCTGCCGATCCTCGTGCTCACCGCGCGCGACGCCGTGTCCGACCGGGTCGCCGGGCTCGACGCCGGCGCCGACGACTACCTGCCCAAACCGTTCGCCCTCGAGGAGCTGCTGGCCCGGCTGCGCGCCCTGCTGCGCCGCCGGACCCCCGACGAGATCGCCGCGGCGGCGGCCGGGCATGCCAAGCCACTGGTGTTCGCCGACCTCAGCCTGGACCCCGACACCCGCGACGTCTGCCGCGGCGATCGCGCGATCAGCCTCACACGCACCGAGTTCTCGCTGCTGGAGCTGCTGCTCGCGCACCCGCGCCGGGTGTTGACCCGCTCCCAGATCCTCGAGCAGGTGTGGGGCTACGACTTCCCGACCACCGGCAACGCGCTGGAGGTCTACATCGGCTACCTGCGCCGCAAGACCGAGGCCGACGGCGAGCAGCGACTGATCCACACGGTCCGCGGGGTCGGCTACGTGCTGCGTGACACCCCGCCATGACCCCACCCCCGGCGACCCCACTCCTGGCGACCCCGCGACAGGGCCGTCCCGACGGCTCCACCCCGCGCGTCGAGGTTCTCGACCGCTTCTCGCTGCGCGCCCGCGTCGGGGTCCTCGCCGCGCTGGTGGCGGCGCTCGCGGTGGTGCTCGTGTCGGTGGCGGCCTTCGTGACCGTGCGGGCCAACATCCTGGCGACCCTTGATGCCAACCTGTTGCAGCGCGCGACCGCGGCCGCACAGAGCGGGCTGGCCGACCCGCTGCTGCTGGCCAGGATCCCGACAGAGGTGTTCGGCGCCGGGGACATCCGCCTCGCGGTGTTGTCCGCTGGCGGCAGCGCGAGCTCCGCGCAGGGCGAGTCGTCCGCCCCGCCGCTGGACATTGAGGAGCTGCGCGTCGCCCGTGGGGCACCGCCGTCGGTGCGTACGGCCACCAAGGACGGGGTTCAGTACCGGGTCGTGGCGGTGCCGGCCGGGTCGGGACAGGCACTGGTGATCGCCCAGCGGCTCGACCCGACCCAGCAGGTGCTCACCAACCTCGGCGTCGCGCTGCCGATCGTCGGTGGGATCGGCGTGGTGCTCGCCGCGCTCGCCGGCGTGGCGGTGGCCCGGGCCGGGCTGCGGCCGGTGGAGCGGCTGACAGCGGCCACCGAACGGGTGGCAGCCACCGGCGACCTGCACCCGATCCCCGTCGACGGCTCCGACGAGCTCGCACGACTCACCCACAGCTTCAACGACATGCTCGGTGGGCTCGCCGCGTCCCAGGAGCAGCAGCGGCGCCTGGTCGCCGACGCCGGACACGAGCTGCGCACGCCGCTGACCTCGATGCGCACGAACCTGGAGCTGCTGGCGGCCGCGGGCCGCCCGGGTGCTCCGGCGCTGCCCGACGCCGACCGCGCCGAGATCCTCGACGACGTCGCGGCGCAGGTCGCCGAGCTGTCCGCGCTGGTCGGGGACCTCGTCGAGCTGGCGCGCGACGACGTCCCGCTGGTGGTGCACGAGCCGGTGGAGCTGGCCGACGTCGTGCTGCGCGCGATGGAGCGGGCCCGGCGCCGCGCGGGCGACGTCGAGCTGGTGTCGCACCTGGTGCCCTGGACACTCGTCGGCGATGCGACAGCCCTGGAGCGAGCCGTGCTCAACCTCCTCGACAACGCCACCAAGTGGAGCCCGCCTGAGGGGACCGTGCGGGTGCAGATGCGCCCGCTCGACGACTGGTCGGTGATGCTGGAGGTGGCCGATGCCGGGCCCGGCATCGCCGCGGAGGACCTGCCGCACGTGTTCGACCGCTTCTACCGGGCCGACACCTCCCGCACCATGCCCGGCTCGGGGCTGGGGCTCGCGATCGTCCGGCAGGTGGCGATGCGCCACGGCGGAGTGGTGTGGGCCGGACGCGCACCGGAAGGCGGCGCGCTGCTCGCGGTGCGGCTCCCCGGCCGCAGGCCGAGCCACTGACTACGCTCGGAGCAGGTACCTCGCGACTTCTCGAACGCGGTGATGGCATGGCGAACGACACCCCCGATCCGGACGGTGCGGCGGGTACCGCGGAGGGCGAGAATCCCGCCGTCCCCGGCCACCAGTACTCCGGCAGCCAGTACCCCAGGTCGGTCTCCTACGGCACCGGGCCGGGCCCGTACGGCGGGATCCCCTACAGCGGGGCTCAGTACGGTAGCAGCCCCTACCCCGGCCCGTACCCGGACAGCCACCACACCGGCGGCCAACCCGGCAGGTACGAGCCCCGGATGCGGCGGCGTGTGCTCGCCGGGGTGGTCCCCATCGTTCTGGCGACGACGCTGCTGGGCGGCGGTGTCGGTGGGGCGGTCGGCTACTCCCTGGCCAACCGGGGCGGCACCTCCAGCGGCGTGCTCGACGAACCACTGCCGGAGATCGCCCAGGCCACCGCCCCGCAGGGTCCGGTCGAGGCGGTCGCCGAACGGGTCCTGCCGAGCGTGGTCCAGCTGCGCGTCGAGGGCCCGACAGCGCTCGGGGAGGGCTCGGGCATGGTGCTCAGCGCGGACGGACTGCTGCTCACCAACAACCATGTCGTCGAGCCCGCTGCGGACCGCGGCAGGGTGACGGTGGTGTTCCAGGACGGCGCCACCGCACCCGCGCAGATCGTCGGTCGGGATCCGAGCTCGGACCTCGCGGTGATCCGGGCGCAGAACGTCTCCGGACTGGCCCCGGTCGAGCTGGGCAACTCCGAGGCGGTCCGGGTGGGCCAGCAGGTGGTCGCGTTCGGCTCCCCGCTGGGGCTGGGCGGCACGGTCACCACCGGCATCATCAGCGCCGTGGACCGGCCGGTGAGCGTGGGCGGCGAGCAGGGAGCCAGCGAGGCGACCGTGCTCAACGCCCTGCAGACCGACGCCGCGATCAACCCCGGCAACTCCGGCGGCCCGCTGGTGGACATGCAGGGCCGCGTCGTCGGGATCAACTCGGCCATCGCCACCACCGGGACGCAGGGCGGCTCGATCGGCGTGGGCTTCTCCATCCCGGTCAACCAGGCCAAGCGGGTGGCCGAGGAGCTGGTGCGCACGGGGAAGGCCGCCCGCGCCATCCTCGGGGTGAACGTCACCAGCGACCCCCAGCTCTCCGGGGCACGCATCAGCAGTGTCGTGCCGGGCAGCGCCGCCGAGGCCGCCGGTATCCGGGCGGGGGATCTGGTCATCCGTTTCGGCGACCAGCTCATCCTCGCCGGCGACGGGCTGCAGGCGGCGGTGCGGTCGCGCGCACCCGGTGAGGTGGTGGAGGTCGAGCTGGCCGACCGCACGGTACTGGTCACCCTCGGCGAGGCTCCGTGACGCCCGGCCGCGCGTCCCGGGGGCCTCGGCCATCGCCCTCCTTAGGGGCCGCCGGTACCAGCTCGGCGAAGCTGCGCCGGCCGCGGTAGAGCAGGCTCGGCCGCAGCCCGGCGCGCCCGGCCAGGCCCGGGAGCGCGGCCGCCCCGGCAGCGGCCCACGGGAACGGCGTGCCGACGTCGTGGCGGCTGCGCACCCGTGCCAACCCCCGCCACAGCCCGGGCTCGGTCGCGTCGAGCTCGACGAGCACCGTCCCGTTCGGGGAGATCAACGCCGCGGCCCGGCGCAACAGCGCCACCGGGTCGCCGCCGATCCCGAGGTTGCCGTCGGCCAGCAGCACGTGCGCCCAGGTGCCCTCACCCGGCAGGGTGGTGAACACATCCGCCCGCATCGCGCGCACCCCGCGACGCCGGCACTGCGCGATGGCTTCCGCCGCCACGTCCACCCCGAGCGCGGGGACGCCCCGAGCGACCAGCGCCTCGAGCAGCCGGCCCGGCCCGCAGCCGAGGTCGATCGTCGCGCCGCGACAGCGCCCGAGCAGCCAGCTGTCCTCACCCGCGGCGGCGCCGCGCCAGCGGGCGACATCGAGCGGCGCGACACCCCCGTCGCTGCGCACCAGCTCAGCGTGCTGGCCGGCAAGCGCCATCGAGAACACCGATACCTCCGTGGGGCCGAGCACGTCGGCGGTCACACGCGCCCCTGGGCCGGTGCGCTGGTGAGCAGGCTCGGCAACGACCGGACAGCGGCGGCGAAGCGGGTCTGGGGTGCCGTCTCCGCGACGGCCAGCGCATCGGCTGCGGTATCCACATCGGTCAGTTCGGGGAGCAGCGCGACCCGTAGCCCGCCGGCTCGCAGCGCGGCCAGGGTGCGCTCACCGGTGTCCTCCCGCGAGGTCGGGACGCCGGCAACGAGATCGGCATCGGCGGGCCGGCGCAGGCCCAGCGCCCACCAGCCCCCGTCGGTGGCGAGCCCGAGCACCGCGTCCACCGTGGGCGAGGCGAGCATGACGTCGGCCGCCGCGAGCTGCTCGGCGTCCACCTGCGGGGTGTCCATGCCGATCTGCAGCGTGCGCCTGCCGGGAAGCAGCGCAGCGACGTCGCGGTGTGCGGCGGCGATCCGCTCCCCGAGACCGTCGCCCCGCTGCGGGAGCACCACGACGTCACCCAGCGCCGCGGCGAGCTCGGTGCGGCGGGCGGCGCGCTCGACCAGCCCGGTGAGCACGACGACCAGGCGCGCCCCGGGGACGGCGGCCGCGGCGGCGACGCTGTCGAGCAGGGCCGCCGCGGCCAGGTCGGCGGACTGCTCGGGGGTCAGCGGCGGGCACAGCCGGGTCTTCACCCGCCCCGGCTCCGGCGCCTTGGCCAGCACGAGCACCGCGACGCCGGATCCTGGCGTCATCGCAGCACCACCGCCATGTCCCGGGCCGCCCGCAACGTGCCGCGCACCGACCCGGACACCTTCGACCGGCCACCGCTCCGCGGCCGGTAGGCGACGTCCACCTCGCGGACCCGCCACCCCGCAGCCCCCGCGCGGACCAGCAGCTCGAGCGGGTAGCCGAACCCCCGGTCGGTGATGCCCAGGTCGAGCAGCGCCATCCGACGCGCCACCCGGATCGGGGCGATGTCGTGCACCGACACCCCGCGGCGGCGTAGCAGCGCGGAGATCGCCACATTGCCGGCCCGCGCATGCCAGGGCCACGCGCCACGCCCCACCGGGACCCGGCGCCCGGCGACGAGATCGGCGTCCGCCAGCAGGGCCACCATCCCCGGCAGGGCACCGGGATCGAGCGACCCGTCGGCGTCGAGGAACGCCACGACCGCACTCGTCGCGCCGACCAGCCCGGTGTGGACGGCGGCACCGTAACCGCGCATCGGCTCGCGCAGCACCGTGGCGCCGAGGGCAGCGGCGACTTCCGGAGTGCCGTCCGTGGAGCCGTTGTCGACCACTATCGGGCGGAAGCCCGGGGGGACGGCGCGGAGAACACCGGGGAGCGCCTGCGCCTCATCCAGGCACGGGAGTATTAAGTCGATCACTTCGTCCACGATCGACAAACTCTAGAGGTGAGCACCCTGCACCGCTGGGTGAAAGCCCTTACCGATCGGTGACGTCACCCGTTGAGCTTACGGTCCGGTGACGGCAACCAGGACGGCGGGTGAGTGCGGTTAGCCTCGGTGAACTGCTGGAGCAGGGGGTAGCTGCGATGACCGATCGGCCGTTGGCGCTGGTCGTGGACGACAACATGACGGTGCGCGACGTGGTCACCCGTTACCTCGATCGGGCGGGCTATCGCGTCGACGTCGCCAGCGACGGGGAGCAGGCCCTGCGGGCGGTGGCCGGTCGGGTGCCTGACGTCATCGTCCTGGACCTCATGCTGCCCCGCCTCGGCGGGCTTGAGGTGTGTCGGCGGCTGCGCCGCGAGTCGATCGGGGTGCCGATCGTCATGCTCACCGCGCTCGGCGAGGAGGAGGACCGGGTGCTCGGCCTCGAGCTCGGCGCCGACGACTACGTGACCAAGCCGTTCAGCCCGCGCGAGCTGGTGCTGCGGGTGGCGTCGGTGCTGCGCCGCTCCCGGGAGCTGCCGGCCCGCGACGCCGGCACCGAGCCGATCGTCGACGGGGACCTGCACGTGGACCTCCCCGGCCGCCGCGCCTCGATGGCCGGGCGCGAGCTGGCGCTGACCGTCCGAGAGTTCGACCTGCTGGCGTTCCTGGTGCGCCGCCCCGGCCAGGTGTTCACCCGCTCGGAGCTGCTGGAGCGCGTGTGGGGCTGGGACTTCGGCGACCAGTCCACCGTCACCGTCCACGTACGCCGGTTGCGGGAGAAGATCGAGGCCAACCCCACGAAACCCACCCGGATCGCGACGGTCTGGGGGGTCGGCTACCGCTACGACGGCGACGGAGCCGCCGCGTAATGGATCAGCTCATCGCCGTCGTCCCGGTCGCGCTGCTGCTCTCGGTGATAGTCGCGCTGCTCGGTGCGCTGCTGCTGTACCGGATGCGGCAGCGCTCGATCACCGCGGCCGCCACGGTACTGGTGCTGGTGCCGGTCGCCGCCACGCTCGCCGGTGTGATCGGCACCAGCGGGTTCATGTACACCCCGCAGCTCGCCGTCATCACGGTGGTCTGCGCCGTCGTCGCCGCGGTCACCGTCCCCTCCGCGATCGTCCTCGGCCGCGGCATCGCCCGCGACGTCATGTGGCTGCACGAGGCCCGCGAAGCCGAGCACGCGGCCGAGGCGTCTCGGCGCGAGCTGGTGGCCTGGATCAGCCACGACCTGCGCACCCCGCTGGCCGGCATCCGGGCGATGAGTGAGGCGCTCGCCGACGGCATCGTGACCGAGCCCTTCGAGGTGGCCGAGTACGCGCTGCGGATCCGTGGCGAGACCGTGCGCCTGTCCGGGATGGTCGACGACCTGTTCCAGCTCTCGCGGATCACCTCCGGTGCGTTGCATCTCACCCTGTCCGCGGTGCCGCTGCGCGAGGTGGTGTCCGAGGCGGTGGCCGTCGAAGGGGTGGCGGCGGCGCGCAAGGGCGTGGTCGTGCGCGCCGAGGGGCACGGCGACTGGCCGGTGGTGCTGGGCAGCGACCCCGAGCTTGCGCGGGTGGTCCGCAACCTGCTGTCCAACGCCATCCGGCACACCCCGCCCGACGGCGCCGTCGTCGTCGCGGCCGGGGTCAGCAAGAACCGGGCCTGGCTGCGGGTCGACGACGGCTGCGGGGGCATCCCCGACGACGACCTGGAGCGTGTGTTCGACGTCGCGTTCCGGGGGGCGCAGGCCCGCACGCCCGACGATCAGTCCCGGGGCGGGCTCGGGCTCGCGATCGCCCGCGGGCTCGTCGAGGCCCACGACGGCGACATCCACGCCTGCAACCACGGTCCGGGCTGCCGCTTCGAGGTGCACCTGCCACTGGCCACCGCGGGTGCATCCCTTACCGATCGCTGACGGAGAAGTAACGATCCACATCGGATCAGCCGATCGCTGACCTGCGCTGCTCGGCGTCATTATGATCGCTGCCATGCGCTCTCTCGTCGGGCCCGTGACCCGCGGGGTGGTGGCCGGTCTGGTCGCCGGTCTGCTCCTCACCACCGTGCAGGCACTGGCCCGGCTGCTGCTCGGCGTCGCACCACCCGCCGAGCTGGTCGGCGACCGGATCGCCCCGCTGCTGACCATCGAGCAGTTCTTCGGCCTGTTCGGCGTGTTCGGCGGCTACAACGGCTTGAAGCAGGCCGGCATCCTCGGCGGCACCGGCGGGCAGCTCGTCGTCGGGATCGTGATCGCGGTGGCCGTCGCCCTCGTGGCCCGGCGGTCCGCCCGGCGCGGGTGGCGGCTGCTGGCAATCCTGACCACGCTGCTGTTCCTGGCCGCGGTCGCCGTCCTGTGGCCGATCCTGTCCACCAGCTATGTCGGCTTCGGCCCCGGCACCGCCCGGCTGGTCACCATCGTCGTCATGGCGGTGGGCTTCGGGCTCTTCGGGCTCGCCGTCGCCGGCACGCTGTGGCTGCTCGGCGGGGTGCCGGCCCCAGGCGAGCCCGTCCCGGCCACCAGCGGTGACGCGCCCGAC
This sequence comes from Mycobacteriales bacterium, assembly GCA_038257875.1. Taxonomy (GTDB): domain Bacteria; phylum Actinomycetota; class Actinomycetes; order Mycobacteriales; family Pseudonocardiaceae; genus Pseudonocardia. The sequence goes on from JBBSQN010000006.1 coordinate 62,504, forward strand.
ACTCCGGCTGGGGAGCCGCTCGACCGGCGGACGGTGCTCGCCGGCGGCGTGGGTGTCGCCGGGGCCGGGCTGGCCGTGGCGACGCTCGCGGTGGGCTCCGAGCTGTTCCGCCGGGCGACGTTCGACTACGACGGGCTGCGCGTACCCACGATGCCGGTCAGCCCGATCACGCCCAACGGCGCCTTCTACACCGTGACCAAGAACGTCATCGACCCCCGCGTGGACGCCGACAACTGGAGCTTCACGGTCGACGGCGCCGTGGGCTCTCCGCAGACCTGGGACCTCGCCGCGCTGCGCGCGATGCCGCAGACCATCCAGGAGACCACGCTGATGTGCATCAGCAACGGCGTCGGCGACGGGCTGATCAGCAACGCGATGTGGACCGGGGTCCGGCTGGCCGACCTGATCAACGCGGCCGACCCGTCCGGGGACACCGTCGAGGTGCTGCTCACCGCGGTCGACGGCTACAGCGACACGTTCTCGATCGAGAAGGCGATGGAGCCGACGACCCTGCTGGTCTTCGGCATGAACGGCGTCGACCTGCCGCAACGCCACGGCTATCCCGCCCGGATGATCGTCCCGGGGATGTACGGGGAGAAGAACCTCAAGTGGGTGACCACGGTCAAGCTGGTCACCGAGGAGGCCAAGGGCTTCTACGAGACCCAGGGCTGGGGCCCGAACTTCGTGGTCCCGACGCGCTCGCGGTTCACCGCGCAGGGGTCGGGTACCCAGGTGGGGCGTGCGACCAGAACGGAGCTGGCCGGCCTCGCCTTCGCCGGTGACCGAGGGGTCTCCCGCGTCGAGGTCAGCGTCGACGGCGGCAGTACCTGGGCCGATGCGCGGATCACCTATCCCGGCACCCAGCTGTCCTGGTCGCTGTGGAGCTACGGCTGGCAGCCGTCGACGCCCGGCGAGACGACGCTGGTGGTACGCGCCACCGACGGCACCGGCGCACTCCAGAGCGCCGAGGAACGCAGCATCGTCCCCCAAGGCGCCACCGGCTACCACAAGATCGCAGTGACCGTGGTCTGAGCTGCTCGCGCTCCGCGGTCTCAGGGCATGACGACCGGGTCCCGCTGGGGGGCGGTGGCAAAGGTCCGGACGCCGGTGCTGAAGCTGACGGTGGCGCGGAAGCCGAGCAGTTCACGGGCGCGGGCCGGGTCGGCCACCACGTGCCGGACGTCACCGGGCCGGGCGCCACCCACAACGACGGGCGCCGGCCCGTCGACGGCCGCGGACAGCGCGTGCGCCAGATCGCCGATCGTGTGCGGCTCACCAGAGCAGACGTTCACCGGCAACAGGACGCCCGGCACCGCCTCCGCGCCCAGGGCCAGCGCGTTGGCCGCGGCCGCATCGGTGACGTACACGAAGTCACGACGCTGCCGGCCGTCCTCCAGGACACGCGGGGCCTCCCCACGCTCCAGTGCCGACCGGAAGATCGACGCGACCCCGGCGTAGGGGGTGTCGCGGGGCATCCGCGGGCCGTACACGTTGTGGTAGCGCAGCGACCAGACCGAGCCGCCGGTCTGCCGGGCCCACGCCGCGGCGAGGTGCTCCTGGGCGAGCTTGGTGGCCGCGTAGGTGGACCGCGGGTCGAGCGGGGCGTCCTCGTCGACCAGCCCGGGCTCCAGTGGCCGGCCGCAGCGCGGGCACGGCGGCTCGAACTGCCCGGCAGCGATGTCGGCGGCGCGGCGCGGGCCCGGCCGGACCGTCCCGTGCTCGGCGCAGTCGTAGCGGCCCTCGCCGTAGACGACCATCGACCCGGCCAGCACCAGTCGACCGATCCCGGCGGCGTGCATCGCGGCCAGCAGCACCGCGGTGGCGTAGTCGTTGTGCGTCGCGTAGGCCGGGGCGTCGGAGGGGTCGACGCCGTGGCCGACCATCGCCGCCTGGTGGCAGACGGCGTCGACGCCGGGCAGCAGCCGAGCCAGCAGGTCCGCGTCGCGGACGTCGCCGGTCACGAACGCGTGGGCCCGTACCCACTCCGGGGTGGCGGCGTCGCCGTGGGCCTCGGGAAGCAGGGCGTCGAGCAGCAGGACGTCATGGCCGTCGGCGGCCAGCCGGTCGGCGATGTGCGAGCCGATGAAGCCCGCGCCGCCCGTGATCAGGATGCGCACCGGGAAGAGGGTAGGCCGCGGCCGGGGCAGACACCCCGACGGGCGGCCGCGGCGTTCACGGTCAGTGATGAATTCCCGCAGCGGGCGGGACCGTCGCGCGCGGGGTCGACTCGCCCACCAGTTCGTACCGACTCGCGGGTTTGCGGGGCGTTGCGTGGGGGTGCTGGAGCGCCCGGGTCACACCGCTACGGTGGGCGCATGGAGATGGCGTCGCCCCCGATCGGTCGAGCCCTGGTGGTGGTCGTGGACGACCGGGTGAGCCACGGCGAGCGGGAGGACTCCACCGGTCCCCTGGTCGTCGAGCTGCTCGAGGAGGCCCGGCTGGTGGTCGACGCCGTGGTGGTCGTGCCCGGCGACCCGGTGGCCATCCGCAACGCGCTCAACACCGCCGTGATCGGTGGCGTCGACCTCGTCGTCACCGTGGGTGGTACCGGCGTGTCCCCGCGCGACGTCACCGCCGACGCCACCACCGGTGTCCTGGACCGGCCGATCCCGGGCATCGCCGAGGCCATCCGCGCCTCCGGGCTCGCGGCGGGTGCGGTGGACGCCGGGCTCTCCCGCGGCCTCGTCGGTGTGTCCGGCAGCACGCTGGTGGTGAACCTCGCGCCGTCGCGCGCGGCCGTCCGGGACGGGATGGCCACGCTCACCCCGCTCGTCGCGCATGTGATCACCGAGCTGTCCGGCCTGGACTGAGGTCCGCCGGGTGCAGGATGGTGGGGTGGAAGAGCTCCCGGATCGGGTACGCCGCCTGCTCGACGAGGTGTTCGGCGACGTGCTGGCATCGACCACCCGCGACGAGCGCGACGACGACGCACCGAGGCGGGGCACCACCGACGAGGAGGACCTGCTCGCCGACCGACCCCCGCACTATGACCGGGAGTGACCGCTCTCAGGCTCGGCGTTGCTGCTCGCGGAGCAGGTCGCGGATCTCGGTCAGCAGCTCGACATCGGCGGGCTCGGCCGGGCTGGCCTCCTCCTCGCTCCTGTCCCGCTTCGTGAGGGTCCGAAGCGGCACGACGATGACGAAGTACACGACCGTTGCGACGATGAGGAAGTTCAGCGTCGCGCTGATCACTGCGGCGAAGTCGATGTAGGTGCTGTCCTTGGCCTTGTCGAGCTGAACGCCGAGCCCGGGGCTGCTCGCCGGCGTGACAGCGTTGATCAGAGGCTGGATGATGCCGGCCGTGAACGCGGTGACGACGGCGCCGAACGCCGCGCCGATGACCACCGCGACCGCGAGGTCGACCACGTTGCCGCGCAGGATGAAGTCCTTGAAGCCCTTGATCATCGTAATCCCTCCGGTGGGCCGGCTGCGCTAGCGGAGGGTAACGGTGACCTGTTCGGACAACGAGGCGGCCGCCACGCGCGTCGCCACCCCGCGCGGCATCGCGACCATGACCAGCCGGCCCCGGGACGCCCCGATGCCGCCGCCAGCGTCTGCGGGCAGCACGGCCAGCACCGTGGCGTCGGCGGCGAGCACGATCGGCTCGTCGGTGCGGGGGCCGACGGTCACGACGTCGACGCGGCTACCGGGGGTCAGCAGCCCCGCCACGCCCGCATCGGCCAGCCGGACGGGCACGGCCGCCGCGTCCGGACCCGCACCCAGCACGGCGGCAGGCCCGGCGCCGGCCAGCCGGACGTCGGTGAGGGGCTCACCCGCCCGAACCGCTCCGACGAGCACGCGACCGGCTGCGGTCGACACCGCACCCACGACGCCCGCGGGTGCGAGGTCGGCGGGCCAGTCGCGGACGGAGAGATCGGCGGCGCGCACGGTGCTGCCCGCGGCGAGATCCGCGGTGGCGACCACGACCGGAACCCCGCCACCGACCCGCGGGGCCAACGCCAGCACCAGTGCCAGCGCAGCCAGCAGGGCCGCGGCCGTGCGACGCAGCACCGCGACGCGGCGCCAGCCCGGACCGGCGAGCAGCACACCCACACGGTCGCGCAGGTAGGGAGCAAGCCGGGCGTCGGGCATGGCGACGACGTTAGGACCACGGCGCCGTCACGAAGCGGCGATCATCCCGGCTGTGGACAACGGTGTGGCCATGTGGACAACTCGTGGCCGCGCTCAGGAGGCGGCGGCCGCCGCCGGGGTGCTGTCCTTCCCGGAGCTTCCGGAGCTCCCAGTACTCCCGGAGCTCGCGGAGCCACCGTCTGTGCTGCTACCGCTACCGCTGGTGCCAGTGGTGGGGGTGGCGCTGTCCTTCTTGTCGCCGGAGGACTCGCTCGCCGTGCCGTTCGCGGTCTCGCCCTTCGCCACGGTGTCACCCGCGTCGGAGCGGCTGTCGTTGCGGTAGAAACCGCTGCCCTTGAACACGATCCCGACCGAGGAGAAGATCTTCCGCAGCAAACCAGAACACGTCGGACATTCGGTCAACGACGTCTCGGAGAAGGCCTGCACCGCCTCGAACCGGTGGTCACAGGCGGTGCAGGCGTACTGGTAGGTCGGCACGTGTCCTCCGGGAACTGGCACTCGAACGCACTGAGTGCCAGCATAACCCGCTGACCTCAGAAACTGTTCCCCAGCGTCGGATAACCCAGCGTCGGATCTCCCAACATCGTGAGGCCGGCCTCGGCGAGCAACGCACCCGACACGCGCCGGTCGTGCGGCTCCACTGGCACCGCGTCCACCAGCTCCTCGTCGTTGAGCAGCACGACCAGCGGCACTCCCGGCGCCGCCAGCGACAGCGTGCGGTCGTAGTACCCGCCACCTCGACCGAGCCTGCCGCCGCCGCGGTCCGCGGCCAGCGCGGGCACCAGCACCAGCCGGGCCCGTGCGATCCCGGCGCTGCCGTACCGGGGTCCGGTCGGCTCGCGCAGGCCGAACGGGCCGGCTCCGAGGTGGTCCGGGCCGTCGTAGCGCGCCCAGTCCAGCGGGCCGGGCCGGGCAGGCACCACCGGCAGCAGCACCTCGTGCCCGGCGGCGTGCAGGGCCTCGACCAGCGCGGGCGAGCCGGGCTCGGAGCCCACCGGCAGGTACGCGCACACCGGGCCACCCGTCCCGGCGGCCAGTCGGACCGCCGCAGCCGCCAGCGACTCCGCCCGCGCGGCCGCCACCCCCGTCGGCATGCCGCGCCGCGCCGCGAGGAGCCGGATCCGCCACTGCGCCTTGGCCGCGCGGACCGCTTCCTCGGGGCCGTCGACGCGTGCCGTCACGCGGGCATGCTATCGGCGCCGATAGGCTCGCCCACCATGAGCGAGCTTGCGAGCGAACCATCGGCGCAGCAGGTCCCGCCGTTTCGCTCGGCCGTGGTGCCGGCCGCCGGTCTGGGCACCCGGTTCCTGCCGACGACCAAGACCATTCCCAAGGAGCTGCTGCCCGTCGTCGACACACCGGGCATCGAGCTGGTCGCGGCCGAGGCTGCGGAGGCGGGCGCGGCGCGGTTGCTGATCATCACCTCGCCGGGCAAGGACGCGGTCGCCGCCCACTTCGCCGACTCCTCCGCGCTGGAGAAGACCCTGGAGGCACGCGGCCGGGACGCGCTCGTGGCGAAGGTGCGCCGGGCGCACGAGCTGATCGCCGTGCGCACCGTCACCCAAGACGAGCAGAAAGGCCTCGGCCACGCGGTCGGTTGCGCGCGCGAGGCCCTCGACGCCGACGAGCAGGCCTTCGCCGTCCTGCTGCCCGACGACCTCGTGCTGCCCACGGGGGTGCTCGCGACGATGGCCCGGGTCCGGACCGAGCACGGCGGCAGCGTGCTCTGCGCGTTCGACATCCCGCGTGCGGAGATCTCGGCCTACGGCGTGTTCGACGTCAGCGACACCGCCGACCCCGACGTGAAGCGGGTGCACGGGATGGTGGAGAAACCGACGCCGGCGCAGGCGCCGTCCACGTTCGCCGCGGCCGGGCGGTACCTGCTCGACCGCGCGATCTTCGACGCCCTGGACCGGATCACCCCGGGTTCGGGAGGGGAGCTGCAGCTCACCGACGCCGTCGCGCTGCTGATCTCCGAGGGACATCCGGTGCACGTCGTGGTGCACCGCGGCGGGCGACACGATCTCGGCAACCCGGGCGGCTACGTCCGCGCGTTCGTCGACTTCGCCCTCGAACATCCGGACTACGGACCCGACCTGCGCGCCTGGCTGGCCGCCCGCCTGGACGGCTGACGCACCCATGCGGTCGGTCGACGAGCAACTCGAGCGGGTCCTGGGCTCCGCGGTCAAACCCGCCCCGGTGCGGGTGGCGATCTCGGACGCGCACGGCCTGCGGTGCGCCGAAGAGGTGGTCACGTCGCGGCCGCTGCCCGGGTTCGACCAGGCGGCGATCGACGGCTACGCCGTGCGCAGCGTCGATCTGGTCGGGGCGGGCGAGGACACACCGGTGTCCATCCCGGTGGTCGGACAGATCCCGGCCGGGTCCCGACAGCCGCTGCGTCTGCAGCCGGGCCAGGCCGTGCGGGTGGCCGCGGGGGCACCGCTTCCCACGCTCGCCGACACCGTGGTCCCGGTCGGGTTCACCGACGGCGGTGCCGCACGCCTGGCCGTGCACCGCGGCGTGCCGTCGGCGGCGTTCGTGCGCCGGGTCGGCGAGGACGTGCAGCCCGGCGACGTCGCCGTGCGCCGCGACTGCGTGATCGGCGCGGCGCAGGTGGCCCTGCTCGCCGCCGCCGGTCGGGACAAGGTGCTCGTGCACCCGAAGCCGCGGGTGTCGGTGATCTCCGTCGGCGACGAGCTCGTCGACCTGGCCCGCACCCCCGGGGCCGGCCAGGTGGCCGACGTGTGCTCGCACGCGCTCACCGCGGCCGCTCGCGAGGCGGGCGCCGAGACCTCCCGCGCCGGGCTCGTCCGGGGTGACCCTCACGAGATCGGCGCCGCGATGCAGGACCGCCTCCCGTTCAGCGACGTCATCGTCGTGTGCGGGGGGATCGTCGGGACCGCGGGCGCCGAGGTGCGCCGGACGCTGGCCGGGCTCGGCGACCTCGACACCACGCGCGTCGCGATGCACCCCGGCTCGACGCAGGCGTTCGGACGACTGGGGCCCGACGGTGTGCCCACGTTCCTGTTCCCGCCGTATCCGGCCACGGCGCTGCTGCTGTTCGAGGTGCTGGTGCGCCCGCTGCTGCGGCTCGCGCTCGGCCGGGTGAACCCGCACCGGCGCACGCTGACCGCGCGCCTCACCTCGCCGGTCAGCTCCGTGCCGGGCCGGCGCGGTTACCTGCGCGGGCGGCTGCTGCGCGAGCAGGCCACCGGGGACTACCTGGTGCAGCCGCTGGGGACCTCCGGCGCGCATCTGCTGTCGTCGCTCACCGAGACCAACGGGCTGATCGTGGTACCGGAGGACGTCACCGAGACCACCATGAACGAGCTGGTGACCGTCGCGTTCCTGCCCGGCCCCAGCTGAGCCGGCAGATGGTCCACGTGTACCCGGAGCGGGTGTCGGGTCGGCATCCCGGCTGGCCTGCGCGCCTGGGTCCGCTGCGCGTGCCCGGGGGCCTGGTGGCGGTGCGGCCGGTGCGGCTGGGCGACGGCGCGGCCTGGTCGGCCATCCGGATCCGCGACGAGCACCACCTGGCGCCCTGGGAGCCCGCCCTTTACGGGGGCTGGGCGCAGCGGCACGCCGTGGGTGAGTGGCCCGGTCGCTGGCTGCAGCTGCGGTCGGCGGCGCGGCGCGGTGTGGCACTCCCGTTCGCGATCACTCTCGACGGGCAGTTCGTCGGGCACGTCATGGTGGGCAACGTGGTGCGCGAGCCGCTGCTGTCGGCCTACGTCGGATACTGGGTCGACGCCCGCGTCACCGGCGCCGGCGTGGTCACCGCGGCGGTAGCGCTCGTGGTGGACCACTGCTTCGGCTCGGCCGGGCTGCACCGCCTGGAGGCCACCGTGCGCCCGGAGAACGCGGCGAGCCTGCGCGTGCTGGAGAAGCTGCGGTTCCGCGAGGAGGGTCTGTTCCGCCGCTACCTCGACGTCGACGGCGCCTGGCGCGACCACTACTGCTTCGCCCTCACCGCCGAGGAGCTCGACCCGGGCGGGCTCGCCGGGCGGCTCGTGGCGAACGGTCGGGCCGAGCGCCCCTGACCCGTCGCTGTCACGTGCTCACGAAAGAACCTGGTCGTGACGGCGCGTCGTTACCCGATACGGTCCGGCACGCTCATTACCGTAGTCATCGGGGCGCGATCGGACCGGGCGACCGGACTGCGCTGTGGGAGGAGGCAGCCGTTGCCCAGCTCGATGATCTTTGCGAGTCTAGTGGTGCTCTGGCTGCTCATCCTCGTTCCAGCGGTCGCGCGACGCCGGCAGGAGGTGGCGCGGCCGAGCGTGGCCGCGCTCTCCGGGCGCGTGCTGGATCGGCCGTGGCAGCGCCGCGAACTGGAGGTGGACCCGATGGACGAGGTGGACCAGCCGCGACACGTGCCGACCCGACCCGATCGCGAGGACGGCCCGCGACTGCCGGTGGCCCGTACCGAGGACTGGTGGCGCGACGACGAACCGGTGCCCGCCGCCGTACCCCTCACCGACGACGACCGTGACGAGTGGGACGAGGACGGCGACCACGACGACCGCTGGGAGCGCCCGCCACCTCGCTACCGCCCCGGCCGCGGTGGCTTCGACCCGGAGGTCGCAGCGTTGGCCGCCCGCGCCCGCTACGCGTTCCGGCAGCGGGTAGTGCTCACGATGCTGATCCTCGCGCTCGGCACCGGGGTGATCGCCGCCATGGCCATCCCCGGCCTGTGGTGGCTGCACGCCGCGGTCGACGTCGTCCTGGTCGGCTACCTCGTCTACCTGCGCCGCCAGGTGCGCCTGGAGGACGCCATCCGGGAGCGCCGCGCCGCCCGGATGGCCGGCACCCGCCGCCAGCAGGCCGCCGAGGACCCGGAGCTCGACGAGTGGGCCCGGCGGGGCCGCGAGGCGACCCACCGTCCGGTCGAGGACGGTCCCGACGACCGGTTCGACACCGCACCCGACGAGTACCACGGCCTCGACGACGACCACGCGGACGACCTGGTCCGGGAGCGGCCGGAGCGCGTCCCCGGCGCGGGCGAGCCGCTGCGGGCCAGCTCCACCCGTCCCGTCGATCCGGAGGGCACGGTCCCCGATCCCGGCGCGGACGAGCCGGCACTGCCCCGGCTGCAGCCCGCTCCACCCCCACCCCTCCCGGCGGGGACGGCGCTGGTCGAGTCCACCGAGGACGATCCGGAGCTGCACGAGCTGGACGGTCCCGCCCGGTTCGACTACCGGCGGGTGGCAGGGGAGTGAGCGGCTGCTAAGGTCGTCAGCGCCCGGAGGCAACGCCGGGCACCGGGGCTGTGGCGCAGTTGGTAGCGCGACTCGTTCGCATCGAGTAGGTCAGGGGTTCGATTCCCCTCAGCTCCACCCTGGAAGCCTTACCAGACCAGCACGAGAAGGTCGCAGATGCTCCCACTTGAGAAGTCATCGACACTTCACGATCTGCAACGCTACGTGCTGGAAATGGAAGCGGAACGTGGTTTCTCGCACCGTGACGTGGTGCAGCAGTGCCTGTTGCTCGGCGAAGAGGTCGGTGAACTGTTCAAGGCAGTCCGCAAGCACGAAAAGCTGCGCACCGGTCCGACGTCAATCATCGGCACGGTCGACGAAGAGCTGGCCGACATCTTGATCTATGTCTGCTCCATTGCAAACCGCTTTGACATCAAACTTGAAGATGCTCTGCGCCACAAGGAGGCATTGAACGAGACACGAACCTGGATTTAACCATTCTCATACACAGCCACACTTCGTGACCTTCAGCGTGACGCGGGGTGGCCACCACCTGCTCATGCCGGACTTGTGCGAGACACCGATGAGCAGGTGATGGCCACCGGTCGCAACGTAGACGTTGTCGCCCCGAACCGGCGGGAGGAGAGCGTCGCTCAGCTGCTCGTGGGTAGCGTGACAGGTTCAGCTTCCTCGTCTGCTGGTGATTCCAGAGCATGCGACGCCAGCTCGACGAAGCGCGCCAAGCTGTTCCGGGTGAACAGCAGTTCGAAGTCGCTCGGCTCCCCACCGAACTGCACTTCCACTTGATCGTCGCCGACGCTGTGGTACTGCATTCGGCAGTTATTCCGCACAGCGACCCAAGTGTTGACTCTGAACTCTTGATTCATTCTGGCTGTCCTTCCTAAGGATACAACACGGCTGGAGCGACATCTACCGCCGAAGGTATGCTTGCCACCCAGCCCAGCGTGAGGGTTGATACCACGCCCCGGCGGATGTACCGGCTAGTCGGTGGCGGGTGTCCGATCAGTAGTATTACCTGCTTCACCGCCGTGAAAAGTCGATCAGTTGTGGGTGGCTGTGAAGAACTGCCAAGATCGGACGATCTGCTGGAGCTGGCCGCCCGAGCTGAGGTGTCCGACGTGGGGTCGCTGCGGTGGAGGTGCTGGAAGAGACCGCGGAGCTACTGGCGTACGCCAACGCGTCACCCCGTCGCCAGCGGATGGGTATCCGTCGTCGCGGTCGGTTCGGAAATACCCAGTCGACCAGCGCTGTCGTGGGTGCAGTTCCATCCCGGCTCATGAAGCCTCGCCTTCCCTATAGTCGGTCACGGGTGAGCGGACGACGACCCCGGCCATGTCGGGGGTCCGCCCGGAGCCGCCGTCCGCCCGGGTGCCAGCGACGGCGCTCGACGCGGCCGGGGGGGGACCCGGAGCACCGTCCCTGGCGTGCAAACTACGGTCACATCAGCAACGTGGCCTCAGTCAGTGATGTTGACACTACTATGTTGTGAGCCGATGTCAACGACCACCGCCGTGACATGGGCTCGGCGAGGAGGAAGTGGGCGACATGGTGACCGCATCCAGTCCGGCCGTGCTCAAGCGCTGGATCGCGTTGGAGCTGCGCCGGCTGCGCAAGGCGACCGGGAAGGGCCGCCCGGAGGTCGGCAAGCGGCTCAAGCAGTCGCGGACCTCGATCGGCCACCTGGAGACCGCGCGGAACCTGCCGTCGGCCGCGGTGCTCGAGGTGCTGCTCGGCTTCTATGAGGTTCCCGAGCGCCTGCCGTTCCTCCTCGACCTCGTCGAAGCCGCCAGGAAGGGACGGAACTGGTGGGAGAAGATCGCCGATGCCGCACCGTCGTGGTTCGACCTCTACCTCGGGCTGGAGGCCGGTGCTGCCGAGGTGGCCAGCTTCGACAGCTACCTCGTGCCCGGGCTGCTGCAGACCCCGGAATACGCCGAGTCGGTGATCCGCGCCGACCCCGACCTCACCGAGGAAGAGGTTCAGCGACGAGTCGAGCTGCGCCTCGGCAGGCAGGCGATCCTCGACCGGGACGACGACCCAGTCCGGCTGTGGGTGGTGCTCGACGAGTCGGTGCTCTACCGGCTGCGCGGCACCCCGCAGGTCATGGCCGCGCAGCTCCAGCACCTGATCGAGGTCTCGGAACGTCCGAGGATCGACTTGCAGATCCTGCCGCGCGACGCCAGCGCACACCTGGCCCAGCAGGGCACCTTCCAGCTGTTGAAGTTCCCCGCCGAGATGGTCGGCGACCCCGGTATCGTCTACATCGAGCTGCTCGTCGAGGGCCGTTACTACGATGAGCCCGAGCAGGTCGCCACCTACGAGCGCGCGATGACCCGGCTACGCGTGCAGGCGGCGACGCTGCAGGACTCCCGGACGCTCCTGCACCGGGCGGTGAAGGAGGTAGCCCCATGACTCAGTACCCGATCCCGCCGCCGGACACCGCGTTCCGCACGTCCAGCTACAGCAACGACCATCAGGGGTGCGTCGAGGTCGCCCTCACCGCCGACGGTGGCCGCTGGCTGCGCGACACCAAGGACCGCACCCGGCCAGCGCACTACTACACGCCAGCGGAGTGGAACGCCTTCGTCCGCGGCATCAAGGACGGCGAGTTCGACTGACGACGCCAACCGGCGTCGCCGGATCGCGCGCACCCGCCGCAGCTCCCCGATCCCGACCGGCAGACCGGGTCTTCGGCCGTCCGGTAGACGGCGAGCGCGGCGACGTGGTCGCCGCTGTTCGAACCCATCAACCCGGCGAACTGCCAGCACTCCGCAGCAAGCCCAATCAACCCGACGCAGACCGACCCACGCGCGTCCAGAGCCAGGCGCTCGATCAACTCGACTTCGGCCAGCACCACAGGCAACACCCGGCGTACACCACCTCATCCTCAAGCTGCCGCTGCCGAGCGAGCATGAGGGAGCGTACAGCGAAGCCCGCTCGGGTTGCCCGTCGCGCCGACGGCCAGCCATTTGCGCTCGTCAGAGCGGCTCACGATCACCTGATAGTGTCGGTGAGCGAAACGAAGAGGCTCGCCCGCGCGACTGTAAGGCATGAGCTTTCACCGGCGCATGCGCGATCGTGACTTCCGCGATCGCCAACACGCCTGCCTGCACGTACAGCACATCGAGCCGTTCACCGAGCTGGTCAGAGAGCTGATCGAGAGAACTGACCGAGGTCCGATGCCCTACATCGCCCCGATGTACGGCGGGACAGATGCGCGAGTACTCAGCCTGCTCGCCGCACCCGGTCCAATGCCACTTCTTTTAAAGATCAGGTTGGTCTCGGTGGGAGCGGGTGCAGGACGATCCTGTGGGTGACGGTGCGGACGGGGGCGGCGTCCGCGGCCCGGTGGGGGTAGCGGCTGGAGCCGCCGCGTTTGCGGGCCAG
>JBBSQN010000007.1:0-73331 GCA_038257875.1 Mycobacteriales bacterium
ACGCGAGTTCTCGATCACCAGCCGTACGGCCTCGGCGCGGAACTCCGGACTGAACTTCCGATACTTTCGAGACATTCTCGCTGTCACCCTTCGGATCCGACCCTACTCGGGTCGTGGTCCGCGAACAACGGGGCACCTCAACCCGCGTGTTGGAAGTCGCGCAGCACCTCGTGGCCAAACCCGAGATGACGATCAGCGTCACCACCGCGGCCATCTTCCGGATGCTCGCCACCGGCCCGATCACCCTGCTGTTCGACGAGATCGACGCCATCTTCACCGGGAAGACCGGCGGGAACCACGAAGACCTCCGAGCACTACTGAACGCCGGCTACAAACGATCCGCCACCGTCGCCCGCTGCGTCGGCGACGCCTCCCGCATGAAAGTCGAACGCTTCCCCGTCTTCGCCCCCGTAGCACTCGCCGGGATCGCCGGCGGCATGCCCTCCACCATCACCACCCGCGCCATCACCATCCACATGCGCCGCCGCGCCCCCCACGAACACGCCGAACCCTTCCGAGAGAAGAAAGTCGGGACCGAAGCCGAACCCCTCCACGACCACCTCGCCGACTGGCTCGACACGGTCGGCGCCGACCGACTCGCCGGAGCCGAACCCGCCATCCCCGACGGAGTCACCGACCGCAACGCCGAAGTCTGGGAACCCCTCCTGGCCATCGCCGACCAAGCCGGCGGGCACTGGCCGACCACCGCACGCGCCGCCGCCACCCACTTCGTCACCACCGCAGCACACACCACCGGATCGATCGGAACCCGCCTGCTCGCCGACCTCCACACCCTCTACCGCACCACCGGCACCGACCGGATGGCCACCACCGACATCCTCACCGCGCTCCTGGCCGCCGAGGAGACCACCTGGGGCGACCTCGACGGCCGACCCCTCGACGCACGACGCCTCGCCCGAGAACTCGCCCGCTACGGCGTCCGACCCGGACCCCTACGGATCGGCGGGCACCCCACCAAGGGCTACCAGATCCACGGACCCACCGGACTCACCGACGCCTGGACCCGCTACCTCCCCCCACCCGAACCCGACCCCACCCCCGCAGAACCGGTTACAGCGGTTACAGCGGTTACGCCGCAGGTCAGACCCCTCGACACCGCCGACCGACCATCGGTTACAGCGGTTACGTCGGTTACAGCACCCCCGCCACCCCCTGTCGAGCCCACCCCGACCGACCGGCCACCCCACCGCCGCGTAACCGCTGTAACCGACGTAACCGATCCGCCCCACCCCGGCAAGGACCCTCTGACCAGGGGTGTAACCGACGTAACCGACGTAACCGCCCCCAGCGACCGGGAGGACTGACCGATGGCCACCCCCACCGAGCGCCTCACCCTCGCCGAGGTCTGCGCCGAGCTGCGCATCTCCCGATCCACCTTCTACGACTGGCGTGCCAAAGGCCGCGCACCCCGCTGCATCAAACTCCCCAACGGCGACCTCCGCATCCGCCGCACCGAACTCGAACGCTGGCTCGACACCCGCGAAGAGGCCTCCTGATGGACACCACCTACGACGTCCGCATCTGGAAGACCGAGATATACGAGGGCATCCGCACCATCACCTACACCGTCCGGTGGAAGGTCGGCCCGCGACCGCGGAAGGAGACGTTCAGGACTGCCGCGCTGGCCGACGGTTTCCGCTCCGATCTCGTGACCGCGGCGCGGCGCGGGGAGGCGTTCGGCATCGAGTCGGGTCTACCGATGTCGATGGAGCGCGAACACCGCAAGCTCTCGTGGCTGGACTTGGCGACGGAGTACGTGGACATGAAGTGGCCACATCTCGCTCCGAACTCCCGCCGGAACACCGCCCGCGCGTTGACAGCTGCCACGCTCGCGATGCTCACCTCTGAGCGCGGACGGCCGCCCACCGAAGAACTCAGAACAGCCCTGGCCACGTGGGCGTTCAACAGCCGTGCGCGGTCCGGGGCGGAACCGCCCGCGGGAGTAGCGGCGACGATGCGATGGTTGTCGCGCAACGTGCGCGATGTCGGCGAGTGGGCGGAGCCGGCCGTGGCGCGCACGATGCTCGACGCCATCGCCAAGAAGGCCGACGGGACACCCGCCGCCGCGGAAACGGTGCAGCGGCAGCGGGGCGTCATCGTCAACCTCGCCGAGTACGCCGTCGAGCGGACGTTGCTCGTCAAGAACCCGGTCACGAGCCTGGCATGGAAGGCACCCAAGATCGCACGGGCCCTCGACAAACGTTCCGTCGTCAATCCCGATCAGGCACGCACCCTCCTGGCCGCCGTTCGAGCGCAGAAGCCGAGTGGCGCGCGATTGGTGGCGTTCTTCGGGGCGATGTACTTCGCCGCGCTCCGCCCGTCGGAAGCCGCGACGCTGCGTCGGTCGAACCTGATCCTGCCGACCACTGACGGCTGGGGCGAGCTGCTCATCGAGTTCTCGACCCCAACGGCCGGCTCGCCGTGGACGAACTCGGGGCAGCGCCGCGAGCAGCGCCAGCTCAAGCACCGGGCGGCCGGCGACACTCGGTCGATCCCCTGCCCGCCCGAACTCACGGTGCATCTCCGCGAGCACCTCGACCAGTTCGACACAGTCAGCGACGGCCGGCTGTTCGGCGGCGTCCGCGGCGGGCAGCTCTCGGAGAGCACCTACTGCCGGGTGTGGCGGAAGGCCCGCGAGGAGGCGCTCACAGCCGAGGAAGTCGCGTCGCCACTTGCGGCCCGTCCGTATGATCTGCGGCACGCGGCTGTGTCCACCTGGCTCAATGCCGGCGTCCCATCCACTCAGGTAGCCGAATGGGCCGGCCACAGCGTCGCCGTTCTCCACATGGTCTACGCGAAGTGCATCGTCGGTCAGGAGGAGGCCGCGCGGCGCCGGATCGCGACGGCCCTTGGCTCCCCCGAACCCTGAGGCCTTCAGATCGTCAATACACGTAGGCGCGGTGCCCTGCGCCCCCGACACGGCCGCCACCATGCCTGGATGCCACTGCCGAGCGATGCAGCGGCGGTCAACGGCCCCCACTTGCACCGTGCAGGCAACTTCGGCACGTATTCGGCACAGACACCCGGTAAGCACCGGCTACGGCCGGACGTCACCGGACACCACATGATCGCTTCCCAAATACGTTCCTGCTGGTCAGATCCGGATTTCGCTGGTCGTCAGCCGGTGCCCCCGGTGGGGTTCGAACCCACACTGGGACCCTTTTAAGGGGCCTGCCTCTGCCGGTTGGGCTACGGGGGCGCCGCGCCAGCGTACGGCGCGTGCCGCGCGTCAGGCCCCGGGACGGCTGACCGAGACGTGCTCCTCCGCAACCTCGCCGACCGGCGGACTCTCCGCCAGCTCCGGCCGCTCCGTGGGCGGGGCCGGTGGCACCGGGTCGCCGGCTACGCGGGTGAACTCGGCCCGCGGGTCGTTGATCTGCCCCAGCGCCACGACCTCGCGGCCCAGGAACAACGCACCCGTCCAGTCGAAGATGATGCGGATGCGCCGGTTCCAGGTCGGCATCCGGCTCACGTGGTAGGTGCGGTGCATAAACCACGCCACGACCCCGCGCAACCTGATGCCGTAGATCTCCGCCACACCCTTGTACAACCCCAGACTCGCCACCGACCCGGCATAACTGTGCCGGTACCGCTTCAGTGCACCGCCCCGCAGGTGCGCCACCACGTTGTCGGCGAGCACCGTCGCCTGCCGCACGGCGTGCTGCGCCGACGGGCTGGTCCGGGCGTCCGGGTCGTCCTTGGACAGGTCCGGCACCGCGGCGCAGTCACCGGCGCTGAACACCTCGGGCATGCCCACGACCTGCAGCTCGGCGCTGCACTCGACGCGGCCCCGGCCGTCGCGGGGCAGGTCGGTGTTGTCCAGCATCGGGTTGGGCTTGACGCCCGCCGTCCAGACAATGGTATCGGTCTCGAACGCGGTGCCGTCGTCGAGGACGACGTTGCCGCCCGCCATCGTCGTCACGCGGGTCTCGAGGAAGACCTCGATACCGGCGTCGAGCAGCCGCGCCACGGTGTAGCGCCCCAGCCGCGGGCCGACCTCGGGCATGATCCGCCCGGCGGCCTCGACGAGCACCCAGCGCATGTCCTCGGGGGCGATGTTCTCGTAGTAGCGGGTGGCGTGGCGGGCCATGTCCTGCAGCTCGGCGAGCGCCTCGATGCCGGCGTACCCACCGCCCACGACGAGGAAGGTGAGCAGCCGCCTGCGCAGCGCCGGGTTGATCGCGGTGGCGGCGGTGTCGAGCCGCGAGAGCACGTGGTTGCGCAGGTAGATGGCCTCACCGACGGTCTTGAACGCGATGCCGCACTCGGCCAGGCCCGGGATCGGCAGGGTGCGCGCGACGGACCCGGGGGCGACGACGAGGACGTCGTAGCCGAGCGTGGTGACGTGGCCGTCCGCGAGCTCGGCGGTGACCTCACGTCTCGCGTGGCTGATCCCCGTGACCCGGCCGGTGAGGTGGTGACACTTCCGAAGGACCCTGCGCAGCGGCACGACCACGTGGCGGGGCTCGATCGAACCGGCCGCAGCCTCGGGCAGGAAAGGCTGGTAGGTCATGTGCGGCTGTGGATCGATCACGGTGACCTCGGCCTCGCCGCGGCGCAGCTTCTTCTGCAACCGCAGTGCCGTGTACATCCCGACGTAGCCACCACCGACCACGAGGATCCTCGCGTTGTGCGCCATGCCTCCATGCTCCCACCACGTGCCGAGATCTCACCCCTCCGTAGCCGTGACGCGTGCTACGCTTTACTTATGGCGACTGAAGTAAAGCGAAGGCGCACCACGAAGGTGAGCAGCAAGAACCAGGTGACGCTGCCCGTCGCCGCACTGCGGGCGGCGGGGGTAGGGGTCGGTGACGTGCTGCGTGTCGAGGTCGAGGGCGACGGGGTGTTTCGGCTGGTCCGGGAGCGCGATCCGTGGTGGGAGCTGTTCGAGCAGACCGCAGGCTCCGACCTGGGCATCACGACGCGCGACGAGCTCGAGGAGATGCGGGACGAGTGGGGCGGGTAGCGCTGGACGCGAGCGTGGTGATCGGACTGTTCCTGCCTGACGATGCTCACCACGAGACCGCGCGAGCCGAGCTCGCGGCCGCTCGTATGCGTGCGGACAGCTTCGTCCTGCCGGCGTCGGTGCTGTCGGAAGCGATGGTCGGCGGCTACCGCAACGGCACGGCCCCGGAGATGCACCGCAGGATCGTCGGGCTCTTCGGACCCGTCCGACCGGTCGACGAGGCCGTTGCCCTCGCGGCTGCCGACCTGCGAGGTCGCCACACCCTGCGGCTTCCCGACGCGCTGGTCATCGCGACCGGCATCGTCGACGACGCCATCGTGCTCACCTGCGACCATCGCCTGGCCAGCGTGGACGCGCGCGTTCAGGTCGTCGGCGGGTAGAGCCCGGCCCTCTCCGCCGCGGCGCGCAGCACGTCCTCCAGCATCGCCGGGGTGAGTCGACCGGTGAACGTGTTCTGCTGGCTCACGTGGTAAGAGCCGACGAGGTGCAGCGGGCCGCGCTCGCCTGCCAGCTCCACGTGCACGCCGTGCCCGAACCGCGGGCGTGGCCGCGGCACCGTCCAGCCCGCGCCGGCGAGCACCGGGAGCAGCGCCTGCCAGCCGAACGCCCCGAGCACCACCACGGCGCGCGGGGACAGCAGGGCGAGCTCGGCCCGCAGCCAGCCGCCGCAGGTGTCACGCTCGGCCGGGGTCGGCTTGTTGTCCGGTGGGGCGCAGTGCACGGGCGCGGTGATCCGGGTGCCGCGCAGCTCGAGACCGTCGCCCGCGTGGACTGCCGTCGGCTGGTTCGCGAGCCCGACGGCGTGCAGGGCGGCGAACAGCACGTCGCCCGAGCGGTCGCCGGTGAACATCCGGCCGGTGCGGTTGCCCCCGTGCGCGGCGGGCGCCAACCCGACGATCAGCAGCGACGCGTCGGCCGGGCCCAGGCCGGGCACCGGGCGCCCCCAGTACTCCTCGTCGCGGAACGCGGCGCGCTTCTCCCGCGCCACGAGCTCGCGCCATGCGACGAGCCGCGGGCAGGCCCGGCAGCAGACCAGCGCGGCATCGAGCTCACCCAAGGTGTGGTGCGGGGCCGAGGAAAGCGCCGGAGACGCGTCCGAACCCGCCGACGACCTCGTCATCTCGCCCAGGCTACGCACGGCGGCGGGATGACTGGCGGAACTTGAGTTGGCTCAGGTGATCGAGCGCGCGATGCCGTCGAGGATGTCGTGCTCGCTGACCACCAGCTCGATGATGCCGGCGCGGTCGTGCAGCTCGCGAGCCAGCACGTCGACGATCAACGCACCCCCGCCGATCACGTCGATCCGTCCCGGGTGGATGGCGCCGTGGCGCGCCCGCTCCGCGCGGGAACACCCGAGCAGCTCGCCGGCGACGCGGTGCAGGTCCTCGCGCGAGAGCCGGGACAGGTGCACCGCGTCGGAATCGTAGGCCGGCAGGCCCTGCGCCACCGCCGACAGCGTGGTGATCGTGCCGGCCACGCCGACCCAGCTGCGGACGCCGTCCACCGGCACCGCGGCGAACGCCTCGTCGAGGATCCCGGTGGCCATCTCGCGCGCCGCCGCCACCTCGTCGCACGTGGGCGGATCCCCGGCCAGGCAACGCTCGGTGAGGCGGACGCTGCCGACGTCCACCGAGCGTGCGGCGTGCACGGTCGCCGACCCGGCGTCGAGGGCACCGACGACGATCTCGGTGGAGCCGCCGCCCACGTCGACCATGACGAAGGGCCCATCGTCGGGATCGAGGTCACCCCCCGCCCCGACGAACGACAGGGTCGCCTCCTCGGCGCCGGAGATCACCTCGGCGTCGACGCCGAGGGTGTCGCGGACCATGCCGAAGAAGTCGTCGCGGTTGCGGGCGTCCCGGGTGGCACTGGTGGCGACCATGCGGACCCGCTCGGTGCCCGCGTCGCGCAGCACCGCAGTGTAGTCGGCAAGCGCCGCGCGGGTGCGCTCCAGCGCTTCGGCGGCCAGCACCCCGCTCGCGTCGACGCCCTGGCCGAGCCGGACGATGCGCTGCTCACGGTGCACGTCGCGCAGGGTGGACGTCGGGTCGGACCCCGCCGTCACGTCGGCGACGAGCAGGCGGATCGAGTTCGTTCCACAGTCGATGGCGGCCACACGCGTCATGCCGTCACCGTACGCAGAACACACCTTCGAGCCCTGATACAGCTCGCATACCCACGAAAGCGGCTCCGCGCGGCTACCCTCGGTACATGATCGAGCCGCAGCGGCGCGAGGCGGGGCGAGCGGACGCGGGCAGCTCCGCGCGTCCAGCCCCCGTCCCGGCCGCCCGCGGACCTGCCGGCGAACTGCCGTCCATCCCGCCGCAGCCGCGCCGTCCAGCACGCGCGGCCCGGCCGTCGCGAGAGCAGGACGCGTCGACGGAGCAGGACGCACCTGACGCCGCCCCGACCGCCCGGCCACCTGTCCCCCGACGCCGACCATCACCGGCGCAACCGGCGCGGCCGGGCGCCCACCACACGCACCGCGTCGAGAACCAGCCGCCGCCGCTGGCGGGCTTCGACCCGCTGGCCTGCGACCCCGCCCTCACCGACGCCGTCGCCCGCGAGGGTGCCAAGGAGGCGCTACCGGACCTCGGGCTGCTCGCCGCGCTCGTGGCGTCACCCGAGGCCCGCGAGCACGCCCGCCTCGCCGAGACGCACCCGCCGGTGCTGCACACGCACGACCGCTACGGCCACCGCGTCGACGAGGTCGAGTTCCATCCGTCCTGGCACTGGCTGCTGCGCACCTCCGTCGGCTGGGGGCTGCACGGCACGCCGTGGACAGCCGGACCCGGCACCGGGGCCCACGTCGCCCGCGCGGCCGGTTTCTACCTGATGGGCCAGCTCGAGTCCGGGCACGGCTGCCCGGTGTCGATGACCTACGCCGCCGTACCCGCCCTGCGCCACGACCCCGCGCTGGCGGCGGTCTACGAGCCGGGGCTGCTGTCGACGTCGTATGAGTTCGGGCTTGCCGAGCCGTCCACGAAGGCGGGCCTGCTGGCCGGGATGTCGATGACCGAGAAGCAGGGTGGCTCCGACGTCCGCGCCGGCACCACGCAGGCGGAGCCGACCGCCGACGGTACCTTCCGGCTGGTCGGGCACAAGTGGTTCACCTCGGCGCCGATGAACGACCTGTTCCTCACCCTCGCCCAGGCACCCGGTGGTCTCACCTGTTTCGTGCTCCCCCGCGTGCTGCCCGACGGCACGCGCAACGCCATCGGCCTGCAACGGCTCAAGGACAAGCTGGGCAACCGCTCCAACGCCTCCGCCGAGATCGAGTACACCGGCGCGACGGGGTGGCGGCTCGGCGACGAGGGGCGCGGTGTCGCGACGATCATCGAGATGGTCTCGATGACGCGTCTCGACTGCGTCCTGGGGTCGGCTGCGCTCATCCGCGCGGCGCTGACCGAGGCGGCGCATCACGTGGCGCACCGCAGCGCGTTCGGGTCCCGCCTGGCCGACGCGCCGCTCATGCAGGCCGTGCTCGGTGACCTGGCGCTGGAGTCCGAGGCCGCTACGGCGCTGGCGCTGCGGCTCGCGGGCGCCGTCGACCGTGAGGAGCGGGCGCTGCTGCGGCTCGCGCTCCCGGCGTCGAAGTATCTCGTCTGCAAGCGGGCGCCGGTCGCGGTGGCGGAGGCGTTGGAGTGTCTGGGGGGCAACGGCTACGTCGAGGAGTCGGGGTTGCCGCGGCTCTACCGCGAGGCGCCGCTGAACTCCATCTGGGAGGGCTCCGGCAACGTCACCGCGCTCGACGTCCTGCGCGCGGTGAACCGCGAGCCGGACTCGGTGGATGCGGTGCTGGCCGAGGTGGACTCGGTGGCGGGCCAGGACAACTGGTTCGACCGCGGCGTGCGGGAGCTGCGCACGGAGCTGCGCGGGCGCGAGGAACGGCGGGCGCGCCGGCTGGCCGAGATGCTCGCGCTGTGCCTGCAGGGGTCGCTGCTGCTGCGCTACGCCCCGGACGAGGTGGCGTCGGCGTTCGTGTCGTCGCGCTTCCTGCCCGACGGGCCGTGGCGCACGAGCGGCACCCTCCCTGCGGAAACACACACGAAAGCCCTCCTCACCCGCATCACCCCCACCTGACACTTGACCCGGTCGGGCATCCTCAGCACTCACACCCGTGCCCAACAAACCCAGGGCCGGTAGGTGTACACATTTGGGTACGCTGTAGCTGTGCGTTTTCCTGAGGTGCTGTCGTTTCGTGAATTCCGGACCGCGTTGTCCGCCACCTTGAAGCGTGTCCAGGAACCGGATGCCGACCCGGTGTTTGTCGGCTCGCACCGCAAGCCGGAGGCCGTGCTCCTGTCGGTATCGCGCTACTGGGAGCTGGTCGAGTCGGCGACCCGCCGGGCCGACGTGGCCGAGGCAGTGGCGTCGGTGCGGGCTGAGGGCGTTGAGCCGGGGCCGGAGGGTCTAGCCCTGCTCGATGGAGTCGCCGAGGGCCACCTGACCACCGAGCAGGCCCGTGAGCGGATCCTGAGCCGTTATCAGCGGTGACCGACTGGGATCCCTACCTCGACCTCGACGCGGGCGTTCTGCGTAACCGCCTGGGCATCACCGACCCGGCCGAGCTGTCTCGCGCCGAGGCCGAGCTGAAGGACATGTTCAAGCGACTGGCCGACAGCGGGTACCTGCGCTGTCGCGAGCTCGAGGACTTCCTTGATGGCGTGTCCGAGCTACTCGGGGACATCAATGAGGCTTATTCAGCGATCTTGATCGGAGGCGCATCCCCGCAGCTCAACCGTGGTCTTACAAGATCCACATGACCCTCCTGAATAACCCTCAATGCCCTGCACCCGTTCCGAGAGGGAAACGGACGAACCCAGCGCGCGTTCCTGGCCCAGCTCGCCGCCGACGCCGGGTACCTGTTGCGGTGGACGGCAATGGATCCGACCGAGAATGTGGACGCCTCGCGTGCCGCCCACCAGGGCGATCTGGCTGGTCTGCGCCGGATGCTCGCGCGGCTGGTGCACCCCCCACCCTCGCTACCGGTGCCGCGTCCGGCGCCCGGTACGGACTAGGACCACCCTCGGCCTCGACGTGTCAGAGGCTGGCGCAGGGGCCTGCTCGCCACCACTCACCGAGCTCCGCGAGGGCCTCGTCGCCGAACGGGTTGACGCCGGGGCCGGCGGCGAGGGCGTGCGCGACGTGCACGTGCAGGCACTTGACCCGGTCGGGCATCCCCCCAGCGCTCACGCCCGTGCCCAGCGGCTCGATCGCGTCCCGCTCGGCCAGGTAACCCTCGTGCGCCCGCCGGTAGGCCGCGGCCAGGTCGGGGTCTTCGGCCAGCCGTTCGGTCATCTCGCGCATCCGCCCGGCCGCCTCCAGGCCACCGAGCCGAGAATTCAACCGGGAGCAGGTCAGGTAGTAGAGCGTGGGGAACGGCGTGCCGTCCTCCAGCCGCGGCGCGGTCTGCACCACCGACGGCAGGCCGCACGGGCAACGATGGGCCACCGCCCGGACCGCGCGCGGCGGCCGACCGAGCTGCGCCGCCACTGCCTCGGCGTCGGCGTCGGTGATGCAGGGGACGTCAGGACGCACCGCGGCCCTCGCTCATCTCACGCCACAGCGTCCGGTACCACGGCACCCCGACGCCGGGGTGCGGCGGAGGGCCGGCGTCTGCGGCGGGCGGCACCTGCACGACGTAGGGCACCTCTCCCGGCATGACGTAGCCGAGCCGCGAGCGGGCCTGGGCGGCGATCTCGGTGGGGTCCGACAGCCGGGCGCGCTGGCGCGTCAGCTCGTCCACCTCGGCGGCGAGGATCTTCTGCTGTTCGGACACGGCGGCCAGCTCCTGGCGCTGAGCCACGTAGTTGCGCAACGGGACGGCGACGGTGAGCGCCAGAGCACAGACCACGATCGCCAGCACGGCCGCGCGCCGTGTCGAGGACAGCCCGAGCAGGCCGGTGGTGGCCGCGACGACCCCACGGGGTCGGGTGCGGGTCAGCTGCGGCTCCCGGCTCCGACCGCGGGGCGCCCCGGTGCCGGAGCGCCGCGGCCGCGGCGTGCGGCTCGCCCGCTCACCTCGGGCTTTGGCTCGTTCCTCGGCCACCACACCCCCTCACCGTCACGTATCGCGGCGTGCGCTCGACTCGGCCGCCACAACGTGCCGACTCGCGCACCAGATCGTGCCGACTCGCGGGGTGGGGGGCATGTCAGCGGGCTGGTTCGGCGGGGGTGTAGCGGGGGAAGGCCAGGTCGCCGGCGTAGCGGGCGGCGTCGCCGAGGGCTTCCTCGATGCGCAGCAGCTGGTTGTACTTCGCTACGCGCTCGGAACGGGCCGGCGCGCCGGTCTTGATCTGTCCGCAGCCGGTGGCGACGGCGAGGTCGGCGATCGTGACGTCCTCGGTCTCGCCGGAGCGATGGCTCATCATGCAGCGGTAACCCGAGGAGTGCGCGAGCGTCACCGCGTCGAGGGTCTCCGACAGCGTGCCGATCTGGTTGACCTTCACCAGCAACGCGTTGGCCGCGCCCCGGTTGATGCCGTCGTCGAGCCGCTCGGGGTTGGTGACGAACAGGTCGTCGCCGACGAGCTGGACGCGGTCGCCGAGGGCGTCGGTGAGCGCGACCCAGCCGTCCCAGTCGTCCTCTGAGAGCGGATCCTCGATCGACACGAACGGGTAGGCCGCGACCAGCTCGCCGTAGACGGCGCTCAGCTCGGCCGCCGAGAGCTTCTTACCCTCGTAGGAGTAGACGCCGTCGGCATGGAACTCGGTAGCGGCCACATCGAGGGCCAGCGCGATGTCGCGGCCGAGGACGTACCCGGTCTTCTCGACGGCCTCGCCGATGAGGTCGAGCGCCGCTCGGGTGCCCGCCAGATCGGGCGCGAAGCCGCCCTCGTCACCGAGCCCGGTGGCCAGGCCTTTACTCTTGAGCACGGACTTGAGCGCCTGGTAGACCTCCGCACCCCAGCGCAGCGCCTCCCGGAAGGACTCGGCACCCACCGGCGCGATCATGAACTCCTGCACGTCCACGGAGCTGTCGGCGTGCGCACCGCCGTTGATGATGTTCATCATCGGCACTGGCAGCACGTGCGCGTTCGGCCCACCGATATAGCGGAACAGCTCCAGGCCCGACGACTCCGCCGCCGCCTTGGCCACCGCGAGCGACACCCCGAGCAGCGCGTTCGCGCCCAGGCGCGACTTGTCCGTCGTGCCGTCGAGGTCAACGAGCCGCTGGTCGACCAGGCGCTGGTCGACGGCCTCCATGCCAGCAAGCTCGGGGGCGATCTCGTCGAGTACGGCCGCGACGGCCCGCTCGACGCCCTTGCCGCCGAAACGCAGTGGATCGCCGTCGCGCAGCTCGACCGCCTCGTGTTCACCCGTCGACGCGCCCGAGGGCACGGCGGCACGGGCCAACGTCCCGTCGTCGAGCGCGACCTCGACCTCGACCGTGGGGTTGCCCCGCGAGTCGAGGATCTCGCGTGCGCCGACCTGCTCGATGACCGCCACCAAGTGCTCCCGTCCACACTAGTTCCACATCGGATGGGTCAGGATAGCCGCCCGCTACACCGGATCTGCGGAGGAACCCGCGAACGCCCGACGGGGCTCATTCCGTGACGACCGAAGTCAGCAGTTCGATGTTGGCCGCGGCGTAGTGGCTGAGGGTGATAGCGCGGTGGGGCAGGTGGGAGAGTTGCTCGCGGACGATGGTGCGGGTGTGGTCACGAGTGGTCGGGTCGATGTGACCGAGACCGAAGATGTCGGGATAGCGATCTTCGGTCTTGTCAGTGAAGAAGTCGGCCTCGGTCAGACCACGCTGCTGATCGTCGAGAGCAGGTGCGGCGCCGGGAACGACGGTAGGGAACAGCAGCGTGGTTGCATAGCCGGTGGTGGCCAGAGGTAGCCCGAACCATGCGGTGAGCTGGTCGGGGAACACTTGGGCCTTGAGCTCCCGCCCGGTGGGCTCGTGCAGGGGCGTGCGATCCCCGGCGACCAGCGCCGCAGTGACCCGCTCGTCCTGCGTGGGGTGGAGGTGCTCACCGGCGAGCAGCCGGTCGCGGGCCAGGTCGAACCAGCCGAGTGCGTCCAACAGACCCAGGCCGATGGCGGCTGCGGCAGGCCAAGGCAGGATCTGCACGCCGAGTCGGTGGCCACGGGCGAAGATGCGGTCATTGGCCAGCAACGCGCACCCGCAGCTGCGGGCAAGGGTGAGCGCCGTTGTGGTCTTACCGGCGCCTTTGCCCCCGAAGCTCAGCGCGGCGCGGCCGTCGCGGGTGACGGCGCTGGCGTGCAGCAGGGTCCAGCCGTCTCGGTGCAGCGATGCGCGGACGGTTTCCCGAGCCAGCCGAGCGGCAGCGAGCGTGACCGGTCGTTCGCTGGTCCCCGCGATCAGCACGCGCCGGGCGCCTGCGGTGGCGTGGTAGGCCAGGCCGTCGGTGGCCGACAGCGCCGACACCCCACCGTCGTCATCACGCGCAACGAGCACGGATGATCGGGCGTAGACGGCGTCCTCATATCGGCTGGAAGTGACCTGGTCGGCGAGAGCCGTGTAGCTGTCGGGGTCGACCTCGGCGACGATGACCGGCCCGTCAGCTGCGGAGCCCGGGGCCGGTGGTGGCGTGTCAACGGCACGCCACCAGGGGCCGAAATAGCGCCGCGCCCACGCGGTAACTTGCGGAGTGTGGCTGACGATCGTCGCGCTGGCGTCGTCTGCGTGGATCATGGTAGCGGTCTGCGAGTCGACCATCGGCATCTCCGTCAGAAACAGATCATGGCGGTTCAGGGTGTGTTGACCCGCGGGTAGCCAAGAACTGATGCGGAGCGGAAGCACAAGTCGCTGGGCCAGGACAGCCGGGCTCTTCACCAGAGAGCCCGGCTGACACCGCTACACCTGCATTCAGTCCTCCGACGCGCCGCCCTGCAGGCCCGCCGAGATGAGGTCCATGACGCTCGAGTCGGCCAGCGTCGTGACATCGCCGACGGCGCGGTTCTCCGCCACGTCGCGCAGCAGCCTGCGCATGATCTTGCCCGACCGCGTCTTGGGCAGCTCGTCCACGACCATGATCTGGCGTGGCTTCGCGATCGACCCGATCTCCCTGGTCACGTGATCACGCAGCGCCTTGATGGCGTCGGCGCCCTTCGCCTCGTCCTGGGCGACGTTGCCGCGCAGGATCACGAACGCGACGATGCCCTGCCCGGTGGTCGCATCGGAGGCGCCGACGACGGCCGCCTCGGCCACCGTCGGGTGGCTGACCAGCGCCGACTCCACCTCCGTCGTGGAGATGCGGTGCCCGGAGATGTTCATCACGTCGTCCACCCGGCCGAGCAGCCAGATCGCGCCGTCGGCGTCGTACTTGGCGCCATCGCCGGCGAAGTAGTAGCCCTGGTCGGCGAACCGCGACCAGTACGTCTCGCGGTAGCGCTCCTCATCGCCCCAGATGCCGCGCAGCATCGCCGGCCACGGCTGGTCGAGCACCAGGTAGCCGCCGCTGCCGTGCGGGACCGGGGTGCCGCCCTCGTCGACGATCATGGCTGCGATCCCCGGCAGCGGGCGCATCGCCGAACCCGGCTTGGCCACCGTCGCCCCGGGCAACGGTGAGATCATGATCGCGCCGGTCTCGGTCTGCCACCAGGTGTCGACGATCGGGCAGTTGCCCTGCCCGACGTGCTCCCGGTACCACATCCACGCCTCGGGGTTGATCGGCTCGCCGACGCTGCCCAGCACGCGCAGCGAGGAGAGGTCGTAGCGCGCGGGGATGTCGGCGCCCCACTTCATGAACGTGCGGATCAGCGTGGGCGCGGTGTAGTAGATCGAGACGCCGTACTTCTGGATGATCTCCCAGTGCCGGCCCTCGTGCGGGGTGTTCGGTGTGCCCTCGTACAGGACGGACGTGGCGCGGTTGGCCAGCGGTCCGTAGACGATGTAGCTGTGCCCGGTGACCCAGCCGACGTCGGCGGTGCACCAGAAGACGCTCTCGCCCGGCTTGTGATCGAAGACCACGTGATGGGTGTACGCGACCTGGGTGAGGTAGCCACCGGAGGTGTGCAGGATGCCCTTCGGGTTCCCGGTGGTACCCGAGGTGTAGAGGATGAACAGCGGGTGCTCGGCGTCGAACGCTTCCGGCTCATGCTCGTCGGGCTGCGTGTCGACGATCTCATGCCACCACACGTCACGGCCCTCGGTCCAGGCCACGTCGGTCTCGGTGCGCTTCACGACGAGCACGTGCTCGATCGTCGGGGTGTCGGCCAGCGCCTCGTCGACGTTGTCCTTCATCGGCGCCGACTTGCCCCGGCGGTACTGCCCGTCGGAGGTGATGAGCAGGCTGGCCTCGGCGTCCTTGATGCGGGAGCGCAAGGCCGCCGGCGAGAACCCGCCGAAGACGACGCTGTGCGCCGCGCCCAGCCGCGCGCACGCCAGCATCGAGATCACGGCCTCGGGAATCATCGGCAGCTGGATCGCCACCCGGTCGCCCGCCTGCACCCCGAGCTCGGTGAGCGCGTTGGCGGCCCGGCAGACCTCGCGCTTCAGGTCGGCGTAGGTGATGGTGCGGGTGTCGCCGGGCTCGCCCTCCCAGTGAAACGCGACCTGCTCGCCGTAGCCGGCCTCCACGTGCCGGTCCACGCAGTTGTAGGCGACGTTGAGCCTGCCGCCGACGAACCACTTCGCGAACGGGGCGTCCCAGGCCAGCACCTGGTCCCACTTCTGGTGCCAGTGCAGCCGATCGGCCTGCTCGGCCCAGAAGCTCTCGCGGTCGGTGTCAGCCCGCTCGTACCACGCGGAAGTGGCGTTGGCCTGGGACTCGAACTCTGCGCTCGGTGGGAAGCTGCGGCTCTCGGTGGACAGGTTGCTCAGCGTGGCTTCGACATGAGCCGATCCCTCGGCGGCCATTCGTGCCTCCTGGTCGTGGGCTTCTCGGACAACCAACGAGTCCCCCGTGACTCAGCACTCGACGGTATCGTGAGGCCAATGCTCGTGAACGCGAGGCTAGTGCTCGTGAACGCGCTGCGCACGGTAGTTCAGACCAAATCGCGGTGATCGACTCCACCAGCGGTGGCAGCATGCCGATGTGGCCCTGCCCCGGACGCCCGACCCGCTCGCGCCGCTGCTCGAGCTGCCCGGCGTCGTCGACGCCGTGGCCCGAGTTCGGGACGCCCTGGTTGTGGTGCACAACCATCCGGTGAACCGGCACGGCTGGCCGGCGAGCGCCGCGGCGGCGAGCCTGCGGGCCGCGCGCGCGTCCGCCGCCCTGGACGGTGCGCCGATCGAGGCGGGCGACGCGGTGAGCGGCCCGGTGCTGGCCGGGGCCGTCCGGGTGGCGGAGGAGTCCGGTCGGCTGCTCAGGGTCTGGCGGACATCGCCGCTGCAGGCGCTGGCTCGCCTGCACGTCGTGGCCGCAGCCGACCTGGTACCCGCACCGCGTCGCGACGCGGAGCTCGGCCGGCCGCGGTCCGGCGAGGGGGTGTCGTCCCGGCTCGAGCTACTCGCTGACCTCGTGACGGGTGCGACGTCGGTGCCCGCCCCCGTGCTCGTCGCCGTGGTGCACGGTGAGCTGCTCGCGCTCGCCGCGTTCCCGTCGGCGAACGGCGTGGTGGCGCGCGGGGCGGCCCGACTGACGGCAGTGACCGCCGGCCTCGACCCGAAGGGCCTGGCGGTGCCGGAGGTGGGGCACCTGCGCTACGCAACGCAGTACCGCGCCGCGGCTGCCGCGTTCGCCGCGGGCACGGCCGAGGGCATCACGGCGTGGGTGCTGCACAGCTGCGCGCAGTGGGAGGCGGGGGCCCGAGAAGGCCTGGCCATCGCCAACGCCAGGGCATGAGACGGGCGGTGTCCCATGGCAGGGACACCGCCCGTCTGCGCCCGAATTTCGGGATCCAGGCGTGCACTACGTGTCGTGGAATGGCCTCGGCGTCCGGCGTCCCGGTACGCAGGCCCACGACGACATGCCTCCCGCGGCGTGCTGTGCGTGGAGTGCCCGATCTTCGCGCACGGAGCCCGGCTCGGGGAGGACGGGTGCTTCTCTGCCGCACCGCCCTTGGCCGACCCGGAGTCCGTAACTCCTTTTGTAGTCCGTGACCGGGGCCACAGCAAGCCGTGGAAGGTTATGCACCGGTTCAGACACGCAAAGTGACGATCTTCCCTGTCATGATCACCCTTTCGGGTGAAATACAGGTAGTGCTCTCGCCTGGGAACGTGTCCGACGATGATGGCAGTACCAGCCCGCTCCCAGCAACGCGACTGCCCCCAGGCCAGCCGCGGCTACCGTCGCCTTCTCGGGTGGCCGGAACCGCGACCGCAGCGCGACCGGGTTGGCGAAAATCATGATCGGCCACCCCCGCTCCTGCGCCTCGCGGCGCAGCGCCCGATCGGGGTTGACGGCCGTCGGATGCCCGACGGCAGCCAGCAACGGCAGGTCGGTGATCGAGTCGGAGTACGCGCGGCAGTCGGCGAGCCGGTAGCCCCGCTCGACCGCGATGTCGCGGGCAGCCTGCGCCTTCTCCTGCCCGTAGCAGTAGTACTCGATGACGCCGGTGTACCGGCCGTCCGCCACACGCATCCGCGTGGCCACACAGCGGTCCGCCCCCACCAGCGCCGCGATCGGCTCGACAACCTCCAGGCCAGAGGCCGACAGCACGACGACCTCGTCACCCCTCGCCCGGTGTTCAGCGATCAACTCGGTCGCCTCCGCGTAGACCAGCGGCTCGACGATCTCGTGCAGGGTCTCGGCGACGACGGCCCGGATCTGGGCGACCTCCCAACCGGTGCACAGCGCGGTGATCCGGCGGCGCAGCAGGTCCATCGTGTCGGCGTCCGCCCCGGCCAGCACCAGGAGCAGCTGCGCGTAACCGCTGCGCAGCGCGGCACGTCGGCTGATCAGTCCCTGCCGGCGGAACGGTCGGTGGAACGCGAGCACGCTGGACCCGGCGATGATCGTCTTGTCGAGGTCGAAGAACGCCGCCGCCGCGGAACCGCTCGGCGGCGGGGACAGGTTCGGGGACGCACCGGTCACGACGGCCGAGCTTGCCAGACGGCCGATCGACCCCTCGGGGACAGGTTGGGTTCGGTAACTGGGCGTAGATGTTTTTCGCCTGGGGTGGGTGTTATGGCCCAACAGGGGCTACAGTTAGACCGGTCCGGCGGTTTTCCCCGGACCAGGTTCAGCTCGACCCCCCGGAGCTGAACCGCTGACGGCCCCCGCCAATCCCCCCTGGCGGGGGCCGTCCCGCGGGTACGGCGTTCCTCGCCCCCATACCCGCTGCTCCCGGCAGGCCAGCGGCTCGCGACCGGGTCCGGTCCCGGTTGTCCACATCGACTGGCAGCTGTCCACACGTTCACGATCTGTCCACCACAGCACCCTCCCGCACCGCACGCTGGTCCCGACGTTCCACTGGTGAGCGGGACACGAGGAGGCCAGCGTGCAACAGATCGGGGATGGTCCACACAACGGCGATGGACGGCGCGGGCTGGTGATGGTGTCCGACCCCGACCTGCTCGACGCCATCCTGCGGCTGGCCGCGGCCGCAGGCTGCGAGCTGCACCGCACCGTCGACGCCGCCCAGGCCCGCAGGCACTGGACCGACGCCCCGCTCGTACTTCTCGACGAGCCAGCAGCACAACAGTGCGCCCAGGCCGGCCTCCCCCGTCGCGGCAAGGTCGTGGTCGCCGTCCGGGGCGAGCCCCCACCGCCGGTGTGGCGGCACGCCGTCGCGGTCGGGGCCGAGCACGTCATCGCGCTGCCGGAGGCCGAGGCGTGGCTGGTCGCCGCGCTCACCGAGGCCATGGAGGGCCGCCACCGCGGCGGCGCGGTGCTCGCCGTGGTCGGCGGCCGAGGCGGTGCCGGCGCGTCGGTGCTCGCAGCCGCGGCGGCGGTCACCGCGGTACGCGACGGCGAACAGGTGCTGCTTATCGACTGCGACCCGCTCGGCGGTGGACTCGACCTGGTGCTCGGCGCGGAGGACCTCGGCGGCCTGCGCTGGCCCGAGATCGGCCTCGGTGACGGCCGGGTCCCCGCCACCGCACTGCACGCGGCCCTACCGGCCCCGGCAGTCGCGCGCCGCGGTGGGGGCGAGCTGGGTGTGCTCTCGTGCGACCGATCCACCCACGGCCCCTCCCCCGCTGCAGTCACCTCAGTGATCGACGCTGGCCGCCGGGCCGGCGAGACAGTCGTCTGCGACCTGCCGCGCTACCCCACCGACGCGGCCGTCGCCGCGCTGGCGGCAGCCGACCTCGCCGTGCTGGTGGTGCCCGCCGACGTGCGCTCGTGCGCGGCGGGCGCCCGGGTCGCCGCGGTTCTCGCCGAGCACGGCGCCACAGCCCAGCTGGTGGTGCGCGGGCCCGCGCCGGGCGGGGTCGACGCCGCGGAGGTCGCCCGCGCGCTCGGGTTGCCGCTGCTGGTAGTAATGAGGCCCGAGCCAGGGCTGGCGCGGGCGCTGGAGCGAGGCACCGCACCAGGCAAGCCACACGGACCGCTGGCCGCAGCCGCGCGCACCGTGCTGGCCGAGCTCCGCGCCGTCGCCGGCTCGTCCCCGGGTGCCCACTCATGACCGGGACCGCGACGAGCCAGCCAGGCGAAGGGCGGCTCCGGAACCAGCCGGCGGTGGGTGGGGACGTCCGCGGGTCGGCGTTCGAACCGGCGCTGATCGATCGGGTCCGGAGCCGGCTCGCCGCATCGGGTGGGGAGACCACACCGGCCGCGGTGGCCGCCGCCGTCCGTGCAGAGGCCGGCGGCGTGGCGTCAGATCTCGACGTGCTCGCCGCGCTCCGGGTGCTGCGTCAGGAGTTTGTCGGCGCCGGACCGCTCGATGAGCTCCTGCGCGATCCGCGCACCACCGACGTGCTGGTGTGCGGGCCCGCGTCGGTGTGGGTCGACCGGGGATCGGGTCTGGAGGCCACCGGCGTGCGGTTCGCCGACGAGGACGCGGTCCGCCGGCTCGCGCAGCGGCTGGCCATCGCCGCCGGACGCCGGCTCGACGACGCCAGCCCGTACGTGGACGGCTGGCTCGCCGACGCCGGGGTCCGGCTGCACGCGGTGCTGCCCCCGGTAGCCGCCGACGGCACCTGCCTGTCGCTGCGCGTCCTGCGACCAGCCGCCCACGACCTCCCGGCGCTACGCTCGCTCGGTACCGTCGACGCCACCGGCGAGGCGCTGCTGCGCGCGATGCTGGCTGCGCGTCTCGCGTTCCTGATATCCGGCGGTACCGGCACAGGCAAGACGACGATTCTCGCCGCGCTGCTCAGCGCCGTCGACCCGCGGGAGCGCATCGTCTGCGTCGAGGACGCCGAGGAGCTGCGACCACGGCATCCGCACCTCGTCCGGCTCGTGGCCCGACCGGCCAACATCGAGGGGGCCGGTGGTGTCATGCTGCGCGACCTCGTGCGCCAGGCCTTGCGGATGCGACCGGACCGGCTCGTCGTAGGTGAGGTGCGCGGCGCCGAGGTCTGCGATCTGCTCGCCGCGCTCAACACCGGCCACGACGGCGGCGCTGGCACCGTGCACGCCAACTCGGCCCGCGAGCTGCCGGCCCGGATGGAAGCACTGGCCGCCGCGGGCGGGTTGGCACGCACCGCCCTGCACAGCCAGCTCGCCGCGGCCGTCCAGGTGGTATTGCACATGCGGAGGCTACGGTCCGGTACCCGGGTCCTGGACGTCGTCGGAGTCCTGTCCCGCGACGCCGAAGGGGTAACGGTCCGCGCGGCGTGGACCCGCACCAGCGGGTGGTGCGATGCTCGCGAGGCGCTGGGCGAGCTGCTCACCGACCGTGGGGTGCGAGCGCCGTGGTGACGGCGTGGGCGTGGGCGTGTGCAGCGCTGGCAGCAGCAGTCGGCTGCGCACCCGGGCCAACCGCAGCAGCCCGGCTCGCGGCCCTTTGGCCCTCCCCTCGGCGGCGCCGGGGATGGCGGCCGTGGGCGGCGGGCCCGGTCCTGCTCGGCGGTCTCGCGGGACTGCTGCTCGTGGGGCCGGGTGGAGCGCTGGCCGGGGCGCTGGTCACGTCCACGATCCGACGGCGACGAGCACAGCATCGGCGCCTGAGCACGGCGACCACCACGGCGAGCCAACTGGCCGACGCCGTGCGCCGGATCACCGACGAGCTCCGCGCCGGCAGCCATCCGGCGGCCGCGCTCGACGGGGTACAGGCCGACGGACCCCAGGCCCGGGAGGTCCTTGCCCCCGCCGCTACGGCTGCCCGGCTCGGCGACGGTGTGGCGGCCGCGCTGCGCCGCGGCGCGGCCGACCGGCCGGAGCTCGCCGGTGATATCGAACGGATCGCGGTGGCGTGGTCGCTGGCCGATCGACACGGAATCCCGCTCGCCGACCTGCTCGCCCGGGCCCACGACGACATCCGGTGGCGGATCCGCTTCGGCGCCACGGTGCGGGCGCAGCTGGCCGGACCGCGCGCCACGGCGACAGTGCTCACCGCGCTACCGGTACTCGGGCTCGGCCTCGGGCAGCTCGTCGGCGCCGACCCGATCGGCGTGCTGCGCAGCGGCGTGCTCGGTCAGGTTCTGCTGGTCATTGGGGTCGCACTGGCCGCCGCAGGTATGGCGTGGTCGGAGTACATCCTGCGCACGGCGGTGCCACGATGACGATCACGGCCACGGTGGCCCATGCGCTCGCCACGACTATGGCAACGGCGAGGAGTCCGGTGCCGGTGACGACGGTTCGACCGGCCGGATCGGTGCCGCCCGTCCCCGGCGGCATGGTCGCCGCGATACTGCTGCTCGCCGCTGCCCTCCTGGTGGTGGGTGGACGCCCTGGCTGCGGTCGGCTGCGTGCGCTCGCCGGACCCGCGCCCAGCGCAGTCAATGCCACGCCCGTCCCTCCGCTGCGCGCGTCCTGGGTGGCTGTCGGAGCGGTGGCTCTCAGCGGGCTCGCATGGGCGATCGCAGGTGCCGCCACGGGGGTTGCGGTAGGCGGTATTGCCGGTGTGGCCGGCGTAGTCGCCGCGCGCCGGACGACCGCCCGAACCGGGTCGGACGACACCGATGGCGGCGACCTCGCCTGCAGCTGGGAGCTGCTCGCGGTGTGCCTGGAGGCCGGATTGCCAGTAGCGGTCGCGGTGTCCGCCGCAGCCGAGCCGCTCGCCGGGCCCACCGGTGCCCAGCTGCGACGCGTCTGCGGCCTGCTCGAGCTCGGAGCCGACGCCACCGACGCCTGGGGGATGGCCGAGGACGTTCCGGCGCTCGCGACGTTCGCCCGCGCCGCGGGCCGGTCGGCCGGCACCGGAGCGGCGCTGGCCCAGGTCGCGAGGGCCGAGGGCACCCGCATCCGCGCCGACCTCCTCGACTCCGCACAGGCCAGGGCGCAACGGGCCGCGGTGCTCATCACGGGCCCGCTCGGACTGTGCTTCCTGCCGGCGTTCCTCGTCCTCGGTATCGCCCCGGTCGTCGTCGGCCTGGCGAGCGAGGCACTCGCGCAGTGGTGACCACCGCGCCATCCGAAGAAGGACCTCACGAAGGAGATGCCATGTCCCAGCTCACGATCCCGTCCACCACCCGGTCAGCATCCACGCGGCTGCGCCTGCTCCGCGACGACGACTCGGGGATGAGCACGGTCGAGTACGCGATCGGGACGATCGCCGCCGCCGCGTTCGCCGCCGTCCTTTACGCGGTGGTCAGTGGCGACTCGATCGTCACTGCGCTCACCGAGCTCGTGCAGCGCGCGCTGTCGGTGACGTTCTGATGCCCGGGAGGGTGTTGGTCAGCGGGCGGGATCCGGTCCGGCACCCTCCCCGCGCAACCGGCATCGGCGACGCCGACCGCGGCGCCGTCACAGTGGAGGCCGCGCTGGCCCTGGTCAGCCTCATGCTCTTCCTCGTGGTGGCGGTCGGCTCAGTCGCTGCGGTCACGGCCTCGATCCGGTGCATCGACGCCGCCCGCGAGCTTGCCCGGCTTGCCGCGCGTGGCGAACCCGAGCGCGGCCGGACGGTCGCCGCCGACCTCGCACCGAGCGGTGCCCGGCTGGACATGGTCCGCGAGGACGACACCATCGTCGCCGAGGTGTCCACAGAACTGCTGCACCCGCTCCCGGTACGAATCAGCGGCCGTGCGGTGGCAGCGCTCGAACCCGGCGTCGGTGTGCCGTGACACACACCCGTCGAGTACGTCCGAGCCCCGCCGACGACGGCATCGCCACCGTCTGGGCCGCAGCCGGCGTCGCGATAATCATGGGAGCGCTGCTCGTCGGCCTGTACCTCGGCGGGGCGATCGCGGCCCGCCATCGCGCCGAGGCCGCAGCCGACCTCGCCGCACTCGCCGCAGCCGGACTCGCCGTCCAGGGCCGGGACGCCGCCTGCGACCGAGCCGGTGACATCGCCAGGGCAATGGGAGGCGAGGTCACCAGCTGCCAGCTGTCCGGCTGGGATGCGCTCGTGCAGGTGCGGGTCGCGGTTCCGATGGCACTCGTCGGCGCTGACGCCGCGCTCGGCCGAGCCAGAGCAGGACCAGCCGACACCGACCCGCTACCGCCACCGCCAGCCAGGGAAGAAGGTTCCGAACCCCCCGCCTCCGCGGAGAGCATCGACCCAACCATCAGACAGCGCACCAGCCCTCAAGGCCACTGGCTGGCCCGGCCGTTGACATCCGGACACCCGTCTATCATCACAGTCGAGAAGGTTTCGCCAAATTCGAGCAAGGAGGTTCCATACACGTCAGATTTCTAGGAAAGATCCAGGTTCACTCGAGGGAGAGTCCCCCACACTTTTCGCCACCGACCGCGCGGACCGCTCGACTTATATCGCGCAGGGCTGGATCGTGACTGACCCGCAGGCGCTTGCTGAGATCGGCCCCATCCCCAAGGGTGAAACCATCATCGAGATTCCCGAAGACGTGCTGAATTTCTATAAGCGCAACCACGAGGAGGACCGCTGAGCCTCCTGATCGGGGACGGTTTCAACAGGCTGTTCCGCACCTTCGAGCACACTGCTTTCCGTTTGGAGGTACGGGACCGCTACAACGCGCCGCGCGAGGTCGAGTCCTTCAAAAAGTTCCTAGCCGGTGAGCCAGATGACCTAGCGTGGGCCGAAAGCTGGTTCGGTATGATTCGTGAAGCGACCGCCGAGGGTCGCCGATTCTCTCGGGTGCGAGTGGTGAGCCTGCCGCTCACCGACTACAGCCGTTTCGGGCTATGGGCATCGCAGCTCACCAACGCCGCGGGCGAAGACATCCGTTACGTCGCTCGGGACGTAACTCAGAATGTCGAGCTACCCAATCACGACTATTGGCTATTCGACCGTTGCCAGCTACGGCGGAGCCGCGCGGTCGATCATCAACAGCGTCATCGACGACCTTGCTCCTGAGGCATCGGGGGATGGCGAGTGACCACCCGTGTCGCCCTGCAGAGCAGAGAACAGATCGACCGACTACCCGAACGTGCTCCCTCCGTACTACCGTACAGGCCAGTACACCAGTGACTACAGTACCGAATCGGCGATCAGCTTCTCGCACGCCGCCCAGGCGTAGTCGCGACCTTGTGATGAATTCGTTCTCATCTGACACTATGGAGGGTTATTCAGGAGAGTTGTGTGGATCTTGTAAGACCGCGGTTGAGCTGCGGAGATACGCCTCCGATCAAGATCGCTGAATAAGCCTCATGGTCGAGAACGATTCCCCTACGTCCCCACCCACGCTGTTCGCGACCGACCGCACTAACCGCAAGACCTACATCGCACAAGGCTGGATCGTGAGCGATCCGCAGACACTGGCTGACATCGGGCCGGTCCCCGCCGGGGAAACCATCATCGAGATCCCCGAGGATGTGCTAAAATTCTACCAACGCGACCAGGAGGGGAGAGACCGCTGAGCCTGCTCACCGGACCCGAATTCAGTCAGCTCTTCCACACCTTCGAGCACACAGCCTTCCGCCTGGAAACACGTGATTCCTACAACTCGCCTGCCGAAACGGAAGCGTTACGTGAGTTCGTGGCGGGCGAGCCGGTCAACCTCGGCTGGTTCCAAAACTGGCTGACCATGATTCGCGAAGCAACGGCAGCGGGTCGTCAGTACACCGCTCACCGATTACAGTCGTTTCGGCGTCTTCTGTTCGAAGCACACCAACGCCGCTGGCGAAGATATTCGCTACCTTACGCGAGACCATGCCGCGGGACTTCCAAACTACGACTATTGGCTGTTCGACTCGCGCAAGCTGGTACGGATGCACTTCGATGATGATGACGAGCGCTTCCTTGGTGGCGAGATCATTGAGGACCCAGCCGTCATCGTCCAACATAACTACTGGCGCGAGGCGGCATGGCGCCGCGCCGTGCGACGAGACAACTTTGCCAACGAATAAAGCCAGCGTTGATGAGGCCCGCAACACCCTTGCGCCAGAGGTACCGGATGATGGCGAGTGATTTCCGGCGCAATGCATCGTTGATCGAATCGTTAGAAATGCTACGAAACTTTCTGGTCACCTCTCCGTCCTCGTCGTACTCTCCCAGCAACGAACAGCATCCAACCCTCTCGGACGTGGGAGAGTCAGGTGTCCACCTTCACGCCCCTGTCAAGCAGGGAGCAGATCAACCTACTATCAGAGCATGCCCGCGATGTCGTGGAAGTCGTGAACGAGCACGTCAACGACCACGACGTGTACGTGCATGGAGGCTTATTCAGGACGCGCGTACGGTTCAGCATCACCGCAGCTCAGACGTGGTGGAGCATGATCTACTTCTCGCCCGTGAATAAGCCTCATGGAGCTGGATTGTGAAGCCCTTGATGTACGGCTACCTACGAGAGGCTTGCGAAGCGGGGGACGACGAGGTCGAGCGGATCGAGCGCGCGCTGAAAAGTTTCGCCGGCACCGCAGGCTTCTGCTACGCAACCACCTTCTACGAGTACCAGCTCGGGTCGTATGCGGCTTTCGAGGAACTGGTCGTCGAGCTCAAGCGGGCCGAAGCACAGTACGTGGTCGTGCCATCGTTTCAGCACTTGTCGGTTCACCCGATGGTCTGCGACCACCTGCTCCTGCGGTTGGCGTCGGGCGTCAACGCTCAAGTCTTCGAGCTGGGCAGTCCGAGATCGTGATGCACATCGCTTCGATGACCTCGCGAAGGCGGTTTGGCCCGACCAACGGTCGATCTGCAGGGACGGACGGACCGAGGACCGCTCCAGCGAACCGGTGACCGTTCCACGCTGGCTGACACGACGACTCGGCGCAGGGGAGCTGCGCTCGTCGTGGCGACACGACCGGTCAGCGACAGCCTCTGGTCACGGAGCGGAATCAAGTGCTTACTTGTTGTGGTCGACCGGCTCCCGTCGGTAGGCCGTGAGTTCGCTCCCCAACCTGCGGTGGGGCCGGTGCGTCCCCGGACGCCCACCCCTGAACCGGTTCCACCGCGCCTCGGCCGTCGCCGGCCGGCTCGGCCCCCGACGAGGCCGGCCGGCGGCGGCCTACCCCGTAGGACGCCCACTCAGGACGTCCCCACCCGTGACGTCACGGCGCAACGCGTCCAGGACGACGTCGAGCAGGGCCACCCCACCGGCCTTGTCGAGTGGCGCGTTGCCGTTGCCGCATTTGGGCGACTGCACGCATGACGGGCAGCCCGTAGGGCACTCGCAGTCGTGGATGGCCGCCCGGGTCGCGGCCAGCCACGCGGCGAGCACGGCGTGCCCGCGTTCGGCGAAACCGGCGCCACCGGGGTGACCGTCGTGCACGAAGACGGTGGGGCACCCGGTGTGCGGGTGCAGCGCCGTCGACATCCCGCCGATGTCCCACCGGTCGCAGATCGCGAAGAGCGGCAGCAGGCCGATCGCCGCGTGCTCGGCGGCGTGCAGCGAACCGGGGATCGCGGCGGGCGACATCCCGGCCGCGACGAGTGCGGCCTGGTCGATGTCGTACCAGACGCCGCGGGTACGCAGGGTCTGCTCGGGCAGGTCCAGCGGCACCGTCTCCAGCACGGTTCCGTCGGGACCGCGCCGCTGGTAGGCCACAACCTGCGAGGTCACCGTGACCTCGCCGAACGACACCCGCACCACCCCGTGGTCGCGGTGGGCGAGCACCCGGTCCACCTCCACGTCGGAGGTGGACCGGGCGTCGGTGCGCCAGTCGGGGTCGGCGGCCAGCACCAGCGCGACACCACCGTCGAGGTCCAGGTCCTCCACGAGGTAGCTCTCACCCCGGTGCAGGTACACCGCGCCCGGGTGCGCCGTGGCCGGCGCGGCGGAGCTGTTCACGGTCCCGAGCATCCGACCGGTCGCCGCCTCGACCACGGCCACCTGGCCGACGCCCGAGCCGCGGATGTCCACCAGGCCTGCCGGGCGTTCCCGCGGCGAGGGCCAGAACCAGCCGGTGGGCCGGCGCCGCAGCACGCCGTCGCCGACGAGCTCGTCGAGGACGGCCGCGGCCGCGGCGCCGCCGAAGACATCCGTCACGTCCTCCTCGGTGAGCGGCAGCTCGGCGGCGGCACACGCGAGCTGGGGGCCGAGGACGTACGGGTTGTGCGGATCGAGCACGCAGCCCTCCACCGGCGCGC
Source organism: Mycobacteriales bacterium (assembly GCA_038257875.1). Taxonomy (GTDB): domain Bacteria; phylum Actinomycetota; class Actinomycetes; order Mycobacteriales; family Pseudonocardiaceae; genus Pseudonocardia. Next base: position 27,394 of record JBBSQN010000007.1, read on the forward strand.
CGAGCAACGCCTCCGGGTGGTGCACGAGGTAGGTGTCCATCGGGTCATCGCGGGCGACGAGTACTACCAGCGCCTCGTCACGGGCCCGCCCGGCCCGGCCCGACTGCTGCCAGAACGACGCGCGCGTGCCCGGGAACCCGGCCACCACCACCGCGTCGAGCCCGGCGATGTCCACACCCAGCTCCAGCGCGTTCGTGGTGGCCACCCCGAGCAGCTCCCCGCCGGCCAGCGCCGCCTCCAACCCGCGCCGCTCCTCGGGCAGGTAGCCGCCGCGGTAGGCCGCCACCCGCGACACCAGTGCCGGGTCGACGTCGGCGAGGATCCGCTGCGCGCCCAGGGCAGTCACCTCGGCGCCGCGGCGGGACCGCACGAACGCGAGCGTCCGCGCACCCTCGACCACGAGGTCGGCGAGCATCCGCGCCGCCTCGGCCCCCGCGGCCCGGCGCACCGGCGCACCGTTCTCCCCGACCAGCTCCGGCAGCAGCGGTGGCTCCCACAGCGCCACCGTGCGCCCCGCGCCGGGCGAGCCGTCGTCGGTCACGGCGACCACCTCACGGCCGGTGAGGCGGGTGGCGAAGGCTGCGGGCTCGGCGACGGTCGCCGAGGCCAGCACCAGCGTCGGCCGGGCGCCGTAGCGCTGGCAGACGCGCAGCAGCCGGCGCAGCAGCAGGGCGACGTGCGAGCCGAATACCCCCCGGTAGGTGTGGCACTCGTCGAGCACGACGAACGCCAGCCTGCGCAGGAACCCTGCCCACCGACCGTGGCGCGGCAGCACCGAGCGGTGCAGCATGTCGGGATTGCTGAACAGCCAGCGGCCGTGCCGACGCGCCCAGTCGCGCGCGTCGGTCGAGGTGTCACCGTCCAGAGCGGCGGGCCGGACGTCGGGAAGGCCGAGCGCGTCGATCCCGCGGAGCTGGTCGGCGGCGAGCGCCTTGGTCGGGGACAGGTAGAGGGCCGTGGCCCGCGGGTCCGCGGCGAACCGGGAGAGCACCGGAAGCTGGTAGGCCAGCGACTTCCCGGAGGCGGTCCCGGTGGCCACCACCACGTGCCGGCCGTCGTGCGCCAGGGATGCGGCGGCGGCCTGGTGGCTCCACGGCGTCGCGACGCCGCGGGAGCCCAGCGCCTCCCGGACCTCGGGCGGCACCCACTCCGGCCATGCGACGGCGCGACCCACCCGCGGGGGGAGCGCGACGGCGTGTCGCAACGGGCCCGCGCTGTCCCCAACCTCACACCCGGAACCCGCCAGCACCCGCCGCAGCAGGTGCTCACCCCGTCCCGGCGCCGCGGCAGGGGACGCGCCGGTGGCGCCGGGCGCCACGACGCCGCTGCTCGGATCGCTCCCGTCGCTCACGGTGTCCGAGGTTGGCACACCGGATGCGAGGGATCAGTCCAGGGCCTGCACGGTCGCGGTCGCGATGCCGGTCAGCTCCTGGCGGGCGGCCTCCCAGCCCGGCCCGCGCGGCACCCTCGTCAGCAGGGCCACCAGGAAGCGCTGGTCGGCACCGAGGACGCCGGCGCTGTGCAGGTAGTACTTGCCCGAGAAGCAGCACAACCAGCCCTGCTTGGCCACCGCCCCGGGCGCCCTGGGCCCGTCCACCGCCGAGGAGAGCAGGCCGAACGCCTGGTCGAAACCGTCCCGAGCCCGGGCAGGCGCCGCGCCCATCGCCGAGATCAGCAGGCCACGGTCGGCAACCGGCATCTCGTCGAGGACGTATTGCCAGAGCCGCACGATGTCAACGGCCGAGACGGACATCTCCCCCCATTGCGACGGGTCACGCGGCGCGGTCGTTGCGGTCAGGCCCAGCCGCTCGCTCACCCGGGGTGCCGCACCGACGCCGTCGAAGCTGGTCCAGAGCGCGTTCATCGCGTTGTCGTCGCTCGGCCCCAGCGCCTTGCGGATCAGGTCGATGTCGGCGTCGGAGACGATGAGCGCTTCGAGCCTCCTGCGGTCCAGCACGTCCACGGCCACCACGAGCTTCGACAGCGACGCGGTGAAGTACGGCTCGGTTCCCTGCTCGCCGACGGCCACCTCGCCGGTGGTGCGGTCCAGCACGGCCACCGCGAGCTCGGTGGACGCCGCGGCGGCGCGCTCGGCGGCGCCGACCGCGGCCCGGGCGAGCCCGGTGCGCGGCACCGGAGCTGGGGCCTGCTCCGGGACCTGCTCGGGGAGCGGCTGTACCGACCCGGGGGCGGACGCCGCGAGGATCGGAACCGTCAGCAACAGCGCGAGAGCGCAGACGAGGGGCAGCCATCGCGCCCTGCGCGGGCGCACACCCTGCGTCACCTCTGCATCACGATCTGCCATACCCGAAAGTCCACCGAACGCTCCGATCTGAGCGGATCGTGATCGAATCGTTGCCGCAACGGTCGCACAGCACCTCCACTGCCGAGCTATCTGGGTCAGACTCTTACACTTCCCCCACCTGTACCGCGCCCACCTGCGGCGACGGGTGCTTGTCGAGACGCCAGGGTTGCCGTCTGAGTTCCCTGGCCCAGTACTCACTGAACCAGGAGGACGGATGTCCGTGTCCACCCTCGCCCAGGGCCTCGAGCTCGGAGCGAACGACCGCATCCTCGTCGGTGCGGTCGCGGTGGTCGCCCTCGCTGCCCTGGCCATCGGCTTCGTCCTGCGCCGGGAGGTGCTCGCCGCCGGCGAGGGCACCCCGAAGATGCAGGAGATCGGCCGCGCGGTCCAGGAAGGCGCCACGGCGTACCTCAACCGCCAGTTCCGCACCCTCGGGGTGTTCGTCGTCATCGTGTTCGTCCTGCTCTTCGCACTGCCCGCGGAGGACCTCGGCGAACGCATCGGGCGCTCGATCTTCTTCATCGTCGGTGCGGTGTTCTCCGCCACGATCGGCAACCTGGGGATGCGGCTGGCCACCTGCGCCAACATCCGCGTCGCCGCGGCGTCGCGCGAGGAAGGTGGCCGGGAGAAGGCCACCCGCATCGCGTTCCGCACCGGCGGCGTGGTCGGCATGTTCACCGTCGGCCTCGGCCTGCTCGGCGCGACGCTGGTCGTGCTGGTCTACGCCGGCCAGGCTCCGAAGGTGCTGGAGGGCTTCGGCTTCGGGGCCGCGCTGCTCGCGATGTTCATGCGTGTCGGCGGCGGCATCTTCACCAAGGCCGCCGACGTCGGCGCCGACCTGGTCGGCAAGGTCGAGCAGGGCATCCCCGAGGACGACCCGCGCAACGCCGCGACGATCGCCGACAACGTGGGCGACAACGTGGGCGACTGCGCCGGGATGGCCGCGGACCTGTTCGAGTCCTACGCCGTCATGCTCGTCGCCGCGCTGATCCTCGGCTCCGCCGCGTTCGGCCTGCAGGGCCTGCTGTTCCCGCTGATCGTGCCGGGCATCGGGGTGCTGACCGCCGTCATCGGCGTCTACATCACCCGAACCCGGGCCGGCGAGAGCAGCCTGACCACGATCAACCGCAGCTTCTACATCTCGGCGGTCATCTCGGCGGTGCTGTGCGTGATCGCCGCCTACTTCTACCTGCCGGGCAGCTTCGGCGAGCTGGACGGTCCGACCGACACCAGCGTGGTGGCGGACATGGGCACCGCTGACCCGAGGTTTCTCGCCTCCGCCGCGGTGATCATCGGCATCGTGCTGGCCGGGGTGATCCTCTGGCTCACCGGCCACTTCACCGGCACCGAGCACAAGCCCGTGCAGGACGTGGGCAGGGCCTCGCGCACCGGCTCAGCCACCGTGATCCTCGCCGGCATCTCGATCGGCTTCGAGTCGGCGGTCTACACCGCACTCGTCATCAGTGCGGCCGTGTTCGGCGCGTTCACCCTGGCCACCGGCTCGATCACGGTGGCACTGTTCGCGGTGGCGCTGGCCGGCACCGGCCTGCTCACCACGGTCGGCGTCATCGTCGCCATGGACACCTTCGGCCCGGTCGCCGACAACGCCCAGGGCATCGCGGAGATGTCCGGTGACGTCACCGGCGACGGCGTCGCCATCCTCACCGAGCTCGACGCGGTCGGCAACACCACCAAGGCCATCACCAAGGGCATCGCGATCGCGACGGCCGTGCTCGCCGCCACGGCGCTGTTCGGCTCCTACCGCGACGCGATCAACCAGGCACTGGCCGAGGCCGGTGTCGCACTCGGGGACGCGGGCACGGCGTTCGCCTACGAGGTGTTCGCCCCGAACACCCTCGTCGGTGTGATCATCGGCGCCTCGGTGGTGTTCATGTTCTCCGGTCTCGCGATCAACGCGGTGACCCGGGCAGCAGGCGCCATCGTGTTCGAGGTCCGCCGCCAGTTCCGGGAGAACCCGGGGATCATGGAGGGCACCGTCCGGCCGGAGTACGGCCGCGTGGTCGACATCTGCACCAAGGACTCGCTGCGCGAGCTGGCGACTCCTGGCCTGATGGCCATCCTCGCCCCGATCGCGGTCGGTTTCGGGCTCGGGGTGGGCCCGCTGGCGGGCTACCTGGCCGGCGCGATCGCGGCCGGCACCCTGATGGCGATCTTCCTCGCCAACTCCGGCGGTGCCTGGGACAACGCGAAGAAGCTGGTCGAGGACGGCAACCACGGGGGCAAGGGCTCGCCCGCCCACGAGGCGACGATCATCGGCGACACCGTCGGGGACCCGTTCAAGGACACCGCCGGCCCGTCGATCAACCCCCTGATCAAGGTGATGAACCTGGTCTCGGTACTGATCGCCCCCGCCGTGGTGACCTTCTCGGTGGGCAGCTCGGCGTCGGCACCGATCCGCATCGCGATCGCGCTGGTCGCGGTAGCGATCATCGTCGGGGCGGTCGTCGTGTCGAAGCGGCGCTCGACCTCGATCGCCGACACGCCGGCGCAGAGCTCGGTCGGCTGACCCGCCGCACGGACCGGTACGGAGGCCGCGCACCCACACGGGTGAGCGGCCTCCGTCATGATGCGGTGCCCCAGTACCTTCCACAGCGCACCCCTCCGGAGGGCCCATGAGAACACGCCTGTTCACGGGCACACTCGCCCTGCTCGTCGCCGCCGGATGCGGTGGGGGCGAGACCGACGCAGTCGCCTGGACCGACGAGGTGTGCGGCGCGCTCGCCGGCTTCACGCGGGCCGCGACGGCCCGACCGGACCTCGATCTGAACGATCCCGGCGCGACGGTGCGCGGGCTCGGCGACTACCTGGGATCCACCACCGCGGCGCTGGACGACTCGATCAGCAGGTTGGACGCTGCGGGAGCGGCACCGGTGGACGGCGGTGACGAGTACGTCAGCAGGCTGACCAACGTCCTGACCCAGATCAGGGCAAGCTTCGACGCCGCCCGAGCTCGGATCGAGAACATCGATCCGGCGTCGAGTGCCACGCCGTTGGCCACAGCCCTGCCCGAGGCGATGGCACCGCTGCGGGCGCTGAGCAACCTGGCCGACCCCACAGCGGGGCTGCGGTCCAGCGCGGAGCTCCAGGCAGCGGCCGAGCAGGCCCCGAACTGCCGGCAGCTGCGCGCCGTGGGGTGATTCCGAGGTGACGCCGCGACCACGCCACGGATCCGACGCGGCGAGCGGGCGGCCCGTCCCGCCCCGCACACTGGCCCCTGACCACGTCCCCCGACCCCGGGATGCCGCGCATGCCCCGCCCCACCGTGATCGTCGTCGTCGTTGCTGCGCTGCTGCTCGGCGCGGGCTGCACCGAGACCGTGACGGGCTCGGCGACACCCCTCGGTGCCGCGCCGCCCCTGCCGAACGCCACGACCACCCCGGACGCGGTGACATGGGTGGACGACGTGTGCGGCGCCCTGCTGCCGTTCATCCAGACCACCTCGACCCCACCGCAGCTCGGCTCCTCGGGCAACCTCGCGACGACCGTGCAGGAGATCAGCGACTACTTCGGCCAGGCCGGTACCTCGGCCGGCGCGGCGATCGCCGGCATGGCAGCGGCAGGGCCGTCCCCGGTGGCCGGTGGCGACGCGGTGGTAGCCCGGTTGACCAGGGCACTCATGACGTTCCAGACCCTGTTCGGGGAGGCGCAGGAGCGGATCGACGCCATCGACCGCACCGACCCGCAATCCCTCGCCACCGGGCTGCCGGCCGCGATCGAGCCACTGCTCGCGAACCTCCCGGACCCGACAACGGACCTGCGAGACAACCCCGAGCTGGACCGCGCCGCCGAGCAGGCCCCAAACTGCCAGCAGATCGAGAGCGAGTTCGGCTGAGCCAGGGCAGCTGCCGCCACCGGCGCAGGCCCGGGCAGACTGACCCCGTCCCGTCCCCCGAACCGGAGCCGGCACATGCCTCGTATGACACGTCCCGCCCTGACCATCGCCGCTCTGCTGGTCATCGCCGGTTGTACGACGGCGACGCCGGGCAACCCGGCCACCGACGCGGTGTCCGCACCGACCGACAGCCCCGACAGCGACGCGGTGGCGTGGGTCGACAGCATGTGCGAGGCCGTACTCACGTTCGCCCGCACGGCCACAGCCCCGCCGGACTTCGCGGCGACGCAGGACCTGCCCGCCGTGCAGCGCCTGCTCAGCGACCACCTGGGCTCCCTCGTCACCAGTGCGCAGCAGAGCCGCACGCAGCTCGACGCGATCGGCCAGCCCCCCGTGCCAGGCGGGGACGAGGCTGTCGACCGGACGCGCGGCACGCTGCAGAACCTCGAGCAGGACGTCGCGGCGGCCAAGGCGACGGTGGACACGGCCGACCCTGACGACCCCGAGGCCTTTCTGGCCGTGGTGGACCAGGTCGAGTCCACCATCGCCGAGATCACCACGCCCGACCCGCTCGCGGCGTTGCGCACCACACCCCAGCTGCGCAACGCCGCGGAGCTGGCAACACAGTGCCGGCAACTGTCGGCGCTGTCGGGAGCAATCCCCCGCTGAACGCCCGGTTCGGCGCGCGATCACCGGCGCGCCCCGCTCTGATGCTCGAACGCGTGTTCTACGGTGTGCATCGTGTCGCAGCTGTCGCTGTTCTCCGCCGACGCGCGCCCGCCCCGCGTGAGCGACCTCGCCGGGCTGCTCTGTGGGCCGGGGCAGATCGTCCGGTTCGGGGCGGGTGACCAGGCGCGGCTCTCGATCGTCCTCCCCGACCCGGCCCGCGCACCGGCCGTGGCAGCGGCCTGCGCGGCGACCGGGATCACGATGGAGACCGTGCGGACCGAGAGCGGCGCCACCGCGCTGCGCACGGCGTTCCGCTGCGACCTGGTCGAGCTGGCGCGCGCGTGGACGCACGGTGCGGTCAAGACCGTCCCGGCGGGATGGCAGCTCGACGGCCCGGCGTTACGGCTGTGGGTGCTGGCCGCGGGGTGGTCCGACGAGCGGGGTGGCTACCTGCTGGCGCTGGATCCGCACGCTCCCGACACGCACCAGCCGCTGGTCACGGCCGCCACCAGGGCGGGTGTCCCACCGGCCCGGGTGAGCCGCGGACCGGCCCTGCGGATCAGCGGAACCCGGCGGGTGCGCCGGCTCGTCGAACTCGTCGGTCCGGCGCCACCGCAGGTCGCCACCGCGGACTGGCCACGGTACTGGGGTCGGAAGGTGCCTTGACGGGGTGGTTAGGCTCGCGCGGCGCGAGTCGGCACGCCATCGATGCGCGCTCCACTGGAGCTACGCACGATGTGGCGAATGCGACAGTGGGTGTGCGAACGTGAAAGCTCCGGTCCCGCCGGAGGGCCGGGCACGCATACTCGGTAGTCAGCCCCCTCACGCATCCGGCGCGAGGGCCGGGAGAACGGTCGACGTTCCGGCGATACGGCCGTAGACGATGGAGTAGGACCAGGTGGCAACCGGAACGACAAGCTCGAAGCCTGCGACCCGGAAGGTGACGGGCAGCCGCAAAGCGGCCACGGAGCCCGACCCGAGCCGGCGGACCGGCACGCCCACCGCAACCAGCACCGGACGGCCGCTGCACCGCCTCGTGATCGTCGAGTCCGCCACCAAGGCGAAGAAGATCGCGCAGTACCTGGGCGCGGACTACGTCGTCGAGGCCTCCGTCGGCCACATCCGCGACCTCCCGCGCGGGGCTGCGGACGTCCCGGCGAGGTACAAGGGTGAGTCGTGGGCGCGCCTCGGCGTCGACGTCGACAACCAGTTCGCCCCGCTCTACATCGTGACCCCGGAGAAGAAGGGCAAGGTCGCCGAGCTCAGGGACGCGCTGAAGTCGGCCGACGAGCTGCTGCTCGCCACGGACCACGACCGCGAGGGCGAGGCCATCGCCTGGCACCTGCTCGACACGCTCAAGCCCACGGTCCCGGTGCGCCGGATGGTGTTCCACGAGATCACCGAGTCCGCCATCCGCACGGCCGTGGAGAACCTGCGCGACCTCGACCACGACATGGTCGACGCCCAGGAGACCCGCCGCATCCTCGACCGGCTCTACGGCTACGAGGTCTCCCCCGTGCTGTGGAAGAAGGTCATGCCGAAGCTGTCGGCGGGCCGGGTGCAGTCGGTGGCCACCCGGATCATCGTGCAGCGCGAGCGCGAGCGGATGGCGTTCGTCTCGGCGTCGTACTGGGACATCGCCGCGCAGCTGGACGCGGACGCCGACGCGACCCCCCGACAGTTCCCGGCGCGCCTGGTGGCGGTCGACGGCACCCGGGTGGCCACCGGCCGGGACTTCGGCCCGGACGGGCGGCTCAAGACGAACGCGGCCCGCGCGCTGGACGAGGCCAGCACCCGACGGCTGGCGGAGGCGCTGGCCGGCCGCGAGCTGGCCGTTCAGTCCGTCGAGTCCAAGCCCTACACCCGTAAGCCCTACGCACCGTTCATGACCTCCACGTTGCAGCAGGAGGCCGGCCGCAAGCTGCGTTTCTCCGCCGACCGGACGATGCGCAGCGCGCAGCGGCTCTACGAAAACGGCTACATCACCTACCTGCGCACCGACTCCACCACGCTGTCCGAGCCGGCGATCCAGGCGGCCCGTTCCCAGGCCCGTGAGCTCTACGGTGACGCGTACGTCTCACCGCAGCCGCGGCAGTACACCCGCAAGGTCAAGAACGCCCAGGAGGCCCACGAGGCGATCCGGCCCGCCGGCGAGACGTTCCGGACCCCCGGCGAGGTCGCCCGCGAGCTCGACGGCGACGACTTCCGGCTCTACGAGCTGATCTGGCAGCGCACGGTGGCCTCGCAGATGGCCGACGCCCGCGGCACCACCGTCAGCGTGCGAATCACCGGCACCGCCGCAACCGGCGAGGAGGTCACCTTCGCCGCCTCGGGCCGCACGATCACCTTCGCCGGGTTCCTCAAGGCCTACGTCGAGACCGTCGACGACCAGGCGGGCGGCGAGGCCGACGACGCCGAGTCGCGGCTGCCCGAGCTGACCCGAGGCCAGGCGCTGACGGCGGCGGAGCTGAAACCGGAGGGGCACGCGACGACCCCGCCGTCCCGTTACACCGAGCCCAGCCTGATCAAGGCGCTGGAGGACCTCGGCATCGGACGCCCGTCCACCTACGCCTCGATCATCAAGACGATCCAGGACCGCGGGTACGTGTGGAAGAAGGGCCAGGCCCTGGTGCCGTCCTGGATCGCGTTCGCCGTGGTCGGGCTGCTCGAGCATCATTTCGGCCGGCTGGTCGACTACGACTTCACCGCGGCGATGGAGGACGAGCTCGACTCGATCGCCGCCGGCGACCAGCAGCGCACGGCGTGGCTGTCGAGCTTCTACTTCGGTGGCGCCCAGGGCAACGAGGGATCGGTGGCGCGGGCGGGCGGGCTGAAGAAGCTCGTCGGCGTCAACCTCGAGGAGATCGACGCCCGGGAGATCAACTCCATCCCGATGTTCGGCGACGTCGTGGTGCGGGTCGGGCGCTATGGCCCGTACCTGGAGCGCGACCGGGACGGGCAGTCCCAGCGCGCGAACCTGCCCGACGACCTGCCGCCCGACGAGCTCACGCCGGAGATCGCCGAAGAGCTGTTCGCGGTTCCGCAAGGGGGTCGCTCGCTGGGCACCGACCCGGCCACCGGCCACGAGATCGTGGCGAAGGAGGGCCGGTACGGGCCCTACGTCACCGAGATCCTGCCCGAGCCGGCGGCTCCCGCCGAGGGCAACGGCACGAAGAAGAAGGCGCCCGCGAAACCGAAGCCCCGCACCGGCTCGCTGTTCAAGACCATGTCCACCGAGACGGTCACGCTGGAGGAGGCACTGCGGCTGCTGTCGCTGCCGCGCCTGGTCGGCGCCGACCCGAAGAGCGGCGAGGAGATCACGTCGCAGAACGGCCGCTACGGGCCCTACCTGAAGAAAGGCACCGACTCGCGGTCGCTGACCGACGAGGAGCAGCTGTTCACGGTCACCCTCGAGGAGGCCGTGGAGATCTACTCCCAACCCAAGCAACGCGGCAGGCGCGCAGCGGCGGCCACGCCACCGCTGCGCGAGCTCGGTGCCGACCCGGCGACGAAGAAACCGATGGTGATCAAAGACGGGCGGTTCGGACCGTACGTCACCGACGGGGAGACTAACGCCTCACTGCGCAAGGGCGACAACGTCGAGGAGCTCACCGACGAGCGCGCCGCCGAGCTGCTGGCCGAGCGCCGCGCGCGCGGGCCGGCGCCGAAGAAATCCCCGGCGAAGCAGCCAGCGGCGCGGAAGAAGGCTCCGACGAAGTAGCGATCCCGCTCACCAGGGTGCGCGAGTGAGGTATGCGGCAAGCACGGCGGTAATCTCCGCGCCGGTCTTGCCGCGCTCCTCCGGGTAATCCTCATAGCGCACTGCAAGGCTGGTCAACGGCTTGATCAGATCATACGGGTCGGCCGGATTATGAAAACCCATGTTAGCAATTTGCCGCGCCGCTCGATACGGAGTCTGCATCCCTTCAACCAGCGAGTTCGCCTCGTTCCAGCACACAAGATGAAAATAAGACTCCGGTCCAAATTCTCCGAGTAACACCATCGGCGGAATCCGCAAAAGCGGCTCGCGGACACTTTCTTGCGTATCGAACGGGATTTCCTCCGCGGGCTTTTTTGCAATTTCTCCAACCTCGGGTCGCAATTGCTCCACGCACGCAATACTTTTGTCCTCGAAGGCGGTGTGAGTCTTCTCTTGCGCTGGATCACCGAGGTAGGTGCATACTTCGTGATATCTTCTCAGTGCCGTGGTGACGGGATGGTCGTGATACCACAGGCGACCGCAGAGGTTGATGAAGGACGTGAGATTCACGCGTAAACCACGCCCAGGGAGCGAATGAACGTAGCTCCACTCGCCGTCCAGAAGCTCCCTGATCCGTTGCTGCACTCCCGGCGGCCGACCCTCGGCCAGACGATCTGGGCGATCCACCGATCCTGCTCCTCGACGAGCCGACCACCGGCTTGAATTCCGCTGCGCTGCTGACCTCAGCCAGGGGTCAGCAGCGCCTTGACCGCAGCGGCCACCCGCCCGCCATCGGCTCGTCCGGCGACGGCGGTGGACGCCCGTTTCATGACCTGCCCCATCTGCCGTTGACCCGGCTGCTCACCCGACTCGAGGGCAGTCTCCTCGACAGCGGCGCGGGCGATCGCGGTCAGCTCGTCGTCGGTGAGCTGCTCCGGCAGGTAGTGGGCCAGCACCTCACCCTCGGCGCGCTCCCGGGCAGCGAGCTCCTCGCGTCCGGCGGCGCTGAACGCCTCGGCCGACTCCGCGCGCTTCTTGGCCTCCTTGGCGATGACCTTCAGCACCTCGGCGTCGTCGAGCTGACGGGCCTGCGTGCCGGCGACCTCGGCGTTGCCGATGGCCGTCAGCGTCATCCGGAGGGTGGATTTCACCAGTTCGTCACGAGCCTTCATCGCCGCAGTGAGGTCGGCACGAAGCTGCTCCTTCAGGGTGCTCACGGGCGTGCACGCTAGCCCCCTGAAGCGTCGACGTAGCCTGCGGTGGTGAACAACTGGGCTCGGTTCGCGCTCGGCGCGACCACGACAGGGGCAGTCACCGTCGCCTACGCGGCCGGTATCGAGCGGCGCCGCTGGACGTTGCGGGAGGCCACGCTCCCGGTGCTGGCCGAGGGCTCGCGCCCGCTGCGCGTCCTGCACGTCTCCGACCTGCACCTCACCCCGCGCCAGCACAGCAAGCAGCGCTGGGTCGCGGAGCTGGCCGCGCTCGAGCCCGACCTCGTCGTCAACACCGGCGACAACCTGGCCCACCCCCGCTCCGTTCCAGCGGCCGTCGCCGCGCTCGGCCCGCTGCTGGAACGCCCGGGCCTGTTCGTGTTCGGCAGCAACGACTACTTCGGTCCGACCTTCAAGAACCCGGCCCGGTACCTCGTGCGGAGCAAGCGCCGTACCCAGGGCGAACCGTTGCCGTGGCGCGACCTGCGGGCCGCGCTACTTGAGCGCGGCTGGGCCGATCTCACCCACGCACGGCTGAACCTCGACGTCGCCGGCGTCACCGTCGCCGCCGCAGGCGTCGACGACCCGCACCTTCGCCTGGACCGCTACGACCGCATCGCGGGACGTCCCGCGAGCGAGCCGGACCTGCGCCTGGGCCTGACGCACTCCCCCGAACCCCGGGTGCTCGACGGGTTCGCCGCCGACGGCTACGACCTGGTGCTGGCCGGGCACACCCACGGCGGTCAGCTGCGCGTGCCGGGAGTCGGCGCGCTGGTCACCAACTGCGGCGTGGACCGCTCCCGGGCGCGCGGGACGTCGCGCTGGGGGGCCCACACCTGGCTGCACGTCTCGGCTGGACTGGGCACCTCGCCGTTCGCCCCGGTGCGGTTCGCGTGCCCGCCGGAGGCCAGCCTGCTGACGCTCGTGCCCCGGGCGGCGGCCTCCACGGCAGCCCCGTCCACCCCCGAACCTGCTACGGCAGACGTCGGCTAGAGTTACCTCCGGCCCACGGGCCATCGGGGTGTGGCGCAGCTTGGTAGCGCGCTTCGTTCGGGACGAAGAGGTCGCAGGTTCAAATCCTGTCACCCCGACCAGCAAAACAGCAGGTCCGCTGCCTGGCCCGAGTGCTTTGGGGTTGGCCTTGGACTCCCTGAGTGACTAACTGCGTGACTATCGCTGCCCCCACCCCCACCGTCCTCCTGCGATGTGGGCTCACGGGCTCTGCTCGGCGCCGAAGATCCGGTCCATCGCGGTTGCTCCTTGCTGGAGTACTGGCCTGATCTGTTTGCGGTAGACGAGTTCGGTCACCGCTGTGCCGCTGTTGCCGGGCGATGCGCGAGATCGAGATCGAGCAGGCGGCACAGAGCCTCAGCCCACGTCCGTGACTCTGGCCGCTCGGCGACACCACCGCCGCGTAGCCACCGCGCAGCTGTCCCGGTGCCGCCACCAGCGTGCCGTGTTCAGACTTCCTATCCTTGGTCAAGGCGGCGCCTGACGGCGCCGCGCGGCGCTCGGCCAGCGCAGCCGCAAACGCCCGCGCGAGGCTGCAGCCTCCAGACGGTCCCCGCGCGGCCAACGATGATCACCCACGAAGTGCTGTCGATGTAACGAACCGGCATTCTAATACGACACATCAGCCGACACCGGGTGTAACAATGGATCCGTTGCCGGAATAGATCCCGGAGGGTAGGTCTGCGAACGTCGCGGTCGGATATCCTCGCCCGCCAGGCAGTGACAGTTCCACTAAACCATCATAGTTTGCAATGTCAAATGTCTATCCCGATGATTATTTACGGAAGGAGGACTGCCGTGTCTAAGCGATTGCGCACCATAATTGGCACTGGACTAGTATTTATCATGTTGTTATCAGCCACACTTCTTCTTGGTCCAATCCTACTGCTTGCACTTCAACGCATTTTTCCGCTTGACTGGAATTCGCTTAATGAGATCGGGCAGAGCTATTCGGGGATATCTGCCCTGCTCTCTGCTGCGGCACTGCTTGCAGTTGCGGCGTCAATACGACTGCAAGCGTCCGAAGTCCGTATTGCTCACACGGTCGCCGTAATGGAGTCGCAGAGAGAGCTCCTCAAAATGGCCCTCGACGATTCAGATTACCTCGCTGCCGTCTTCCCGGCCGCGGATCTCGTCGATGTGCCTTCTGCCAAGGTGTACGCATATAACACGATGTGGCTTCGCTACTACGAGCTCGCTTTCGTGACTGGCAACATCGACGAGGCTCTCCTACGAGAAAGCATGACTGCAGAACGCTTTTCAATCCCGTTGGTCCGGCAGCATTGGGAGGTTGTCCGTCCGCACTGGGAGCGAGCGGCGACTGATGGAACCCCGATGCAGACTTTTGTAGCCATTCTTAATTCGTGCTACGAGCAGACTCCTCCTCCTCCTCCTCCTCCCTGATCGTTCTTCACGTTCTTCCACACCCACTCGTCGGGATTGAGCTCGGGCGAGTAGGCGGGCTGGCCGTTTGAGCCCGAGCGTTTCGATGAGAGGCGCGGTAAGTAGCTGTATTGAAATAACTTACTTTTCCTGGGAGGCCTCCACGTCTCTGACCAGGGAAGATGAGGTTTGCAGTGCTTTAGTTATTCCATTACGGGCCCTAAGGTCGCCCCAACCTGTACCGTGCACTAGGAGTGCCTTGGCCAGCACCGGGTAGTACTGCGGGTCTGGGAAGGGAAAGCTGCCTGCTTCGGCGATGAGGTCGTCGAGCACATCGAAGATTCCGTGGCTCGTCGAGTGGCGAGCGCGGTCGCGTGGCTCGTGCCAACGCCGTAGGCCGTGGCGTCAGCTCCGTACGTCCCGGGAGAGGCGACGAGCAGCCCCGGCCCGCGGACCGCCTGACGAGCGAGCGGAAGCGCTAACGTCGCCACGGACACCGGGTAGTGGACGCTGGAACAGCTGACGACCACCGGGCAGCAGCACCTCCGGTTTCACCGATCGGCGATGTCCTGAGCCGGTGGCGCTGTAGCTGGCCAGCATCCCACGCCCGACCGCGTCGATCACGGTGTCCGATGCCGCAGCGTCCGCCGCGTCGTCACGGACAGCTCCAACCGTGACCACGTTGACGGCCTCGGCCGGTGACAGGAGACGGCGGTGCCGGGCTTCGCCGTGCAGAACGCGGAGCATCTCCGCTCTCATCCCGTCGACATCACCCACCGATTCGACGGAGACCACCGGCGGACCCGGGTGATTTCCAGCGCTCACCAGGATGAGCAGGTTGTAGCGGTAGGCAAGCCAGTCGAGCAGCGTGGCGAGCGGGCTGACCCGGCGCACGAACACCCGCGCCGGATCCCCGAGAGACAGATTCACGATACGCACGCTCGGAGCTGTCGGCTGATGCGCTGCGTCGCCCTCGAACATCCGGTGAAAGCAGCGGTGCACCAGGTCGACGAGCAGCTGGTCGCGAGCGAGAGTCTCGGTCTCGTGGTATGGGTGCGGCTCCATCACGGGTCGTACGTACAGGCGGGTGGAGAGCGGTGACTCGGGCTCCGACAGGTCGCCGTGACAGATGAGCGAGGCCATGGGGCCGTGCCGTGGTGCTGCTGGGCGCTCGTGTACCGCGCGGCGTGGTCGTCGGGATCGTCGATGACGAGTCGGCCGGCGAGGGTCGTGTGGTTGGCCAGTGGCAGACCATCGAGCAGCGCTGTTCGCGGCCGGCTCTCCGCAGGCAACGCCGCTCCGGTCGGAGGCGAATGCTCGGCTGGCTCAAGACCGGAAAGTCCCATCGGCTGGGTGGGTGCCACGAACGCGATCAAGCCGGAGGCGAGCAGCGCGATCGCCTCGGGGCCCTCGGCCAGGACGGCGTCGATCTGGTTGGGCGGGAGGTCCACGAGCAACGCGTGGTACTGGATGGCCGGGATCACTGCCGAACTCACGACGGCGCCGCGGGCGTCCTCCACCAGCCTCGCGACCCGCGACTGCGCGGCGGCGCGCTTGCGGTCGTCGGCACGAAACCACAGCTCGATCTCCACGCGCCACAGACCCTGCCCGCCAACGATGGTGACGTCCTCTTGCCACGCCTCCAGCAGCCCGGTCTCGCGTACACGGTCGGCCGCGCTCCACGGACGCACGGCTTTGAGCTGCGCGAATGCCCTCTTGAGCGGTGCCAAGCCGACGTCGAAGGGCGCATCGGGATCTGACTGCCACCCCGCGAACAACCGGATGAGCTGATCGGCCGCACGCACGTTCGACATCACCGCGTAGATGGTCCCGGGCACGTCCGCCGTGGTGGCGACGCCGAAAGCGTCGACGATGACGAACTCCTCGTCCGGCTCGGCGTCGTCCTCCACCATCTCGGCGAGGAACTCCAGGCCCTCGACCTTGGCGACCGCCCGGTAGAACTCGGCTTCCGTGCCAGCGAGGTCGAAGACGACAACCAGCTCCGGATCCTGCTCGTCGGTCACTCCGGCTGTGGTGATGCGGTGCGCCGCCAACACCTCGCGCAGAGCGGTGAACTGCGGCGTCAGCCGCTCGCCCTGGCGCTGCGGCCCCGGCCCACGCGGCCGAGGCATGGCTCGCGGAGGTCCAGGCAGGATGGGCTCGCTGGTCGGTGGTCCGAACGCCAGCAGTGGACGTGCGTCGGTCATGAGATCGGTTGAGCCCTCCGTTGCCGCAGGCGGCTGCTGACGATCTCGCCGAGATCGCCGCCTGGCAAGGCCAGGACGTAGCGGCGCCGGACGTCCTGCGCGAACTGCTCCAGCTCCGCGTAGCTCGCCCCTGAAGCCGATCGGCCAGCGTCCGTGGCGCAAGACCGAGGTCACCGCCGAGCCGAGCGGTGAGCGATTCCAGGAACCGGGTGGCCTCTGCGCGGGACGGGGGGCCGAGCGTGAGGCGCAGCTGGAAGCGGTGCCAGGCAGCGCGGTCGAGCAGCTCGCCGTGATTGGTGGCGCACACGACGATGACGTGTGCGGGCAGCCGGTCGATCTGCAGCAGCAACGTGGAGACCACGCGCTTGATCTCGCCCGTCTCGTGGGTGTCGGCCCGCTCCTTGGCGATGGTGTCGAACTCGTCGAAGAACAGCACACACCGGCGGGTGCGGGCGAACTCGAAGACGTGGTCGAGCCGGCCCGCGGTCTCCCCGAGGAAGCTTGACACCACACCCTCGTAGCGCACAACGTAGAGCGGGAGCAGGGTCTCCGCCGCGATGGCCTCGGCGAGGCTGGTCTTGCCGTTGCCCGGTGGGCCGTCGAGCAGGATGCGGTTTCGCGGCTCGATGCCGTGGCTACGCAGCAGCTCGGCGCGGTGGTGTTCCTCGATCACCTCGGCGGCCGCGCCGGCCACCCCCGGGCTCAGCTGCACGTCGCCGAGCCGGCGGCGGGGCACGATCTCGTGCAGCAGATCGGCCACCGGCCGCGCCCGGTCGTCGCGGGCCAGCAGGTCGGACGAGCCCGCGGTGGTGATCAGCTCGGAGAGCCGATCGGCGACGAGATGGTGCTGGTTGCTGCGCTCCTCGGCGATGATCGCTTCCACGAGCATGCGGAAGCGCGCGACGTCCCCGCACCGCTGTGCTTCGACGAGGTCGATGACCAGGTCGGACCGCGCCATCACTCCTCCGTCCGCGATGTCGTACATCGCAACTCTACGGCGCACCCCCTCAGGAACTGTGCGCCTCGCTCGTGCCGGTCGACTCGTTCGCGAAGATCGGCGCGAGCGGCAGGCCCGAGGCGCTGAGGCGCGTGAGCTGATCGTGGTTCACGCCGCGCTTGGAGAGCCCGTCGCGTTTTCTTTTTCCCTTTTGGGGGTGACCGGCTACGAATCTGAACACGTACGTCAAGAGCGGTTTCGTCGACATCGAACGCTGAACGCCGCGTGGGTGGCGGTCGGCATCGACAAGAAGTCGGCTGGTGTCGCCCCGTTCGCGGCCAGATGTACGGCGCACTCCACGCGCCGCCTACGACGTGGGTGGCGGTGGTCGGCCGATCCCCGCGAGGTAGAGCACCGCGAGCGCCGCGCCCGGCGGACCGGCAACCCATACCCACCAGGGGTATATCGGATGGCCGGTGGTGAGCGCAACGATCCCCCAGATCATGAGGTTGACGGCTACGAGGCTCGTCCAGACGATCGTCAGCACCCGCATCGTCACGCCGCCGCCGGTCGCGGAGAACATCGGGCGACGGCCCGGTTCCGGTGGCGGCGCCGACAGGTCGGCGGTCACGCGCTCCAGCTCACCGCGGGTGCGTGCCGCCCAGACCGAGCGCACGCGGTCGTCGAACTCGCCGAGGTCGAGCTGCCCGGCGTCATGCGCGCGACGCAACCGTTCTTGTACGTGGCGGCGGTCGGTGTCGGACACTCGCATGTCCTCGGGCGGCACCGGCTCGATCACACTGCGATGATGGCACGGGCTCGCCCCGGACCGGCCAGGCATTGCACTCATGCATGCTTCCGCATATGTTGGCCGCCATGGGAGCAGGGCACGGGCACGGCATCGAAGCGACGGGGGGCGGTAGCGCCTCGGGCCGGCACGTGCGGCGCCTGGTGATCTCACTGGGCGTGCTGGCCGCGTTCCTCGTGGTGGAGGTCGTCGTCGGGCTGGCGACCTCATCGCTGGCACTGCTGTCCGACGCCGGGCACATGTTCACCGATGTGCTGGGTGTGGGCATGGCGCTCGCCGCCATCACCGCGGCCCGCATGTCGCGGCGCAGCGACCATCGGACGTTCGGGCTCTACCGCACCGAGGTGCTCGCCGCGCTGGCCAACGCCGTGCTGCTGTTCGGAGTCGCGGCCTGGGTGCTCGTCGAAGCCGCGCAGCGCCTCAGCGATCCGCCGGAGGTGCCCGGGCTACCACTCATGATCACGGCCGCGGCTGGCCTCGCCGCGAACCTCGTCGTGTTCGCGCTGTTGCGCCAGGGTGCGCGGGAGAGCCTCAACGTCCGGGGCGCGTACCTCGAAGTGATCGCCGACACCCTCGGCTCCGTCGGGGTGCTCCTCGCCGGCGTGGCGATGCTGCTGTTCGGCTGGCCCTACGCCGACCCGATCGTGGCCATCGGGATCGGGCTGTTCGTGCTGCCGCGCACCTGGTCGCTCGGGCGGCAGGCGGTGCGGATCCTCGTCCAGGCGGCGCCGGCCCACGTCGACGTAGCCGCCGTCCGGGCCGGGCTCGCCGCGCTCGGCGGCGTGCAGGACGTCCACGACATGCACATCTGGACGCTCACCTCCGGCATGGAGGTCGGCTCCGCACACCTGACCGTGGACGCCGCGTGCGACCCGGCCGAGGTGCTCTCGGCGGCTCAGGAGCTTCTCCTCGAGCGACACCAGATGGCCCACTTCACGGTGCAGGTGGAACCACCCGGGACCCGGACAAGGTGCTCGGAGCTCAGCTGGTGACCCGCGGTGCGTACATGATCACGGCGACGCCGGCGAGGCAAAACGCGGCTCCGAGGTAGTCGAAGCGGTCGGGCCGGAAGCCGTCGACCACGACGCCCCAGGCCAGCGAGCCCGCGACGAACACCCCGCCGTAGGCAGCGAGGATGCGGCCGAAGTTCGGCTCCGGCTGCAGCGTCGCCACGAAGCCGTACACCCCGAGCGCCACCACCCCGGCCCCGATCCACAGCGGCCCGCGCTGCTCCCGCACCCCCTGCCAGACCAGCCACGCCCCGCCGATCTCGGCCAGGGCCGCGAGCACGAACAGCAGGATCGACCGCGCCACCGTCATCGGTTCAGGAGATCACGAGCAGGAACAGCCCGGCCATCGTGTAGGCGACCATCAGCAGCACCAGCGGGACCTGGTCGGCGAGGCGCCGGTGCTCGGGCAGCAGCGTCACGCTGCGGTCGTGCGCGGCGACGACCGCGGTGACGTGCCCGACGAGCACCGCGCCGATCTGGATCCCGGCCACGACGACCGGCGCGGGGACGGCGGTGACCGGGCCGAGCGCCGCTCCCGGCGCGACGAGCTGCGCGAGCCCCCGAGGCCCTTCGACCAGCAGCAGCGTGACGTAGTGCGCCACCGTGTAGCCGGCGGCGATCGGCACCAGGGCGCTGGCCAGAGCTCCGGCAAGGGCGCCAGTCGCGGCCCGGTAGAGCGCGGCGACGAGCAGCACCAGCCCGGCCAGCGCCGCCGTGTCCAGCAACAGCGGCACCCCGACGGCCTGGCGGGCGCCCGTCCAGCCGACCCACCCGGTCAGCCCGTCGAACACGGTGGAGCCCCACCAGAGGGCCACGAACCCGACCAGTCCGGGAGCGATGGGGACGGCGGCGAGCCCGCGGAAGGGGTTGCGCAGCCCGATCCGGCCGCAGTCGAGGCGGCCCACCGGTGCCAGCGCGCCCGCCAGCGTCGAGTAGACCTCGAACGCGTCGGCCCGGTCGAACCAGCGCGGCCCGAACCGCAGGGCTGCCGCCGTGTGCAGCACCGCATAGGCGAGCAGGAACCCGGCCACGACCGCGGGCCGGTCGCGTTCGGGCGCGACGAGCTCCAGCCAGACGAACGCCAGCAGCCCCGCGGCGGCGGGCCAGTACCCGAGCCGGGCGGGCAGCGGCGTCGAGCCGGGTACCGGACGGCGAAGCGCGGCCGCGACGAGGCGGTGCAGCAGCCGCAGCGGGTTCAGCACCCGCCACACCGGCCCGAGCAGCACCGACGCCGGGATGATCCCGACCCAGGCCAGGACGTAGAGCGCGCGCGGGGCGGGGTTGGCGTCCGGGTCCTGCGGGCCGAGGAGGCCGTAGCTGACGACGGCCGCAGTCACCGCCAGCGTCACGGCCTGCAGGGCGGTGCGCAGGCCGGGGTTGTCCAGTGCGGCCGGCAGTGGCCGTCCGGTGACCGGGCCCGTGAAGCGCGGTTGCTTCCAGAGCAACGCCACGGCCAGGAACGACACGAGCACGACGGCGCCGCCGGTCTGCAGCACGAGCTCGCCGTCGAGCGGCAGCCCCTCGACCCCGCCGATGCCGTGGGCGAGGATCACCTACGCCGCCGCGACGGTGCCCCGGCGCAGCACCGATACTCCGGCGACGACGACGCCGAGGCCGCCGCCGAGGGTCAGCGCCACGAGCGCGCGGTCCAGCTGCGCGCCCCAGGCGAACGGCACCACGGCGTCGACGAGGGTGAACGCGTCCACCGGGGCGATGACGATGGCGAACAGCCCGCCCGCGGCGACGCAGAGCAGGGGTCCGGCTCCGTGCCCGCGTATCGTCAGCCACGCGCCGAGCGCCCCGAGCGGCCAGCCGAGCAGCGCGTACCCGGCCGCGCTGAGCAGCATCAGCGGGTAGGGCTGGCCCTCCGGCACCCCGGCCGAGCCGACGACGTGCACGAGGTGTGCGGCGAGGACGACGAGGGTCGCGGCGGCCAGCGTCACCTGACCCCATCGGCGCCCGGCGCCCAGGACACCTGCCACCGCCGGGACGGCCAGCGCGAGCAGGGCTGCGGTCCACCAGAGCGCGGCTGACGGGGCCGGTGGCCAGTACTGCTCGCCGCGGACCGTCACCGCCTGCTCGCCGATCCGCAGCGGGATGGCCCAGGCGAGCCGGTTGTCGTCCGGGCGCTCGCGCGCCGCGGCCGTGGTGACGCGGGGGTCGGCCCAGTAGGCCCGCTCGCCGGGAGCGACGGTCGGCAGTCCGGACAGCCGGGAGCCGGGCAGTGGCTCGACGACGACGGTGGCGCCGGTGCCGTTGTCGAGCCGCAACCGGGCCCCGAACTCCACGGCCGCGACGTCCAGACCGGGCACCGGTGGGTCGACGGCGAGCACCCGCGCCGCGCTGGTGGACGAGGACAACCCGCCTGCATGCCCAGACGCCGGAGCAGCCCCACCAGGAACCAGGACCCCCACCAGCACGGCAACCAAAAACAGCCGCACCACCACGCCCCCACCCTACGATCCCCCACACCCCCACCCGCGAGTCGGTACGAACTGGCGCGCGAGTCGGTACCGGTTGGTGCCCGAGTCGAGCAAATGAGCCGACCGGACGGAGACCGCCACGGCGTCGAGCACCCGGGAAGCGCGCCGTCCCGAACCACCTGTGCACCGATTCGTACCGACTCGACCGCCAATCCGTACCGACTCGCGGGCAGGGTTCGAGGGGTTACGAGACTTTGAGCTGCGCCAGGGGCGCGCCGCTCTGCTCCAGTTCCACCTCGAACACCCCGGGCAGGTCCGCGACGAAGCGGAACGTCGTAGTGGCGCCGGGGGCGACAAAGCTGACTCGGTCGTAGCCGTGCAGGTGCACCTCGTCGGCTACGTCACTGCTCACCACGAGCTCGACACGCGACCCGACGGGCACCGCATACCGCGACACCCCGCCGACGACCGCCCCTCTCGCGAACGCCACTTCCACACGCTGCACGCCGTCGGCCGTCACCACGGGCGTCACGGTCGTGGTCTGCGCGGCACCGCAGCCACCGACGGCGAACACGACCGCTACCAGGACCGCTGCACGCCCGCTACGACATCGGCTGATGCTCATGCTCTGTAGCCCCTTCGCTTCCGGGAGCGGATGCCGCGGCGAGTCGTCGCGTGCCCAACACCGACGCCACCCCGCCCGCGACCAGCGGTGTCCGCGTCGCGCAGCTGGTTGACCAGCGTCGGGTCGCCGGGATGAGCTGCGACCGAGCCTGCCGTCACCAGAGTCATCACTCCTCACCACCAGGGGCCGCCCGCCCTGGTTCAACTCACGCTCCGCGCACGGGCATTCACGTCTCGGTAGCAGGGTCGAAACACCGGGTGACCACTATGGGGGCGTCCCCGAGGAGGTGGAACCCATGACGCTGTGGCGGGTGCACGTGGAGCTGGAGGACCGGCCGGGCCGGCTCGGCGAGCTGGCCACCGCGGTCGGCGTCGCGGGGTGCAACATCATCTCTCTGCACGTGGTCGGGGAACCCGCCGACGACGGCTCGGTCACCGACGAGCTGCTGGTCAAGGTGCCCGCGTCGGCCGATCCCGCGGCCCTTGTCGACGCCGTGGAGCAGGCCGGGATCCCCTGCACGTTGCTGGTGCGCGCCGACGCCACGGAGCTTTCCGATCCGGCCACCACGGCGTTGGCGCTGGCCCGGATGGTCGCCGCTGATCCAGCCAGCGCGCCCCGCGCGGTCGCCACGATGCTCCGGGCGCGGCTCGTCGACCCCACGGTCGACAACCCCGGCGAGCACATCCACAGCCTGCGCGTCGGCGCCCAGCAGTTGCGCCTGGGCCGGGCCTGGCCGTTCACCGCCACCGAGCTCTCGCGTGCCGCGGCCCTGCTCGAGCTGGCCGCACAGCTCGCGATACGCACGCCGGCGCGCCCGTCCGGAGCCGACCGGATCCTGCTGCTGCGCGACGGGTCGGAGGTGCGGATGCGGCTCGCGGGGCCCTCGGACGCCCCGCTGGTGGCCGCCTTGCACGCGCGTTGCTCCCCGGAGACACGCCGCTCCCGGTTCTTGAGCCCGACGCCACGACTGGCACCGGGCCAGCTCGACGGCCTGCTCGGCGGCGAGTCCGGCGCCGGGCAGGCCGTCCTGGCCGTGACGGTGGACGGCGGGAGCGCTGTGGGGTTGGCCAACCTGGATCCCGAGGGGCCGGGCTCGGCGCGGTTCGCCGTGCTGGTGGAGAACGCCTGGCATGGCCGCGGGTTGGGCACCGCGTTGCTGCGGCGAGTCACGGACATGGCCACCGAGCAGGGCGTGGCGGAGATGACCGCCGTCGCTCGACCCGACGACCTGGGCGTCACCCGGCTGCTGCGGCGCGCCGGGCTGCGCCCCTCGGCGGAGATCACGGACGGGGAGCTGCGGCTGCGTGCACCGTTGCCGGCTCCGGTCGGAGCGACCTGAGCACCAGACGCGCACGCGACGGCCCCTTCCCGTGCGGGGGCCGTCACGTGCGGCGTACTGATCGTCCTATTCGGGGCTGACGGCCTGCTCGATCTTGTCCCCCGTCTCCTTGTCCACGTTCTTCCAGTACTCGAACGCGCGCTGCAGAATCGGTTCGGAGACACCGTTCGACAGATGCCCGGCCACATTGCCGACGAACCGCTCGCGCTGCTCGTCGCTGAAAACCGTGCGGACCATCGTGCCGGCCTGGCCGAAGTCGTCGTCTTCGGCGTGCGTCGCGTACGCCGTGCGGATGACCTCGTCGGCCATGCCGTAAGACGACGTCACCTCGCCGGCGAGCTCCGGGTCCGCGTGCGGGCCACCATAGGAGTTCGGCGCGTATACCGGGTCCTGCGGGTTGGAGTACCGCATCGCGCCGTCCTTGGCGTAGCTGTTGACCGGCGACCTGGGCGCGTTCACCGGCAGCTGGGCGTAGTTCGGGCCGATCCGATAGCGGTGCGTGTCCGGATAGGCGAACATCCGCCCGAGCAGCATCTTGTCCGGTGACGGGCCGATTCCCCGCACCAGGTTCGACGGCTCGAACGCCGACTGCTCGATCTGGGCGAAGTAGTTGTCGGGGTTGCGGTCGAGCACGAGCCGGCCCACGTCGATCAGCGGGTAGTCGCCGTGCGGCCAGACCTTGGTGAGATCGAACGGGTTGAACCGGTAGCTCGCCGCGTCCTCGTAGCCCATGACCTGGACCTTCAGCGACCACGACGGCGGCTCGCCGGATCGGATCGAGTCGCTCAGATCGCGGATGTGGAAGTCGCCGTCCTCGCCGGCGATCCGGTCGGCGTCGGCCTGCGACATGAAGTCGATGCCCTGGTCGGTCTTGAAGTGGTACTTCACCCAGAACCGCTCCCCGCCCGCGTTCTCCCACAGGTAGGTGTGCGAGCTGTAGCCGTTCATGTGACGCCAGCTCTTCGGGATACCACGGTCACCCATCAGCCAGGTGACCTGATGAGCCGACTCCGGGCGCAGGCTCCAGAAGTCCCATTGCATGTCGTGGTCGCGCAGGTGGTTGTCGGCGCGACGCTTCTGGCTGCGGATGAAGTCGGGGAACTTGATGGGGTCCCGGATGAAGAAGACCGGGGTGTTGTTGCCGACGAGGTCGTAGTTACCCTCGGACGTGTAGAACTTCACGGCAAAGCCGCGGGGGTCGCGCCAGGTGTCGGGCGAGCCCAGCTCACCGGCGACCGTGGAGAACCGCGCCAGCGTCTCGGTCGTCGCGCCCGGCGCAAACACCGCGGCCTTGGTGAACTCGCTGACGTCGTTGGTCACCTCGAAATGGCCGAACGCACCCCCACCCTTGGCGTGCACGACCCGCTCGGGTACCCGTTCCCGGTTGAACTGGGCGTTCTTCTCGATCAGATAGTGGTCCTGGAGCAGGATCGGACCATTGCTGCCCAGCGTCAACGAGTCGTTGTCGCTGGTCACCGGGATGCCGACATTGTTCGTCGTCGGCCGCGGTTGTGTCGCGGTCACGATGTCTCCTTCGGGTAGGGGTCGGGCTGTCGTCCTGACAGCTGGTCCGTCGCTGGCAGGTGGGAGCACAGGCCGTCAGAACACGACCTCGGCCTGGTTGAGCAGGTAGCCAGCGTCAGCGGTGGCGTGCAAACCCTCGGCTGCGGAGGGGGCCCATGAGAACCCCAGCTGACCAGTTTTTCTGGAATGGGTCAAGTTAACTGTGTAAAACCCGTCGAACTTCGATGGACCCCGACGGCACCATGAACCGGTGGGAGCAGTGCAGGCGCCGACCACGGACCGTCCTACCGGCGGGATCGCCGCCTATCGAGCCGTCTTCGGCCTGCCGGGAGTGGCCCCGCTGACCGGTGTGGCGTTCCTCGCCCGCATCCCGGCAACGGCTGCAGGGATCACGCTCACCCTGCACGTGGTGATCACGCTCGGCCACGGCTACGCCGCGGCGGGCCTGCTCGGCGCGGCGGCCACCGTCGGCATGGCAATCGGCGCACCCCTGCTCGGCCGGCTAATCGATCGGCGCGGGCTGCGCACGAGGCTCGCGCTCACCCTGTGCGCCGAGGCGGTGTTCTGGGCCGCGGCGCCCGTACTGCCCTACCCGGTGCTGCTGGTGGGGGCCGTGCTCGGCGGTCTGCTCGGGATCCCGGTCTTCGCGATGACCCGGCAGTCGCTGGCGGTACTGGTCCCCGACGCGCGCAGGCGGTCCGCGTTTCGCGCTGGACTCCATGTCGGTCGAGCTGTCCTACATCATCGGCCCCGCGGTCGGCACCGTGCTGGCGCTGCAGCTGTCCACCAGCACAGCGATGGGGTGGTGGGCGCGGGATGGGTGCTGTCCGGTATGGCGCTTTGGGCGCTGAACCCACCCACGCGGTCCCCGAAGTCGACCGCCGACGGCCCGGCGCCACCGGTGCGGGAGCGGCTCGACTTGCGGCTTCTCGCAGCCCTGCTGGCTACCCGTTCGCCGGGCGATCACCCTTCTGAAGGCCGAGGGACTCATCGTGACCGAGCAGGGCCGGGGCATGTTCGTCCGTCCGCGTCCGCCGGTACGTCTCACGGTCACCGCTGCCAACTACCGCAGGCACCGGGCGGCGGGCCTCCCCGGTTTCAACGCCCAGGTGACCGAGCAGGACCAGCGACCGGGCCAGCTCCTGGTCGAGGTCGTGGAGAGCGACGCCCCCGCCGAGATCGCAGAACGGCTGCAGATCCACGTGGGGGCGCCCGTCATCGCACGGAGGCGACTGTTCCTCGTGAACGACGAGCCGGTGGCGACCTGCGACAGCTACTACGATGCCGAGATGGTGCGCGGGTCGGACATCACGCGGCCCCGTCTCATCCGTGGCGGCGCCGTGGGATCATCGAGGACCCTGCCGGGCCCATCCGACGGACCGTCGTCCACACCGTGGACGATCTCACCGCGCGGATGCCCACCCCCTGCCGAGGTGGATCAGTTACGTCTCCGCTCGGGGACCCCTGTGGTGCGGGTTCTGCGCACGCTGTACGACGCTGACAGCCGGGCCCGTCGAGGTGCAGGAGACCGTCGCCGCTGCCGACCGGCACTCCTTCCGGTACGAGGTGGATCTCTGATGGTGGGGCGCCTGCCGAGGATCGGGGCGGTGCTGTCTGTGACCGGGCGTTTCGCGCGGTTTGGGAATCAGGCCGCACGAGGACTTCAGGTGTGGAGCGCGATGACCGACGGCGCGGAGGTCGTCATCTCCGACGACGGCGGTGATCCGGCACGGGTCGCGCCAGCCCTGGACGACCTGACCAGCCGCTGCGAGTTGCTGTTAGGGCCGTACTCGACCGTTCTCACCCGCGCGGCCTGCGCCTTCGCGACCGGATCGGGCCGCGTGGTGTGGAACCACGGCGGCTCCGGCGATGACGTGCAGGCCGCAGCGCCCGGGCTGGTGGTGTCGGTCCTGACGCCCACCAGCCGGTACGCGGAGCCGTTCGTCGCCCATCTCGCCGACCACCACGCCGGCGTGCCGCTGCGGTTGGTCCAGGGGCGCGGCAGCTTCGGACGCCAGGTCATCGCTGGGGCCAGAACAGCAGCACACCGGCTCGGGGTGCCGGTCATGCCCGACGACGCCACCGAACAGCCGTGGGCACTGTTCACCGCGGGCACGTTCGAGGAGGACACCGCCCTCGTCGCCGGCGTCCTGGCCGGTCACCCACGACCGCAGGTCATCGGTACCGTCGCTGCCGGTGTCCGCGAGTTCGCCGACGCGGTACCCGATCCCGACACCATCCTCGGCGTGGCCCAATGGACCCCGGGCACCGCACTCGAGGCAAGCGTGGGTCCTTCCGAGACAGACTTCCTGGCCCGGTACACCGAGACGTTCGGATCCGTACCCGACTACCCGGCAGTGCAAGCCGCCGCAACCGCAGCGATCGCCGTGCACTGCGCCAGCGAAGCGGGCAGCACCGCAGACGACGATCTCTGGACTGCCGCGGTGCAGCTCCGGACCTCGACCCTGTTCGGCGCGTTCGGCATCGACCCACAGACCGGAGCCCAACGAGAGCACCGAATGGCCCTTGTCCGCTGGCACGCGGGAAGGCTGTTGCCCGTCTGAAGACCAGCCGAGAGTTGACTTGTATTGCCAAGTCGATTGCTCTGGGTCGCGAGGCTAGACCGGAGTCCCCCCGCACGGGCCACCTCGAACTCCGGTCGGCGCGGGAAGACCCCCTGGCACTCCCGCACCGACCCCGGCCTGCACGATGCCGTCATCGCGCACAGGGCCGTCGACCACACACCACGCCCGAACTGACCCCTTCCCCGCGACGCCGCCGGGCTGTACCGCTGCCGATGACCGGGACGCCGTCCATACGATCAAGGAGGCCCGTGATGATCCTGCATGACCCGCTCATCCCGCCCACCGCGCTGCTCCCGGTGTGCGACACCCTCATCGGCGGGCAGCGCCCGTTGCACCACATCCCCGGTAGGCTGCGGCCCTACTCCGCGTCGCTGGCCGTGACCCCGTTGGAGTGCGGCAAGCACGACACCACCGCCACGAAATGGGAAGAGACGCGCGGGACCGAGGAATCCAAGGACGGCGTCGTAGTGCCCGACACCGTCACCATCCCGCAGACCGACACCTGAACCGGTGGGCAGCCGATCCACGGTCCTCGTGATCACCGCACCCGAGGACCCCACCGCGGACGCGGTGATCAGCGAGATCCACCGCCGGGGCGCGCCGGTGGCCCGGTTCGATCTCGGCGCGTTCCCACTCAACAACCACGCAGTCGCAGTCGCAGTCGCCTTCGCTGAGCAGGTCGACGGGCCGGTGATCTGCAAAACGCTCTCGTCGATCGTACTGGCCGACCACGGCCAGAACAAGATCAACTACACCGCCGTGGGCGACCCAGCCACGATCGACCCGGCCGCGTTCGCCACCACCGCGCACAACAGCTGGGCCGAGATCACCAGCGGCGACACCACCCACACCGTCACCCAAAGTGGCCCCCGCCGCATCTGGCCCGCCGTCGAACGAGCCGTGCCGAATGGCACCGCCTCGGCCGACCCGAACGCGGCCGCTACGGCCTCACCGCCACCAACGACGGCACCCACACCTACTGGCTCGACCATCCCACTCGGCGCATACGCAGCACCGTTCCTACGAACGACGATCACGCCGCACGAGATCTGGACTGATCCGTACCGTCCAAGGTGGAGCTGTCAGCCCGGTGGCGCGGGCTACAGGCCGGCGGCCACCGTCTCGGCGATCTCGTAGGTGTTCAGCGCTGCGCCCTTGCGGAGGTTGTCACCGCAGACGAACAGCTCGAGCGTGTTCGGGAAGTCCAGCGCCTGCCGGATGCGCCCGACCCAGGTCGGGTCGCCACCCACGGCGTCGGCGGGCGTGGGCCACTCGCCGGCGGCCGCGTCGTCGCGCAGGACGACGCTGGGCTGCGCGGCGAGGACCTTGCGCGCAGCCTCCACAGACACCTCGCGCGCAAACGTCGCGTGCACCGCGAGCGCGTGCGTGGTCACGACCGGAACGCGGACGCAGGTGGCCGAGACCTTGAGGTCCGGGATGCCGAGAATCTTGCGGGACTCGTTGCGGACCTTGAGCTCCTCCGAGGACCAGCCCTCGTCCCGGGGTGAGCCGGCCCACGGCACCACGTTGAGCGCGAGCGGGGCCGGGAACGGCGACGCGGCGGCGTCCAGTCCGGCGGCGGCGAGCGCCGCGGCGACGTCACCGCCGCGCACCCCGATCTCCTTGCCAGCCACGGCGGCGAGCTCGGCGTAGAGGCGGTCCACACCGGCCTGACCCGCTCCCGACGCCGCCTGGTAGGAGGCGACGACCAGCGCAATGAGCCCGAACTCGCGGTGCAGGGCACCCATCGCCGTCATCATCGACAGCGTCGTGCAGTTGGGGTTGGCGATGATCCCCTTGGGCCGGACGGCCGCCTGGTCGGCGTTGACCTCCGGCACCACGAGTGGCACGTCGGGGTCCATCCGGAACGCGCCGGAGTTGTCCACGGCCACCGCGCCCCGGGCGGCCGCGATCGGCGCCCACTGCGCGCTGACCTCGTCGGGCACATCGAACAGCGCGACGTCCACGCCGTCGAACACCTCGGGTGCGAGCGCCGCGACGGTGACGTCACGCCCGCGCACCCGCAGCACCCGGCCCGCCGAGCGCGCCGAGGCGACCAACCTGATCTCCGACCACGGCACCGACGCGCGCGCGTCGATGATGTCGATCATCGTGGAGCCGACCGCGCCGGTGGCACCGACGATCGCGACGACCGGGCCCCGGTCGGGATGTCCGCTCATCGTCCGGTCCCCGCGTGCACGACGGCCCGCTCCTCGCCGCCGAGGTCGAACGCGGTATGCAGGGCGCGCACCGCGGTGTCGAGCTGGTCCACCCGGCAGATCACCGAGATCCTGATCTCCGAGGTGTTCATCGTCTCGATGTTGATACCGGCATTGGACAGGGCCTCGCAGAAGGTCGCGGTGACGCCGGGGTGGTTGCGCATGCCCGCACCGACCAGCGAGACCTTGCCGACCCCGTCGTCGTGGAGCAGCTCGGCGAACCCGATCTCGGCCTGCGCCGCACCGAGCGCGGCGATCGCGCGCGGCCCGTCGGTACGCGGGAGGGTGAACGTGACGTCGGTGCGCCGGTCGGAGACGTGGCTGATGTTCTGCAGCACCATGTCGATGTTGATGTCGGCGTCGGCCACCGTGCGGAAGATGCGAGCGGCCATGCCGGGGGTGTCCGGCACCCCCGTCACGGTGACCTTGGCCTCCGACCGGTCGTGCGCGACCCCGGTGATGATCGCCTTCTCCACGGGAATCTCCTCGATCGAGCCGGTGACGAGCGATCCCGGCTTGTCGGTGTACGAGCTGCGCACCCGCAACGGGACGTTATAGCGCCGGGCGTACTCCACCGCCCGCAGGTGCAGGACCTTCGCCCCGCACGCCGCCATCTCCAGCATCTCCTCGTAGGTGATGCAGTCGAGGCGCTGCGCGTCGGCGACGATCCGCGGGTCGGCGGTGAAGATGCCCTCCACATCGGTGTAGATCTCGCAGACGTCGGCGGCCAGCGCGGCGGCCAGCGCCACCGCGGTGGTGTCGGACCCGCCACGGCCGAGCGTCGTGACGTCCTTCGAGTCGTGGCTCATCCCCTGGAAGCCCGCGACGAGCACGATCGCGCCCTCGGCGAGGGCGTCGCGCAACCGCTGGGGGTTGACCTGCACGATCCGCGCGTCGCCGTGCTTCGAGGTGGTGATCATTCCGGCCTGCGAGCCGGTGAACGACCGGGCATGGGCACCAAGGGAGTGGATGGCCATCGCGACGAGCGCGTTGGAGATCCGCTCGCCCGCGGTGAGCAGCATGTCCATCTCGCGCGGGGGCGGCGCCGGGGACACCTGGTCGGCGAGCTCGAGCAGCTCATCGGTGGTATCGCCCATCGCGGACACCACCACGACGACGTCGTTGCCCTCCTTGTGCGTCCGCACGATCCGTTCGGCGACCTTCTTGATGCGGTCCGCGTCCTGGACCGAGGAACCGCCGTACTTCTGCACGACGAGGGCCACCGCCGACCTCCTGTGCTGGTGCGGCGCCGTCAGGACTCGCCGCGCCCGGCCACACCCGAGCGCGGCGCTCCACCGGGCGCTGGTCGGGGACTCACCCTACCGGCGACGGGCGTCCCTGTCGGTCGAGATGACTCACACCACACCGGCGGAGCCGCCGCGCCGCACCACGAGATCCTTCACACGGCCTCACTCGATCAGGTGACACTGGGGAGGGGTGGAGTTACAGATGCTCCCCCACATCCGACTAACCTCACGCACGTGGTACGCCTGCTCCTTCGCCGCCGCGGCGGGGTCTGACCGACCGGCCCCCTCGTCGTGGGGTGTGGCGTGCTCGCCGGTCGATGACCCTGCAGCACCAAGAAGGAACCCTCGTGACCACCTCACCTGATGCCTACACCTCGTCTTCGGCAAGCCGGCTGCGCACACCGTCGCTGCCCGCCCCGCAGACCCAGCCCGCCTGGAACCCGCAGCGCGGCTCGCACCTGCCCATCCACCGGTACCGCCCGTTCCACGAGCTGGTGGAGCCGGTATCCCTGCCCGAACGCACCTGGCCGGACACCAGGATCACGAAGGCCCCGCTGTGGTGCGCGGTAGACCTGCGCGACGGCAACCAGGCCCTGATCGACCCGATGAGCCCGGCCCGCAAACGCCGCATGTTCGACCTGCTGGTGAGCCTGGGCTACAAGGAGATCGAAGTCGGGTTCCCCTCGGCAAGCCAGACCGACTTCGACTTCGTTCGCGAGATCATCGTCAGCGACCTCATCCCGGACGACGTCACGATCCAGGTCCTCACCCAGGCCCGCCCGGAGCTGATCGAGCGCACCTACGAGGCGTGCGAGGGCGCGCCTCGAGCGATCGTGCATCTCTACAACTCGACCTCGATCCTGCAGCGCCGCGTGGTGTTCCGGTCCGACCGGGCGGGCATTTCCAAGATCGCCATCAACGGCGCGGAGGAGGTGCTGCGGTTCAGCGAGAAGTACCCCTCGACGGACTGGCGCTTCGAGTACTCGCCGGAGTCCTACACCGGTACCGAGCTCCAGTACGCCGTGGACGTCTGCAACGCCGTCTCCGCGATCTGGCAGCCCACGACCGAGTCCCCCATGATCGTCAACCTGCCGGCGACCGTCGAGATGGCCACCCCGAACGTCTACGCTGACTCGATCGAGTGGATGCACCGCCACCTGGACCGGCGCGATGGGGTGGTGCTGAGCCTGCACCCGCACAACGACCGCGGCACCGCCGTGGCCGCCGCCGAGCTGGGCTACCAGGCCGGCGCCGACCGCATCGAAGGATGCCTGTTCGGCAACGGCGAGCGCACCGGCAACGTCGACCTGGTGACGCTGGGGATGAACCTGTTCACCCAGGGGATCGACCCACAGATCGACTTCTCCAACATCGACGAGATCCGCCGCACCGTCGAGTACTGCAACCAGCTGCCGGTGCACGATCGCCACCCGTGGGGCGGCGACCTGGTCTACACCGCGTTCTCCGGCAGCCACCAGGACGCGATCAACAAGGGCTTCTCCGCGATGCAGGCCGACGCGGCCGAAGCCGGCGTGGACGTCGAACAGTTCCGCTGGGAGGTGCCCTACCTGCCGGTGGACCCGAAGGACATCGGGCGCACCTACGAGGCCGTGATCCGGGTGAACTCGCAGTCCGGCAAGGGCGGCGTCGCCTACATCATGAAGTCCGAGCACCAGATGGACATGCCGCGGCGGCTCCAGGTGGAGTTCAGCCGGGTGATTCAGGAGTTCACCGACTCAAAGGGTGGCGAGGTCTCACCCAAGCAGATGCGCGACGCCTTCGAGTCCGAGTACCTCGACCGCGTCACGCCGCTGAAGCTGATCCGCCACCGGTTGACCAACGACGGCGAAGGCACCGACGAGATCGTCGCGACCGTGCGGGTGGAGAACGACCTCCACGAGATCGCCGGTCGCGGCAACGGCCCGATCGCGGCGTTCGTCGACGCGCTGGCCGGGATCGGCTTCGACGTGCGCGTGCTCGACTATCACGAGCACGCCATGTCCACCGGAGACGACGCCCGCGCCGCGGCCTACGTCGAGTGCGCGGTGGAAGGCACCGTGCTCTGGGGCGTCGGAATCGACAGCTCCATCATGAGCGCCTCCCTCAAGGCCGTGGTCTCAGCGGTCAACCGCGCGATGCGGTAGCTCCATCCGGGGACGATGTATCTGGACCGGCGCAGGGTGCTCTTCAGAATCGCCCGCAGCACCGTGCGGCGGGCGCAGCCCTCCCGAGGAGCATCAGCGATGTCCGATCCGATCCTGTACTGGAACGAGGCACTGCTCGAGATCAACGCTCGAGACCACACCCCGGCCCCGCCGGATGCACCGCCACCACCATCGAAGCGCGTCGAGACCAAGGGGCCAACCGGCTCCTCGTGGGCCTTCGCGATCGTGCACCTGGCGATGCACGACGCGGTGGTCGCGGTCAACAAGGGCACAGCCCCCTACACCGGGGTGGCCTACTCGGGTCCCACGGATCCCGTGGCCCGGGACGCCGCGGTCAGCGCCGCGGCCCAGTGCACGATCGCGGCGCTGTGGCCCGAGCACGAGGACTTCGTCACCGACCACGCCACCGCGCAGCCGATGCCGGCGGGCCCGGGCCTGGACGAGGGACACCGGGTGGGCGTCGAGATCGCGGTGGCGCTGCTCGCGATGCGGGCCACCGACGGCGCGGCCGACCAGGCGCACTACGCCTCGTCCTCGAGCTACGGCCGCCACCGGGTGGACCCGGTCAACCCCACCCAGCCGTTCCTGGGCCCGCAGTGGGGCAACGTCGCCCACTTCGTGCTGTCGGATCGCGTCCCGCTCGACCCACCGCCCGGCTACGAGCTGGACGACTACCTCGACGATCCCGACTACAGGCTCGACCACGAGGAGGTCCGGGACCTCGGCGCGCTGCTCAGCGCCAACCGGACGCCGGAGCAGAGTCTCATCGGCACCTTCTGGGCCTACGACGGCGTTGCCCGGATGGGGACCCCGCCGCGGTTCTACAACCAGATCCTGCGGAAGATCGTCACCGGCCGCGAGGACATGACGGTGGAGGCGAACGCGGAGCTGTTCGCGCTGGTCAACGTCGCCATGGGCGAGGCTGGCATCGACGCCTGGTACTGGAAGTACTACTACAACCTGTGGCGTCCGGTGATCGGAATCCGGGAGGCCTGTCCGAGCAACGGACCGTCAGGCGTCGGCGGCGTGAACGGGGACCCAGCGTGCGACCCGTTCTGGCTGCCACTCGGGGGGCCCAACTCCAACCAGACCGGCAAGCCCGACTTCACACCGCCGTTCCCGGCCTACCCGTCTGGGCACGCGACGTTCGGGGCCGCGGTGTTCCAGACGATCCGGTTGTTCTACGGGGGAGCGCCGATCACGGTCGCCGACGTGCTCGCCGACGAGTCGCCAGCCGAGGAGGGCTTCTGCTTCGACGTGGTCTCCGATGAGCTCAACGGCACGACGACGAACTCGCAGGGCCATCTCCGGGTACGCCACGTCCGCCGGTTCACTGACCTGGTGACACCGCTGCGGGAGAACGCCCTGAGCCGCGTCTACCTCGGCGTGCACTGGCAGTTCGACGGCCTCCCCCGTACCGACAAGAACATCGGTGGCGTCCCCCTGGGCCTAGAGATCGCCAAGCGAGTCGTCGCCCACGGCCTGGCCCGCAACAACAACACATAACAACATCCGCTGATGATCGGCGGGAGTGTGCACTGACGGTCGTCAGGAGGGCCGTCAGCGCACACTCCCAGCGATCACCCCGCGACCGTGTCGAACTCCCCGTTCTTCACCCCGCCGAGGAAGGCCGTCCACTCCTCGGGAGTGAAGACGAGCGACGTCCGCCGCCGCGGGTCCTTGCTGTCCCGTACTGCGACGACGCCGTCGGGCAGCTGCCCGACCTCGACGCAACCACCGATGCTGCAGAAGCTACTGATCGTGAAGTCGGTCAACAGAGACAACCTTCCGAGAGCTGTGGACGCTGAGGTAACGATCGATGCAGTCGCGTGATGCATCGGGATCAAGGGCGCGACGGGTCACGTCGGCGATGAGATCTTTATACAGGTCCACGTCGGATGGAGTCTCCAGATAGGTGTCACCCGCATGGCTTGTGATGTAGACGACGTCCGAACCGGCGCCCGGCGGGAACTCGAGCACCACGAACTCGCCCAGGTGCGCGCGGTGGAACCCGACCTCGAACGGGAGGATCCGCAGGTCGATGTTGGGCTGCGTGGACCGGTCGAGCACGAACTGCAGCTGTTCGACCATGATCTGCGGGGACCCGACCGCCCGCAGCAGCGCCGCCTCGTCGAGCACGACCGACAGCTCGAGCGGCGGATCGCGATCGACGAGTGCCTCCTGCCGGCGGCGTCGGAGCTCGACGAGCCGATCGATCTCCGACGGCCCGTGACCCGGTAGGACCGCGGTGAGCACAGCCCGGGTGTACTGGGGCGTTTGCAGGAGCCCGTTCAGGAGCGCCACTTCGAACGACCGGACCGCCTTCGCCTCGGTCTCCAGCGCCGGGTAGCGCGCCGGAGCGTCCATGACGAAGCGCTCGGGCTGCACCCCCTCGGTCAACGGCTCCCACCAGCCCTGCTGGCGACTGTCCCGAACAAGCCGCAGCAGCAGGTCCCGCTCGGTGTCGGAGACGACGCCGTAGAGCCGCATCAGCTCGCGGACGTCGGGCGCCTTGGGGATGCCCTTCCCGGTCTCCAGCCGCGAGATCTTCGACGTGGAGCAGGTCATCTGCTCGGCGACGTCGTCGAGGGTCAACCCCGTTGTGGTCCGCAGGCGACGAAGCTCCGCTCCGAGCCGACGCCTTGAGCCGATGGGGCTTTGCAGTGCTGTCATTACCCTTCCCGGTCGCCGACTCAGCCCGCCTGCAAGTGCACAACGCACTGTCCTGTGGCAAGCTCAGCCTGCCGGTCGTGATGATAGCCATCAGGTCGACCGGCTGACACAGAGCAGGTACACAGAGAGAAGAGGTTGATGATGATGTCCAGCACAGGGAAGACCAGCAGCAGCGCGCCGGCCGCGGCCGCCTATCGGAGCAGGTGGTCGCCATGGCCGTCGTAACCGTCGCCGCCATGGGTTTCGTCTTCCTCGTGGCGGTCGCGATCGTCGTGGGGATCTTGGACGCCGCGCGGACATCCAAGTGGCGCCAGGTCGCGGCGGCGCGCCGGGAGGAGTGGGAGGCTCGGCATCCCGCGTTCCACGGCGACATCGACAATGCGGACGAGGACTGATCGGCGCGTTCCCGGGGAGTGATCACGCCATCCGATCCGACCGTCGCACCCATGGCTACAGGGTGCGACGGCCGGACAGTGCCCGACCGAGCGTCAGCTCGTCGGCGAACTCCAGATCGCCTCCCATCGGGAGTCCCGACGCAAGCCGGGTGACCGAGAGGCCCGGGAAGTCGCGAAGCAGCCGCACCAGATAGGTGGCGGTCGCCTCACCCTCGGTGTTGGGATCGGTCGCGATGATCACCTCGGCGATCTCGGTCTCGTCGGCCGCCGGGCCGGTACCGCCGAGCCTGGCCAGCAGCTCCCGGATCCGCAGCCCGTCCGGGCCGACCCCGGCCAGCGGGTCCAACGCTCCACCCAGCACGTGGTAGCGGCCCGTGAACTCGCGGGTGCGCTCGACGGCCAGCACGTCCTTCGGCTCCTCGACGACGCAGACGATCGTCGGGTCGCGGCGGGCGTCGGCGCAGTACCGGCAACGTTCCCGTTCGGAGACGTTGCCGCAGAGATCGCAGAACCGCACTCCCTCCTTGACCTTCGCCAGCACGTCCTGCAGGCGCGACACGTCAGCGGGGTCGGCCGCGAGCAGGTGGAACGCGATCCGCTGGGCGCTCTTCGGTCCCACTCCCGGCAGCCGGCCCAGCTCGTCGATCAGGTCCTGGACCGGTCCCTCGAACACCGGGCCTATCCGAGACCGGGAAGGCCGAGACCGCCGGCCAGCGGACCCATCCGCTCGGCCTGCAGCTCTTGAGCTGCCTGCGCCGCGTCTTGCAGCGCGCCAACGAGGAGATCTTGCAGCGTCTCGACGTCATCGGGATCGACCACCTTCGGGTCGATCCGCACGGCACGCACCTCGCCCGCCGCGGTCGTCGTGACCTGCACGAGGCCGTTGCCGGCCTGGCCGATCACCTCTGTCGAGGCCAGCTCGGCCTGCGCGGCCATCAGCTCCTCCTGCATCTTCTGTGCCTGCTGCATGATCATCTGCATGTCGGGCTGACCAGGTTGCACCAGCGGTCTCCTCGCACGTCGTTCCCGGCGTCTCCAGCGCAGCCGGCTCCGCGCGTCAGGGTAGAGCGTGTCCGGCAGGTCGACGCCATGAGGCAGGAGATCCAGCGAACACCGGCTCAGCGGACGTGACCGGCGAGTCTCCTTTTCACCAGCCAGGACGCCAGCTCCACTAGCACCGCACCGACGCTCGCCACCACGAGCGCGGTGAGCATGGTCGGGGCGTGGTCGGGGTCGAGCTGCCAGAACTCCCGGCCGAAGAAGAAGGGCAGGAACAGGGCCTGGGCGAACGCGGCCAGCGACGCGACGATCATCAGGACCTTCCACCCCTGGAACGGCCGCGCGACGACGACGAGCACCCACGTCGCCACCAGGTACAACGCCACGACCGCCGCGGTGCTCTGCTGGATCTCGGTGGCCGAGCCGTCGGCGCGCGCGAGCAGGTAGGTGACGAACGTGACCAGCCCGGCGATCACCCCGGACGGTGCGGCCAGCCGCAGGACCCGACGCACGAACCCGGTCCGTGCCCGCTCGGTGTTCGGCGCGAGGGCGAGGAAGAACGCCGGAATACCGATGGTCAACGAGCCGATCAGCGTGAGATGGCGAGGCAGGAACGGGAACGGCACCCCGATCGCGCCGATGAGCACCGCGAGCAGCACCGAGTAGACGGTCTTGGTGAGGAACAGGTTCGCGACCCGCTCGATGTTGCCGATCACGCGGCGGCCCTCGGCCACGACGTGCGGCAACGTCGAGAAGGAGTTGTCCAGCAGCACGATCTGGGCGACGGCGCGGGTGGCGGGGCTACCCGAACCCATGGCCACCCCGATGTCGGCGTCCTTGAGCGCGAGCACGTCGTTGACGCCGTCACCGGTCATCGCGACGGTGTGGCCGCGGGACTGCAGCGCGCCCACCATGTCCCGCTTCTGCGCGGGTGTCACCCGGCCGAACACGGTGTCGGTCTCGAGGGCTGCGGCCAGCTCGGCGCGATCCTGCGGCAGCGCCCGGGCGTCGACCGGCGCGTCCGCCCGGGGCAGGTGCAGCGACGCGGCGACGGAGCCGACGGAGCGCGCGTTGTCCCCGGATATGACCTTGACCTGGACGTCCTGCTCGGCGAAGTAGGCGAGCGTGCCGGCCGCCTCCTGACGGACGCGCTGCTCGAGGACGACGAGCGCGACCGGCTCGACGGCACCGAGACCCTCGGCGTCGACCGTCCGGTCGGTGCGGCCCAGCAGCAGCACGCGCAGCCCACCGGCGCCGAGCCGTTCCGCCTCCCCGCGCTCGGCGCTACCGGCCGCCAGGAGCACGTCGGGCGCGCCGAGCACCCAGTCGCCCTCGCCGTCGAAGCTCGCGCCGCTCCACTTGCGGGCCGAGGAGAACGGTGCGGTCGCCGTGACCGTCCAGCCCGGGGACGGGCACTGCTCGGCGATGGCGGCGAGGCTCGCGTTGGGCCGGGGATC
This sequence comes from Mycobacteriales bacterium, assembly GCA_038257875.1. Classification (GTDB taxonomy): domain Bacteria; phylum Actinomycetota; class Actinomycetes; order Mycobacteriales; family Pseudonocardiaceae; genus Pseudonocardia. The sequence continues at coordinate 66,139 of JBBSQN010000007.1, forward strand.
GGCGGCGCCGAGCGCGCCCAGCACCCGTCGGAGCGCGTCCTGGTCGTGCGCACCGAGCGGCTGTACCTGCGCGAGCCGCATCCCGTTCTCGGTGAGGGTGCCGGTCTTGTCGGCGCACACGACATCGACCCGCGCGAGGCCCTCGATCGCGGGCAGCTCCTGGACCAGGCACTGCCGGGCGCCGAGCCGGACCACACCGACGGCGAACGCGATGCTGGTGAGCAGCACCAGGCCCTCGGGGACCATCGGGACCAGGGCCGCGACCATCCCGCGCACCGCGTCGTCGATCTCGGTGCCCGCCGTGCGGAGCTGGCTCCAGATGATCAGTACGGCCGCCGGGACCAGCAGGTAGGTGATGATCTGCAGGATCCGGTTGATGCCGGCCCGCAGCTCGGAGTCGATGAGCGTGAATCGACTCGCCTCCTCGGCCAGCTGGGCGGCGTAGGCCTCCCGGCCCACCTTCGTCGCCTGCTGCGCACCACCGCCCGCCGCGACGAAGCTGCCCGAGAGCACCGGGTCGCCGGGCTGCTTGTGCACCGGGTCGGACTCGCCTGTGAGCAGTGACTCGTCGACCTCCAGGCCGTCGGCGACGAGCACCACCCCGTCCACGACGATCTTGTCGCCGGGGCCGAGGTCGATCACGTCGTCGAGCACGACGCCACCGGGGGACAGCTCGACGAGCCTGCCGTCCCGCCGGACCCGCGGGCGCGCCTCGCCGACGATCGCCAGCTTCTCGAGGGTCCGCTTGGCCCGCAGCTCCTGGACGATGCCGATCAACGTGTTGATGATGATCACGAACCCGAACAGCCCGTCCTGGATCGGCCCGATCACCAGGATGATCGCGAACAGCACCCCGACGATGGCGTTGAACCGGGTGAGCACGTTCGCCCGGACGATCTCGCCGACGCTGCGGCTCGTCCGGGCCGGGACGTCGTTGGTCTGTTTGGCGGCGACCCGCGCGGCGACCTGGTCGGCGGTGAGCCCGACGACGACGTCCGTCCGTTCCTGCGTGGTGGACACGTCAGCGCAGCCTACGCATGCACCGGTCGTATGCCCGGGTACCGGCACCACCGCAATCCAGCATCGTTCGTGCCTCAGCGTCGATCGATCGCCCTGGCGCCGAGCTGGGAGCTCAGCAGCTCGATCGCCACCTCCTCGGGATCGCGGTCAGCGGCCGGGGCCGCCTCGCGGACACCGGCTGCCCCCGCGGCGGGCGGGGGCTCCTCGTCGTCGGGCGGGGCTTCCTCGTCCGGTGGCTCCGGCGGCAGTGGCACACCGCCGTCGGACGCCGTGGGCCGACGCTCGGGTGGCGGGCGCTCAGGGGGCGGGCGCTCAGGGGGCGGGCGCGAGGACCGGCGCTGCGGGGCCGCCGGCGGGGGCGGCGGAGGGTCGCCGCGCGGAGCCGCGGGCGGGGGCGGAGGGTCGCCGTGCTCGCAGCGCACCTGCCAGCGCACTCCGAGCACGGCGTGCAGCGCGCCGGCGACGACGTCGGCGTTGCGCTGCTCGGACAACCGTCGCGCCAGCGAGGGTGCCCCGATGCCGAGCACCAGCGTGTCGTTCTCGACGCTGCGGACGGTGGCGTTGACCAGCATCGCCTCGACGCTGCGGCTCTGCGTGCGCGTGGCCGCGAGGATCTCCGGCCACACCCGGCGCGCGGCGGCAGCGTCGAGTGCCACTGGGGCGGCGGGTTCGGCGGGTGGTGCCGGGTCGCCGGAGCTCGCTGGGGACGGTGCGGCACTCTCGTCTGGCTTCGACGGGTCTGCACGACCGGACGCGGGTCGCTCCGTGGTGGCCCGGCCGGGCGGGGGCTCCGCCTCAGCATCCCGGGCCGCTCGTGGAGCGTCAGCGCTTTCCGCGGGGGTATCGCTCGTAGCCCGGGCGTCGGACCTCGCGGCGCCGGCGGCGGCTCCGCCGGCAGGCTGCTCGCTCTCGTCGCTGGGCCGGCGGAAGGTACGCCGGTCGGTCGCCGACCGCGACTCATCCTCGCCGGCCGGCTCCGCCACGGCTGCCGCGGGAGCGATGGCGTTGCGCCGTTCGAGGCGTTCGAGCCGCTCCAGCAGTCCCGGCTCGGCGGTGCTGGCCGCGGGCAGCAGCATCCGCGCGCACAGCAGCTCCAGCAGCAACCGCGGCGCCGTCGCACCGCGCATGTCGATGAGCCCGGTGTGCACGATCTCGCCGTAGCGCGCGAGCGTGGCCGGACCGAGCTTCCCGGCCTGCTCGACCATCCGGGCCAGCTCGTCGTCGGCCGCCTCGACCAGCCCGCGGTCCGCAGCCTCCGGCACCGCCTGCAGCAGGGTGACGTCCCGCAGGCGCTGCAGCAGGTCGGCGGCGAACCGGCGGGGGTCGTGCCCGGCCTCCACCAGCCGGTCGACGGCCTCGAACACCGCGGCCCGGTCGCTCGCGGCCAGCGCGTCGACGACGTCGTCGATCAGCGCGACGTCGGTGACCCCGAGCAGCGCCACCGCCCGTTCGTAGGTGACCCCGCCGGGGCCGGCCCCGGCGAGCAGCTGGTCGAGAACCGACAACGAGTCCCGCGCCGAGCCACCCCCGGCCCGGATGACCAGCGGGTACACCCCCGGCGCCACGACGGCGCCCTCCTGATCGCAGATCCGCTCCAGCAGCTTGCGCAGCGTGCCGGGTGGGATGAGCCGGAACGGATAGTGGTGGGTGCGGGAGCGGATCGTGGGTAGCACCTTGTCCGGCTCGGTGGTCGCGAACACGAACACCAGGTGCTCCGGCGGCTCCTCCACGATCTTGAGCAGGGCGTTGAAGCCCTGCGTCGTGATCATGTGTGCCTCATCGACGATGAACACCCGGTAGCGCGACTCGGCAGGGGCGAAGAACGCCCGGTCGCGCAGCTCGCGGGTGTCGTCCACGCCGCCGTGGGAGGCGGCGTCGAGCTCGGTGACGTCGATGTTGCCCGGCCCACCCGGCGCCAGCGCGACACAGGAGGAGCACTCGCCGCACGGATCGGGCGTGGGACCCTGCTCGCAGTTCAGCGACCGCGCCAGGATCCGCGCGCTCGAGGTCTTGCCGCACCCACGCGGCCCGGAGAACAGGTAGGCGTGGTTGATCCGGGCGGCCGCGAGCGCGGTGCGCAGCGGCTCGGTGACGTGGTCCTGCCCGACCACCTCGGCGAACGTCGCGGGGCGGTACGTGCGGTACAGAGCCAGCGCCACGGCCGTGAGGCTACCCACCGGCACCGACAGGTCCGTCCGGCGGGCGGGCGCAGGGCGGGCGGCTACCCCGCGATCGACCCGTGCACGTCGAACAGCGCCAGGTCGGCCGCCGCGCGCCCGGCACCCCAGCCGTCGGCGTTGGACACCGACACCGAACGCTGCACCATCTCCGGGAAGAGCCGATCGGTGAGATCCTCGGCCGCCCGGCTCCGGGCGGCGAGCACCGGAAGCAACCGGCTGTCCTCGCGCACCTCGGCCGTGCCGGCCGCACTGGCGGTATCGAGCCGCTCACCGATCCGGGTGGCGTAGGAGACCAGGAAGGACTGGCGGAACGACCTGGTCCGCGACGTGCCGCGCCGGGTGACCTGGCTGCCGGCCGCCAGCATCGCCCGGTTCGCCTGTACCAGCAGCGAGGTGGTGAGCAGCTCCACGATGTCGAGCTCGGTCTCGGCGCCGATGACCGTGACGAAGCCCAGCTTCTCCGACCACACCGAGCGGCACCGGTTCGCCGTGGCCACCGACTGCACGAGCATCGCCTTCGCCCCGGCGTAGGGAGCCTCCATCCACAGCCGCCGACCAGAGGCGGCCGGTACCCGACCGCGGTCGTGGTCGGCCACGGCCTGGTGCAGCGAGTACCGGCTCATCAGCTCCTGCGCCTTGGCCGAGAGCGCCTCCGCCTCCTCCGGGAACTCGGTGGACTCGGCCTTGGCCAGCAGCCCACGGACCTTGGCGAGCGCCTTCTCGTCCACCTCGCCCGCCGCGGTGGTCGAGGCGACGGCGTGCCGGCTCTCGCCGGGCAGCGGCAGCAGCCGCTCCATGACCGGGAGCATCCCGAGGGTGGCCAGCACCTCCAGCACGATTCTCAGCGAGGTCCGAAGGTCGTAGCCGTACCGGGCGGCCCAGTGCCGCAGGTGCGGTGTCGCGATCTCTCGATCGATCCCTGCCGAGACCGCGGCAAGAGCCGCGCGCCATCTCGGATGCAGCATGACCTCCGGGTAGCGCCGGGACTCCACGACGATCGCCTCGGCCAGGTAGTCCACGACCGGCGCCTCGCACCGGCGACGGACGAACTCGGGCAGGTCAGACGGCAACCAGCCGTCCTCCCACGCCGTCCGGATGGCCTCGGCCACCGTGAGATCGGCCGCGACCTCGAACTCCCGGGCACCGCTCGGGCCGAAGTCTCTGAGCAGGTCGGCAGCATGCTGCTCTAAGTCACCACAGGGGCACATCGCCGCCATCCGCAGGGCCGCGACAAGGATCTCCTGGACGGCGACCCGATCCGGCCCGACGCTGAACCCGCCGCCGAACGAGGTGCGCTCACGACCGGCGGCGGCGCGCCGCCGGTCCTTCTGCTTCGCTGCCCGCTTCTCCCGGTTACGTCTGCTCACGGCGGGCAGTGTGCCGGACCGGTCCGACAGTCCCCAAGCCGACACGCCGAACACCTGACGCCGATCATGAGGGGACCCCGCGCACCCGCCAGAGCCCGTTGACCCTTGCTGCCTTCCGGCCCTGGGGGAGTTCACAGGATGGACGCCGCGCGGGGTCCGAGGGTGAGTGTAGTGCCGACGCGGACGGCCGCGCCGTCCCGGCTATGCTTCGACGCGGAGGATTCGCCTAGAGGCCTATGGCGCGCGCTTGGAAAGCGCGTTGGGTTCACGCCCTCGCGGGTTCGAATCCCGCATCCTCCGCCACCCTGACCAGCGTCAACGCTCCCAGCGGGTCGTAGCGTGGACGTCCCGGCGTTCCGGGCAGTCTCACTCACCACCCGGCGGGCCGCAGCAGTACGCCTACGCGCTCAGCGAAGTCGCAGCGGACGACGCCCGTGATGTGCTGGTAACGAGCCGCCATCGCTGTCGTAGGACCACCCCATGTGCACCATGACAGCGCGCTCATGGTCAAGGTCTGCGCTCGGTCGGTGTGGCGGCCGGTGATGGTCGTGTGGCTGGGATGCTGTGCGGCATGGTCAGTGACCGTCAAGTGCCCCCACGTCGGGTGTTCTTGTCGCACACCTCAGAGTTGCGGCGTTTCCCGGGTGGGCGGTCGTTCGTGGCGGCGGCGGAGTCGGCGGTGGCACGGGCGGGGGACGCGGTCACTGACATGGCGTATTTCCCGGCGCGGGACCAGAAACCAGCCGAGGTGTGCCAGGAGGCGGTGCGTGCGGCGGAGGTGTTGGTGCTGATCGCCGGGTTCCGGTACGGCTCCCCGGTCCGGGACCGGCCGGAGCTGTCCTACACCGAGTTGGAACACGAGACCGCCGAACAGTCGGGTATCCCCCGGCTGGTGTTCCTGCTCGGCCCGGACACCGACGGCCCGGCGGAGATGTTCCGCGATCTGGCGCACGGTCCGCGACAGGAGGCGTTCCGAGAGCGGCTGGCCGACAGTGGGGTGATGACCGCAACGGTGACCAGCCCGGCGGGGTTGGAGACCGCGCTGCTGCACGCGTTGACCACCCTCCCCCGCCCCGACACACCCCCCACCCCCGCGACCGCAGCCGGGGGTGCTGGTGGGGTGGTGGGGGTGCGGCGGGTGTGGACGATCCCGGCCCGCACGCGACAGTTCACCGGCCGCACGGACATGCTCGCCGAGTTGGCCAGCACTCTGCAGGCCAGCGGTTCTGTGGTGGTGGCGGTGACGGGGATGGGTGGGGTCGGGAAGACCACCACCGCGATCGAGTACGCCCACCGTCACCGCGACGGGTTCGACATCGCCTGGTGGGTACCGGCCGAGGACCCCACCCTGATCCCCGACCACCTGCACACCCTGGCCTGCGCCCTCGGACTGGCCGGCCGGGCGGATCCGGCGGGGGTGGGGGTGGCGCGGTTGCTGGCCGAGCTGCCGCGGCGGGAGCGGTGGCTGGTGGTGTTCGACAACGCCGAGGACCCCGACGCGGTGGCCGGGTTCCTGCCCGACGGGCCGGGACAGGTGCTGATCACCTCCCGCAACCCCGACTGGCGCAGGGTCGCCGAACCGGTCGGGATCAGGGAGTTGCCCCGGGAGGAGTCGGTGGCGCTGCTGCGCCACCTCGCCCCCGCGCTGGGCGTGCGGGATGCGGGGCGGGTGGCGGCGGCGGTGGGGGATCTGCCGTTGGCGCTCACGCAGGCCGGTGGGTTGTTGGGGGACACCGCTCTGGACCCCGACACCTACCTGCGGTTGCTGGCCGAGCGGGCGGAGACGGTGCTGGATCAGGAGCCGGGTGGGGGGTATCCGCGGTCGGTGACCGCGTCGTGGGCGGTGGCGTTCGACCGGCTCGCCGACGATGAACCCACCGCGCTGGAGGTGTTGACACTGGTGGCGTGGTGCGGGCCCGAGCCGGTGCCGATCACGCTGTTCACCGACACCCCCGACGCGCTCCCCACACCGCTACGGCAGGTCGCGGATCCGCTGGTGCTCACCCGCGCCACCGGCATGATGTCCCGACGCGGTATGGCCACCGTCACGCCGCACAGCATCAGCGCGCATCGGGTTCCTGCGGCGCTGCTGCGCTCACGCACCCGCCACGACGCCATCTCCGACGGCTGGGGGGCGATCGTGGTGCGGCTGCTGCGCGCCGCGGCACCCGAAGGCAGCCCGTGGAACAACCCGGGGGTGTGGCCGCGCTGGCACCAGCTGCTCCCGCACGTGCTGGCCGCCACCGACCCCGCCCGCCGGCTCGATCAGGTCCCCGAGCAGGTGGCGTGGCTGCTCGACCGGGCCGCGACCTACCGGCAGACCCGGGGGGAGCCCCACGCCGCGCTGCCGCTGTTCCACCGGGCACACACCCTCGATCGGGAACGCCTCGGCGACGACCACCCCGACACCCTCACCTCGGCCAACAACCTCGCCCTCGACCTGCGCGCGCTGGGCGAGCACCAGCAGGCCCGCACCCTCGACGAGGACACCCTCACCCGCTCCCGGCGGGTCCTGGGCGACGACCACCCCTCCACCCTCACCTCCGCCGGCAACCTCGCCCTCGACCTGCGCGCGCTGGGCGAGCACCAGCAGGCCCGCACCCTCCACGAGGACACCCTCACCCGC